>NZ_LABX01000183.1 GCF_001043915.1 Methylobacterium aquaticum | reverse complement strand
TTTTTTTTTTTCAAGCAGAAGCTGGCATACGATATCCTCAGGATTCTCGTGGGCTCGGAGTGCTGTATAAGAGACAGCTCCCACACCACGCCCGGCCGCGCCCCGAGCGAGGCCGCCGCGAACACCGCCGGCCCGGAGACGATGCCGGGCGCCCGGGTGACCGACCAGGCGCTTGCCGCCGTGCCGGCCAAGCGCAGCGGCACCGTCGACGACGCCACCGGCTCGGTGGCCGCGCCCGCGCCGCGGGGCCGCGCCACGGTGCTGGCGACCGGCCCCGACGGCACGGTGGCGGAGGCCGAGGTGCGGCTGACCAAGGCGGACCTCCAGGCCGCGCCGGCCTTCCGGTACGAGGCCGCCCGCTGAGCATGACCAGCCCCCGCTGGCGCCCCTTGCGGGCGTCGGACCTCGCCACGGCCTCGCGGATCGCCGCCCTGATCCACCCGGATTACCCCGAGGACGACGCGGTGATGGCCGAGCGCCTGCGGCTGTGCCCGGAGGGATGCTTCGCGCTGGTCGCCGACGATGGAGCGTTGCTGGGCTACGCCGTCGGCCATCCCTGGCGGGCGCGCTCGGTGCCGGACCTCGACACCCTCCTGGGTGCCCTGCCCGCGCCGGCAGGCGCCTGGTGCATCCACGACGTGGCGCTGCTCCCGGACGCGAGGGGCCGCGGCGCCGCGGCCGAACTCGTCGGGCTGATGCGCGCGGAGGCCCGGAGGCGCGCCGTGGCCGAGATGGTGCTGGTCGCGGTCGGCAACGCCGCCGGCTTCTGGCGCCATCACGGCTTCCGGCCGATCCCCGAGGTGCCGCCGCCCGGCTACGGTGCCGGGGCGGCCCTGATGGTCGGGGACATCTGACGCGGCGCTCGACCGCCCGGCTGTGACATTCCGCCCTTCTCGCAGACGCGGCCTCTGGCCGGGGCCGGGCGCTGCGCCACCTAGCCCTGCATCGTGGCGAACTGCGTAGAGCGTGATGACGAGGACGGCGTGCAGAGCGTGAAACCCGCCTTGCGTCATGACGCTTCGGCTTTCTCCCGGACCGGGGCCTGACGCCGTGCGCCAGCTCTTCGCGCCGGGCGCCGATGCCCTCCTGCGCCTCGCGCTCCTCACCGGTGCGGCCTGCCTGGCGGCGCTGCCGGTGGTGGGGGCGGGGCTGGTGCGCTCCTCCTACGTCACCGGCGTGGGGGTGGCGCCCGCCCAGCCGGTGCCGTTCAGCCACAAGCACCATGCGGGCGAATTGAAGATCGATTGCCGCTACTGCCACACCACGGTCGAGACCCAGGCCACCGCCGGAATCCCGCCGACCCAGACCTGCATGACCTGCCACAGCCAGATCTGGTCCGGCTCCGACATGCTGGAACCGGTGCGGGCGAGCTACGCCAAGGACCAGCCCCTGGTCTGGACCCGCCTGAACAAGCTGCCGGGCTACGTCTACTACAATCACGCCGTCCACGTCACCAACGGCATCGGCTGCTCGACCTGTCACGGCAGCGTCACCGACATGCAGCTCACCTACCGGGCCAACGCCTTCGAGATGAGCTTCTGCCTCGATTGCCACCGCAACCCCGAGACATACGTGCGGCCGAAGGACCAGATCCTCACCATGACCTGGAGCCCGCCGGCGAACCAGGCCACGCTCGGGCCGGACCTGGTGCGCCAGTACCATATCCGCGGCGGCGAGCGGCTGACCGAATGCGGGATCTGCCACCGATGAGCGGCGGCATTGCAGAGTTGCGCGCCCGCCTCGCCGGCGGCGACGGCCCGGCCTTCTGGCGCAGCCTGGACGCGGTGGCGGAGTCGCCCGAGTTCCGGGCCTTCCTCGACACCGAATATCCGGCCGCCGCGCGGCTGGCCGCCGCTCCCGACCGGCGCGGCTTCCTCAAGCTGATGGCCGCCTCCTTCGCGATGAGCGGGCTTGCCGCCTGCGGCCAGCCGGACGGGCGCTCGAAAGAGATCCCGTATGTCCGCCAGCCCGAGCGGATCGTCCCGGGCGCCCCCCTCGCCTATGCCTCGGCGGCCCTGATCGACGGCTTCGCCAACGGCATCACGGTCACCACCCGCAACGGCCGGCCGCTCAAGATCGAGGGCAATGCCGAGCATCCCTGGAGCCGCGGCGGCACCGACGTGTTCGCTCAAGCCTCGGTGCTCGGCCTGTACGATCCGTTCCGGCTCCAGACCCCGCAGCATCTCGGCCGGCCGAGTTCCTGGCCGGCCTTCCGCGCCGCGATGACCGGGCGTTTCGCGGCGCTGAAGGCGGCGGAGGGCGGGCGCGGCCTCCACCTCGTCACCGGGCCGGTGACCTCGCCCTCGCTCGCCGCGCAACTCGCCGCGATGCGCCGGGATTTCCCGGCCATGCGCTGGCACGTCTCGGCCCCGGTCGGGCGGGACGCGCTCTACGAGGGCACCCGCCGCGCCTATGGCCGCCCGCTCGAGACCCGCTGGCGCTTCGACCAGGCCAGGATCGTCGTCTCGCTCGACGGCGACGTGCTCGATCCCGGGCCCGGCCAGGTCGGGCAGGCGCGGGACTGGATCGAGGCCCGCCGCAGGGCCGCCGGCGAGGGGCGCCTGCTGACCCTCCACCATGCCGGCCCGAGCCCGAACCTGACCTCGGCCAAGGCCGATTCCCCCCTGGCCCTCGGCTCGGACGGCCTCGACGCCCTCGTGCGCGACCTCCTGGCCGAGGCCGGGGGCGGTACGCCAGAGGATCGCAGCGGCCCGGCCGCCGCGTGGCGCCAGAAGGCTTTCGCGGCGCTGAATACGGCCCGCGGCCACGGAATCGTGCTCGCCGGGACCCAGGCCGGGCCGGACTTGCTGGCGCAGGTCCACCGCCTCAACGCGGCGCTGGGCAATACCGGCCGCACCGTCTTCCATACCGCACCGGTGCCTGTCCTCGGGCCTGAGCCCCTGTCGGCCCTGACGGAGGCGATGGGCCGGGGCGAGGTGCAGGTCCTGGTGATGCTCGACGTCAACCCCGTCTACGACGCGCCGGGCGATCTCGGATTCCTCGCCGCCCTCGCGCGGGTTCCGCTCAAGATCCATGCCGGGCTCTACCCGGACGAGACCGCCTTCCATTGCGACTGGAACCTGCCCCTCGCCCACCCGCTCGAAGCCTGGGGCGATGCCCGCTCCCTCGACGGGACGGTGACGCTGATCCAGCCGACGATCCGCCCGCTCTATGACAGCCGCTCAGGTCCGGAGATCCTGTCGATCCTGACCGATGCCGAGGCGAAGGACGGCGCCGCCCTCTTCGACGCCCATTGGCGCCGGCCCGACGAGACCGAGGCCGCCTGGGCGGCGCGGCGCGAGGCGTTCCTGCAAGCGGGGTTTCTGGAGAATACCGCGCTCGCGCCCGAGGCCGTCGGCGCAGCCCTGCCGGCCACCGTGGCCACCGTCCGTCCCGCGCCCTCGCCAGCCGGCCCGGCCCGGCGGGTCGAGGTGCTGTTCCGGCCCGATGCCAGTGTCTGGGACGGCAGCCTCGCGAACCTCGCCTGGTTGCAGGAACTCCCGAAACCCCTGACGAAAGTGGTATGGGGCAACGTGATCGCGGTGAGCGCAAGCCTGGCCGAGCGGGAGGAGCTGCGCCAGGGCGACGTCGTGACCCTGGAGGCCGAGGGGCGGCGGATCGAGGGGCCGGTCTGGATCCAGCCCGGCCAGGCCGACGATTCGGTCACCGTCGTCCTCGGCTACGGCCGACGGATTCCCGAGCAGCTGGCGGACGGGCTCGGCTACGGTGCCTCGCCGTTGCGCGCCAGCGCCACACCCTGGCGCCTCGCCGAGGCGACGCTGGCCAAGACCGGCCGCACGGCGCCGCCCGTGACGACGCAGGACCACGGCACCATGGAAGGGCATGACATCGTCCGCGTGCAGACTGTGGGCTCAACCGCTCCGGTCGCCTCCCGCGCGGCCCTGCCCTCGCTCTATCCCCCGGCCCCGACCTCGCCGGGCGGGCGCTACGGCTCCGAGCGCGCCTGGGGCATGGTGATCGACCTCGATGCCTGCATCGGCTGCAACGCCTGCGTCACCGCCTGCCAGGCCGAGAACAACATCCCGGTCGTCGGCAGGGAGGAGGTGGCTCTCGGCCGCTGGCTGCACTGGCTCAGGATCGACCGCTACTACGAGGGCGGGATCGACACCCCGAAAACCCACTTCATGCCGGTGCCCTGCATGCATTGCGAGCAGGCGCCCTGCGAAGTCGGCTGCCCGGTGGAAGCGACACTCCACGACCGCGAGGGGCTGAACCTCATGGTCTATAACCGCTGCGTCGGCACAAGGGCCTGCTCCAGCTACTGCCCCTACAAGGTCCGCCGCTTCAACTATCTCGACTATTCCGGCGACACGGCGCCGGTGCAGCAGCAGCAGCGCAACCCGGAGGTCACCGTCCGGGCCCGCGGCGTGATGGAGAAATGCACCTACTGCGTCCAGCGGATCGCAGCAGCACGGATCGAGTCGACGATGGGAGATCACGCCCCGATCCGCGACGGGGCGGTCCAAACCGCCTGCCAAGGCGCCTGCCCGACCCGGGCCATCACCTTCGGGGACCTGCGCGATTCCGGCAGCCGGGTCGCCGCGGCGGCGGCCGATCCGCGCAATTACGGCCTGCTCGCCGAACTCAACACCAAGCCGCGCACCACCTACCTCGCCCGGCTGGTCGAGGATGCCGCCGTCACACCGGGGAGCGCCCTGTGAGCGGGACGGTCACGCCTTTACCGGCCCGGGCCGGCCTCCTCGGCAAGGGCGAGGATTTCGCCTCGATCGGCCGCGCCGTCACCGGCGCCTCGTCCCGCATCCCCTCGCGGGCGTGGTGGATCGCCTTTGCGGGCGCCGGCGGGCTCCTCGGCGTCTTCGCCGTCACGCTGGCCTGGCTGCTCATCAACGGCGTCGGCATCTGGCACAACAACAACCCGGTCGTCTGGGCGCTCGACATCGTCGCCTATGATTGGTGGATCGGCATCGCCTGCGGGGCGCTCCTCACCTCCGCCATCCTGCGCCTCACCGGCGCGTCCTGGCGCTCCGGCATCGATCGCATCGCCGAGACGACCGCGATCCTGGCCGCCGCGTCCGCCGCCCTCTACCCGATCATCCATCTCGGGCGGCCCTGGCTGTTCTACTGGACCCTGCCCTACCCCAACACCCTGGCGCTCTGGCCGCAATTCCGCTCGCCGCTGGTCTGGGATGCCATCGACATCATCAGCTTCCTGGGGGTCTGTCTGGGGCTGTGGTATGTCGGCTTGCTTCCCGACTTCGCGACCCTGCGCGACCGCGCCTTCGAGGCGGCGCTGGCGGAAGCCGACGAACGCGGCCGGACCCGGCGCCTCACGCTCATGAAGGCGCAGACCTACGGCATCCTGGCGCTCGGCTGGCGCGGGGCGTCGACCCATTGGGAGCGCTGGCTGATGGCCACCCGCACCCTGTCGGCGCTCGCCCTCGTCCTCGTCGTCTCGCTCCAGACCGGGGCCTCGGTGATGCTCGCCGGCAGCGTGCTGCCGGGCTGGCACGACACGCTGCTGCCGGTGAGCTTCCTTGCCGCCTCGCTCCTCTCGGGCGTCGGCGTCACCGCCGCCTTGACCGTGCTGGTGCGCCGGGCGCTTCACCTCGATGCGCTGATCACCGAGCGGCACATCGCCCTGATGGCCCACCTGATGCTGGGTCTCGGGCTCGCCTCGGCCTATTGCTACGCCACCGAGATCTTTTCGGGTCTGCTGCACGGCGATGCCTACGACCGGGCGGTGCTGGTGCGGCGCCTCTCCGGCTCCCATGCCTGGGCATTCTGGATCATCGTGGTCTTCGCCCTGCTGCCGGTGCACCTGTTCTGGTTCGCCGCCTTCCGCCGCTCCGGCCGGGTCGTGGCGCTGGTCGGCCTCGCCGCCGCCATCGGCAGCTTCGGCGACCATTTCATGCTGCTGATCGTGACGCTCAGCCACGACTTCCTGCCCTCCTCGGCCCATCCCTATTCCATGGGCGTCTGGGGCCTCGCCACGCTCGCCGGCACCATCGGGCTGTTCCTCGCCCTGCTGCTGTTGGCTTTGCGCACCCTGCCGATGGTCTCGATCGCCGAGACGCGGCGTGTCGCCGAGAGCCACCGGGATGGGCGGCCGCGCGGCGAGCGGGCGCCGGTTCCGGCCGAGAGCGCCCAGGCGCGGCTCTGGGGCGTGAGCGCCGAGTTCGACGATGCCGGCGCCCTCGCGGCGGCGGCGGGTGCCTTGAAGGAGCGGGATTTCGGCGCCCGGATCGAGACCTATGGCCCGGTGCCGATGCGCCGCGTCGCCGAGAGTCTCGGGCGTCCGGCCGGGATCCTGCCGCTCCTCGCCCTCGGGGCGGCGCTTGCCGGCGGCCTCGCCTTCATGGGCCTGTGCCTCTATGCGTCCGGCGTCGATTACGTGTTCGATGTCGGCGGGCGGCCCCGCTTCTCCTGGCCGGCCTTCCTGGTGCCGAGCGTGTCGTTCGGCACGCTCTGCGGCGGGCTGACCGCTTTACTGGCGCTGCTGGTCCAGAACCGCCTGCCGCGGCTCAACCACCCGGCCTTCGCGATCCCGGGCTTCACCCGCGCCAGCGAGGACCGCTTCTTCCTCGCCTTCGAGGCCGCGGGCCCCCGCTTCAACCCGGCCCGGATCGAGCAGGCCCTGGCGCGGCTGCCGCAAGGCCGGCCGCTGACGATCCGGAGGGTGCCGCTGTGAAGCGCGTCCTCCTCGTCCTGCCTCTCGCCCTCGCGGCCTGCGACCAGGCCAACATGGTGAGCCAGCCCAAATCCAAGACCTGGGACAGCAACCCGTTCTTCCCGCAGAACCAGACGATGCGGCTGCCGCCGCCCGGTACCGTGCCGCGCAACAGCCCGGACCGGCCGGTGCCACATCCGGCCTCCGCCAGCCCGGAGCTGCTGGCGCGGGGCCGGGAGCGCTACGACATCTTCTGCACCCCCTGCCACGGCGGCGCCGGGCATGGCGACGGGCTGATCGTGCAGCGCGGCTACCCGCGCCCGCCGGCCTTCGTCGAAGCCCGCCTGCGGGCGGCCCCGGCACGGTATTTTTACGAGGTGATCAGCAACGGCAAGGGCACCATGCTGCCTTACGCCGCGCAGGTGCCGCCGGCCGACCGCTGGGCAATCGTCGCGTATCTTCGCGCCCTGCAACTGAGCCAGGGCGCGACGCTGGCGAGCCTGCCGGCGGAGGATCAGGCCGCCGTCGCCGCGGCGGGCCAGACCAGTCCGGGGGGCAAATGATGAGCCGTCGCCCGATTTCCCTCGTCCTCGGCGCCGCGGCTTTGGGGATCTGCGCGCTTGCCGGCGTCACCGGCAGCCCGGTGATGCCGTCCTATCTCGCCGCCTGGCTGATCCTGGTGTCGCTCCCGGTCGGCGCCCTGCCGCTGCTGATGGGGCTCGAACTCGCCGGCTTCGCCGCCGGACCGATGGCCGCATCCTTGCGCCGCCTGCTCGGCCTGCTTCCCATTGCCGGCCTGCTGCTGCTGCCGGTGCTGCTCAGCCTCAATGGCCTCTATCCGTGGGATCGCGGCCTGCCGCCGCGCACCCCCTTTGCGGCGTTGTGGTTCACGCCTCTGTTCTTCATCCTGCGGAGCCTCGTCTATCTGGCGGTCTGGCTCTGGCTCGCCAACATCTTCCGGCGCCCGGCCGCCGAGCCCGGAAGCCCGGCGGCGGCCCGGCGCCGGAGCCAGGCGGTGCTCGGCCTGATCCTCACCACCGTCACCGGCACGCTGGCGGCGGAGGATTGGGTGCAATCGGCCGATCCGGGCCTCGCCTCGACGGCCTTCGGCCTCTTGGTCATGACGATTCAGGCGGGTCTCGCCGTCTCGGCGGCAGCCCTGATCGCGGCGCGCGATTCCTCCGGCCGGCCCGGCCGCGACCAGCGCACCGCTGCCGCCTTCGCCGATCCGATCCTGGTGCTGCTGGCGATCTGGGGCTTCGTCCATGCCGCGCAGTACCTCACCGTCTGGTCGGCGAATCTTCCCGAGGAGGCGCGCTGGTACCTCGCCCGGGACGGGGCGCTCGGCCGCCTCGGACTCTGGGCCGGGATCGGCGTGATGGTGCTGGCAGCCATCGTCCTGGTGCCGCGCCGCAATGCCGGCCGGCCGGCTCTGCTCGCCGGCATCGCCCTGCTGATCCTGGTGCTTCACGGGGCCGAGATCTTCTGGCTCGTCACGCCGGGCTTCCGCGGCGCGTTCCAATTCACCTGGGCCGACGCGCTGGCGCTGATCGGGGTGGTGGGCGTCGCCGGGGGCCTCTACGGCCCGGTCGATCGCCGCCTGCGGGGCCAGGTCTCATGAGCGGCGGCATCACCCGGCCCGGCCCCTTCGCCCTGCTCTCGGCCGTCGCGGCGGCAGGCCTCCTGCGGCTTGCCGGCGTCAAGCCCGTGGCGCCGCCCGAGCCCGACCACGGCCCGCACAACCCGGAAGGGTTCGAGGACGAGGATGTCGATGTCCGCCGCACCGCCTTCGTGGTGGCGGGGCTCGCCGGCTCCGTCGCCGTCGCGATCGCCGCCGTGGGGCTGATGATGCACCTGTTCGGCGTCTGGCATGTCGGCGGCACCCCGCCCCTGACGCCGCAGCAGACCGCCAAGGTGCAGCCGCCGCCGCCCAACCTCCAGGGCGCGCCCTACGAGGACCTCGCCCGCCAGGAGGCGCGGGAGAGGGCGCAGCTCACCACCTACGCGCCGCTCCCCGACGGGCACGCCCGCATCCCGGTCGCGCGCGCGATGCAGCTGATCGCCGGAACATCCCTCGATTCCCCTGCCCTCGATTCCCCTGCCCTCGATTCCCCTGCCCTCGATCCCTCCGCCGTGGATCCCTTGCCGCCCGCCGGCGGAGCCCCCGCGCAATGAACCCGACCGACCTCGCGCTCCGGCTGTGGCCGCCGGCGGCCTCCGCCACCGCGGTCGAGACCGACTGGCTGATCCTCGCCTTCACGGTCCTCACCCTCCTGCTCACGGTCCCGGTCTTCGTCGCGATCACGTGGTTCGCGATCCGCTACCGCCAGGGCGAGCAGGCCGACCGCCACCACGGCAACACCCGCAGCGTGCTCATCGAGATCAGCTGGATGCTGATCCCGTTCCTGCTCACCCTGATCTTCTTCGTCTGGGGCGCCCGGCTGTTCTTTATCTCGAAGCAGGTGCCGGGCGATGCCATGGTGGTCGAGGCGATCGGCCGGCAATGGATGTGGAAGTTCCAGCACCCGACCGGCCAGTCCGAGATCAACGACCTGCATCTGCCGATCGGCCAGCCGATCAGGATCCGGATGATCAGCCAGGACGTGATCCACAACCTCTACCTGCCGGCCCTGCGGATGCAGATGGCGACGCTGCCCGACCGTTACACCGAGCTATGGTTCAAGGCCGACCGCGCCGGCAGCTACCGGCTCTACTGCTCGGAATATTGCGGCACCGACCATTCGACAATGGACGGGACGCTCACCCTGATGACCCAGGCCGATTACGCCGCCTGGTTGCAGAATTCCGGCGCGCAGCAGGGCGGCCAGGCCGGGGCGGGCCGCGTCGTCTACGAGTCCTATGGCTGCGGCGCCTGCCACGATCCCGGCGCCAAGGTCCGGGCGCCGTCGCTCGCCGGCCTCTACGGCCGCGAGGTCCGGCTCGCGGATGGCCGCACCGTCACGGCCGACGAGACGTATCTCCGCGACAAGATCCTGAACCCGAACCGGCAGAAGCTCGCCGCCGACTACAAGCAGGTCATGCCGGCCTTCCGCACCGTGATCCCGCCCGACGACCTCGACCGTCTCGTCGCCTACCTGAAGAGCGCGGGCGCGACGGCGCAGCAGCAAGCCAGTCCATGAGGTCCGTTCGATGACCAGCGGCACCATCACCGGCGGGCCAGCCCTGCGCGACCCCCACACTCCGGATTCCCGCCTCGGCCATGGCGCCGATTACCTGCATGCCGAGCACACCCTGCGCTCATGGTTCTTCACCACCGACCACAAGCGCATCGCCCTGCTCTACCTCGCCAGCATCACCGCCTTCTTCGTCATCGGGGCCGTCACGGCCGGGCTGGTGCGCCTGGCGCTGGTGGTGCCCGACGGGCAGGTCTTCACCAACGACACCTACAACAAGCTGTTCACGATCCACGGGGTCGTGATGGTGTGGTTCTTCCTGATCCCCTCGATCCCCGCGACCTTCGGCAATTTCCTGATCCCGCTGATGATCGGCGCGCGGGATCTCGCCTTCCCGAAGCTGAACCTCGCCTCCTGGTACGTGTTCATGACCGGCGCGCTGTTCACGCTGGCGAGCGTGGTGCTCGGGGGCGTCGATACCGGCTGGACCTTCTACACGCCGCTCTCCACCGCGTTCTCGAACACCTGGGTGGTGCCGGCGCTGATCGGCGTCACCATCGTGGGCTTCTCGTCGATCCTGACCGGCCTCAACTTCGTGGTGACGATCCACACCATGCGGGCGCCGGGGATGACCTGGTTCCGGCTGCCGATCTTCGTCTGGACCCATTACGCCACCAGCCTGATCTTCCTGCTGGCCACCCCAGTCATCACCGTGGCGCTGATTCTGCTCATCGCCGAGCGGGCCTTCCATATCGGGGTGTTCGATCCGGCCTATGGCGGCGATCCGGTGCTGTTCCAGCACCTGTTCTGGTTCTACTCGCACCCGGCGGTCTACATCATGGTGCTGCCGGGCATGGGGGTGATCTCCGAGATCGTCCCGGCCTTCGCGCAGAAGAAGCTGTTCGGCTACAAGTTCGTCGCCTACGCGGCGATCGGGCTCGCCTCGGTGACCTTCTTCGTCTGGGGCCACCACATGTTCGTCAACGGGCAGAGCGACTTCGCCAGCGTGGCGTTCTCGGTGCTCAGCTTCGCGGTGGCGGTGCCGTCGGCGGTCAAGGTCTACAACTGGACCGCGACGATCCACAAGGGCTCGCTCAAGCTCGACACGCCGATGCTCTACGCCATGGGCTATATCGGGCTGTTCGTCCTCGGCGGCCTCACCGGGCTTTATCTCGCGACCCTCGCCATCAACCAGCACGTCCACGCCACCTACTTCGTGGTGGCGCATTTCCACTACATCATGGTCGGCGGCACGGTTTTGGCCTTCCTCGGCGGCCTGCATTTCTGGTGGCCGAAGATCACCGGGCGGATGTATATCGAGGCCTGGGGCCGGATCTCCGCCTTCCTGATCTTCATCGGCTTCAACGTCACCTTCTTCCCGCAATTCATCCTCGGCTATCTCGGGATGCCGCGGCGCTACCACGTCTATCCGCCGGAATTCCAGTTCCTCAACATCCTGTCATCGGCAGGCTCGACGATCCTGGCGGTCGGCTACCTCTTCCCGATGGTCTATCTCGTCTACTCGATCTGGTTCGGGAAGCGGGCGCCGGCGAACCCCTGGGATGCCAGGGGCCTCGAATGGACCGTGCCGTCACCGCCGCCTTCCCACAACTTCCTCACCGAGCCGGTGGCGCCGAAGGTGCCCTACGACTACCCGCTCCAGGCCCAGGAGACCGGGAGGCAGCACTCGTGAGCGCGGGAGCCACCGACGCGCCCGTCGGCGTCAAGCTCGTCTCGCATTTCGCGACCGTCGAGCAGCAGAAGCGCGCCGCCGTGCTCGGCATGTGGGCGTGGCTGCTGACCGAACTGCTGCTCTTCGCCGGCCTGTTCCTGACCGCGCTGATTCTGCGCCTGCTCCACCCGGAGGCGGTCCAGGCGGCGGCGCGGCACCTCAAGGTCTGGATCGGCGCCACCAACACCGTCGTGCTGATCGGCTCCAGCCTGACCATGTCGGGGGCGATCCAGCTCTCGCGACTCGGCTGGCAGCGCGGCATGGTGCGCTTCATGCTCGCCACGGCGGCTCTGGGCACCCTGTTCCTGATGCTCAAGGGCTACGAGTACTACGCCGATTACCACGAACACATGATGCCGTTCCTGTCCGACCGGCCCTATGCGCTCAAGGATTCGCCGCCCTCGCGGCTGTTCGTGAATCTCTACTACGTCGCGACGGGCCTCCACGGCCTGCATCTGATGACCGGCATCACCCTCCTGCTGGTGATGACCTGGCAGGCGAGCCGGCCGGGCTTCTTGGCGCAGCACCAGAACCGGATCGAGATCTTCGGACTCTACTGGCACTTCATCGACCTGATCTGGATCATCGCCTTCCCGACCCTCTACGTGCTCAACCGGTAGGAGGCCCCCCGTGTTCGGCACCCACGACGAGCGCCGCATCCTCTGGCGGCACATGCGCGAGCCGGTCCTGACGGCGTGTGCGCTCCTGGCGATGCTCGGGATCAACGTGGCTCTGGGCGCCACCCTCCCCTTCCCGCATGTCTGGATCGTCGAGCTTCTGGTGGCGGGTGCCATGGTGGTGACGATCCTCCTGGTCTCGATGGAGGTCCGCCACGAGCCGCCGCTGGTGAAGCTGTTTGCCGGCATCGGCTTCTTCTGGGTCGGGATCCTGTTCGCGATGACGCTGGTGGATTACCTCTCGCGCGGCTGAGCGCGTTCACTCCCCGCTCACCAGCGCGGGGCTATGAGGGACGCCATGTGCGAATTGCTCGGCATGAGCGCCAACGTCCCGACCGACATCCGCTTCAGCTTCGCGGGCCTGGCGCGCCGCGGGGGCGAGACCGGACCGCATCAGGACGGCTGGGGCATCTCGTTCTATGAAGGCCGCGGAAGCCGCAGCTTCCATGACCCGGAGCCGAGCGCCCGCTCGGAGATCGCCCGGCTGCTGCGGCGATACCCGATCAAGAGCCGGATCGTGATCGCCCATGTCCGCCGGGCCAATCGCGGCCGGGTGTCCCTGGAGAACACCCATCCGTTCAGCCGCGAATTGTGGGGCCGCACCTTCACCTTCGCGCATAACGGCCAGTTGAAGGGCGTGAAGCGCCTCACGCTCGGCCGCTTCAAGCCGGTCGGCACCACCGACAGCGAGCACGCCTTCTGCTGGATGCTGGGCCGGCTCGAGGAACGCTGGGGCACGCTGCCGAAGCCCACCCGGCTCGACGGGGCGGTGCGGGAACTCTGCACCGAACTGCACGGGCTCGGGGTGTTCAACATGCTGCTCTCCGACAGCCGCACCCTCTATGCCCATTGCGGCAAGCGCCTGTGCACCCTGACCCGGCGGGCGCCGTTCGGCACCGCGACGCTGATCGACGAGGATTGGCGGGTGGATTTCGCTGAAGAGACCACCCCCGACGACATCGTGACCGTGGTGGCGACTCGCCCGCTCACCCGCGACGAGCGCTGGACCGACCTCGCCCCCGGCGAGGTGCTGGCCTTCCGCCTCGGCGTGCCGGACGGCGACGAGACCGGCGCCGGCGCCGGGGGTTGACGCGGCGCCGGCCGCGTCATCGACCCTGTCGCGGGGCCCTATCGGTTCCGGCCCGTTTGTCGCTAAGCTCTCCCTTTCCGGTCGCGGCCCCCGGGCCCATCTCCCTGACGACAGGCAGACGCGAGAGCCATGACGCGAGACATTGCCCCGAATCCGTCGGCCCCGAACCGGTCGGCGGAAGACCGCCCCGGGCTGTCGGCCAGCATCCGGTCGCATCTCGGCACGCAGCTCCGGGCCACCTACGAGGCCCTGGGCGACGCCGATCCGGACAACCGGTTCGCCGATCTCATCGCGCGCCTGGAAGCGGCGCTCAAGGCGCAGGGCGAGGTCGTCCTGCCGGAATTCCGCGACGGGCTGCTCCAGGCGGTGCCGTCCTTGCGCGCCTTCGCGCTGTCGCTCACCAGCAACCCCGCCCGGGCCGACGACCTGGTGCAGGACACGCTGCTGAAGGGCTGGCAGCACCGGGCCCGGTTCCAGGCCGGCACCAACCTGAATGCCTGGCTGTTCACCATCCTGCGCAATATCTTCTACTCCGACCATCGCAAGCGGGTGCGCGAGGTCGAGGATCAGGACGGGTCCTACGCCGCCCGCCTCGCCACCGCCCCGCACCAGGGCGACCGGCTCGACGTGGAGGACCTCCAGAGCGCGCTCGCCAAGCTGCCGCCGGACCAGCGCGAGGCCCTGGTCCTCGTCGGCGCCGAAGGCGTCTCCTACGAGGAGGCGGCGGCGATCATGGGCTGCAAGGTCGGCACGGTGAAGAGCCGCGTCAGCCGCGCCCGCGGCCGACTGGCCGAACTGTTGGGCTACGATGAGGAAGATCTCGGCACCGACCGGCTGATCCAGTCGGCGATGCAGAAGGACGCCTGATCCGGACCGGAGGGGTCCTGCGGGATTCACGGCGACTTTTTCCGCCGCACGATTGAACCGTTTCGCGTCAGTCGACGTTACTCCCCCCGAAAGCTGCCCCGCTCGACCGGGGTAGATTGGACGAAACGGAGACCGATCCGATGAAGAAGACCTTCCTGGCCGCCGCTGCTCTCGCCCTGTCGCTGCCGATGGCCGCCCACGCCCAAGGGCTGATCGGCGGCGCGCAGCGCGGCGCCGAGGACGGCGCGGCCGCGGCCGGCCCGGTCGGTGCCATCGTCGGCGGGGCCGTCGGCGCCGCGACCGGCGCCGTCGGGGGCCTCCTCGGCGTCGACGACCGCCCGCGCTTCCGCACCTACGCCGTGCGCCAGCACCGCTCCTATGACTGGAACGGCGATGTCGCAGTCGGCACCGTGCTGCCCTCCTCGGGCGTGAGCTATTACGAGGTCCCGTCCGAGTACGGCATCCGCGGTCGCCGCTACACCGTGGTCAATGATCGCGTCGTGCTGGTCGATCCGGGCACCCGCCGCATCGTGCAGGTCATCGACTGACGCTTGATCGACGAACGGTGAGAGCATTTTCCGACGAAGCGGATGCCGGTTCGTCGTAGACAATGCGGCAAAATCAAAGGGCTAGAGAAGCTTCGCGATGGCAACGCGATCGTGAAGCGCTCTCGTGCGCCGCCCTCGGGCGACGCGTCCTTCGTCCTCAGAAAGCCCCGGTGCGGAACCGGGGCTTTTTGCTGTTCGACGGCATGATATTCAGTCAGCCATTGCGCCGGGATCTGCAACGAAATCCCGAGATCGTCGTTTCTGTTGATGGTCGCCGCGAATGGCTTGACACCCGCGCCACAGACGTCAACGAGACGGATCCCGATGCCTTCCGACCCGCACGAGAACCACGACGCCGCACTGCCGCAACCGGTGCGAGAGCATCTCGGGCAGCAGCTTCGCTCGGCCTACAATGCCGAGACCGAGAAGCCGGATTATCTCGGCGATCCCGGCCTGCCGTCCGAATTCACCCCGCAGCTGCGCCGCCTCGAAGGCCGCCTGAAGGCCCACGACACCGGCCGCGAGGCGGTGGAGGATGCCCTCAACGACATCCTGCGGGAATTGCCGGCGAAGCGGTGAGCGTCAACGCCGCGCTGCCAGCAGGTCCCGGATCTCTGTCAAAAGCTTCACGTCGGCCGGGTCCTCCTTCTTCACCTCCTCGCGCCGGACCAGCTGGTTCATCGCGCGGATCACCAGAAACAGCACGAAGGCGACAATCAGGAAGTTGAGCGCCACGGTGATGAACTGGCCGTAGCCAATCACCGCGCCCTGTTTCTTGGCCTCGGCATAGGCCATCCCGCTCTGCACCTTCGAGGACAGCGGCAGGTAGTAGTTCGAGAAATCGAGCCCGCCGGTGATCGCCCCGACAACCGGCATGATCATGTCCTGCACCAGCGAGGTGACGATGGCCCCGAAAGCCGCGCCGATCACCACGCCGACCGCGAGGTCGACGACGTTTCCGCGCAGGGCGAATTTCTTGAATTCTTCGATCATGTCCGAGTCTCCGCAGAGGGAATTCCGTTTGGGGGACCAGCTGCGCACGGCACGGCACGGCGTCGCGCGGGCGGCTCCCTCTCGGTTAAGCTGGGGCGGGGACGCGCGGCGGGGAGTCTGTCCGATGACTGATTGGGATGTGGGCCAGTACCTGACATTTGCCGATGAACGCACACGGCCGGCCGCCGACCTGCTGGCCCGGGTGCCACTCACCGCGCCCGCCCGGGTGATCGATCTCGGCTGCGGGCCAGGCAACAGCACCGCCCTGCTGGCCGCACGCTTTCCCGAGGCGGCGATCACCGGCCTCGATTCCTCGCCCGCGATGCTGGAAGAGGCGCGTCGCACCCTGCCGGCCATCACCTTCGTCGAGGCAGACCTCGCCGCCTGGGAGCCGGACGCCAAGCCCGACCTGATCTTCGCCAACGCCGTGCTGCAATGGCTGCCCGACCACGCCGCCCTGCTGCCGCGGCTTGCCGGCGTCCTGGCGCCGGGCGGCTGCCTCGCCGTGCAGATGCCGGACAATCTCGACGAGCCGTCGCACCGTCTGATGCGCGAGGTGGCGCAGGAATCGCCGTTCCGTGAGGCTTTGGCGGCTGCCGCCGGCGCCCGCACCACGCTCGGCGGGTTCCCGGATTACGACACCTGGCTGTCGCGGGCGGGCTGCACCGTCGATCTGTGGCGCACCACCTACGTCCATCCGCTGCAAGGTCATCGCGGCATCGTCGAGTGGGTGCGCGCGACGGGCTTGCGGCCGTTCCTGGCGCCCCTCGGCCCGGAGCAGCAGAGCGCCTACCTCGCCCGCTACGAGGCGGCCCTGCGCGGGGCCTATCCGGCACAGGAGGACGGGCGGGTGCTGCTGCCCTTTCCGAGGCTGTTCCTGGTCGCCCGGCGGACCTGACCGGCTTTCCGCGGCCCGTCGTCTCAGGTCGTCCCGGCACGAGCCGGGCACCGGCCTCGCTCACCGGGATGACGACCACGTGACAGCTCGACATCGCATCCGGAAAGGACCAGTCTCGTCCGGTCGAGCGG
The DNA here is from genome assembly GCF_001043915.1 of Methylobacterium aquaticum. Classification (GTDB taxonomy): domain Bacteria; phylum Pseudomonadota; class Alphaproteobacteria; order Rhizobiales; family Beijerinckiaceae; genus Methylobacterium; species Methylobacterium aquaticum. The sequence continues at coordinate 41,796 of NZ_LABX01000183.1, read as the reverse complement.
AGGAGGGCACCAATCTCCGCAAGACGAGACGAGATGTGAGATCGATAGCGCGTGCGTCGTCACACCGCGGCCGGTCCGCCGCCGGTGCACAGCAGGGACGGCCTTCCCCCGGAAGCCGCTCCCTCTCCCGCTTGGAGGAGACCCCGACGATGAGATTGTCTTCACTTGCCGCAGCCGCCTCGCTGCTCCTGGCCGTGACACCGGCCCTCGCTCAGGGCACGGCGGCGCAACGGGCCGCCTGCACCTCCGACGCCATGCGGCTGTGCTCGTCGCACATCCCGAATGTCGGGGCGATCACGTCGTGCCTGCGACGGGAGAAGGCGAGCCTCAGCACGGCCTGCCGTTCCGTGATGGACGCCGCCGAGGCCCCGGCCCAGCGCACCGCCGAGGTCGAGCGGGCTCCCGCGCCGGCTGCCGCGCCGCGGCTGATCCCGCGCAGGATGGTGCGGTCCGGCGCGGTCGCCCGGGCGGAGGCCCCGGCCACGATCCGGCACGCCGGTCCGCGCCGCATCGCGGCCCAGCCCCGGACCGTCCGCACCGCCGCCGTGCGGCGCCGGAGCGGGACCGGCCGGATGGCCGGCTTCGCGGGCCTCGGCGGGCGCTCCTCGGAGATGCGGCAGGCGATGTACTGGATGAACCGCCTCGGCGGGCTCAGCGGCATGATGGGCGGCATGGCCGGTGCCGGTGGGGGCATGTCCCTCGACGCGATCCGCGACGTGCGAATCGGCGACCTGATGGGCATGATGGAGTGATAGCAACGGTCGAAAGAAAACGACCTTTGGTTCCGTTCTCGAATTTTCGCCAAGCCTCTAGAGCATTTTCCGACGAAGTGGATACCGGTTCGTCGTAGAAAATGTGGCAAAATCAAAGACTGAGAGCACGGCCCGATTGCAACGTGATCAGGCAGTGCTCTCGCTTGGCATCGACAATTCGAGATCGGTCAACGGCCCGACGCGTCAGCATCTTGGGCCGGTGGCATAATCCGCCTTCCGGACGTCCGTCCGGAAGGCGTGGCAGGGTGGGGATCGACCGATCCCTGCCCGGCTTCAGGCCGCCGGCGCCTCGTCGCTCGGGAGCGAGGGCCCTTGTGCCGCCTCGGCCTTGAGCTTGCGCCGGTACTGGGCGGCACCGATCGGGATCGCGACAAGATAGCCGATGCTCAGGAGCGCCAGGATCTCGAACGGGAAGCTGATGAGAAGGCCGAACGCCGCCACCGTCACGACGAAGATCGGCAGCACGTATTCCCGCGGCACGCGCTTGCCGATCGTCTTGCCCGAGAAGGTCGGCACCGTGGAGATCACTAGGAGGGCGATCACCAGCATGTAGATCAGCGCCACCGGCGCGAGGCTCGGCACCATCTCGAAGCCGAGGAAGTGCAGGTAGAGCGGCAGCATCACGGTCAGCGCGCCGGCCGGGGCCGGCATGCCGACGAAGAAGTCCTTCTTCCATTCCGGCCGGTTGGGATCGTCCAGCATCACGTTGAAGCGGGCCAGCCGCAGGGCCATCGCGATGGCGAAGATCAGGGCGACGATCCAGCCAAGCGACTTCAGGTTGTGCAGGACGAAGGTGTAGAGGATCAGCGCCGGGGCGCAGCCGAAATTGACGAAATCGGCCAGCGAATCGAGTTCGGCACCGAAGCGCGAGGTGCCCTTGAGCAGGCGCGCCACCCGCCCGTCGACGCCGTCGAGCACCGCGGCGGCGATGATGGCGATCACCGCCGGCTCGAACTTGCCCTCGAAGCCGAAGCGCACGGCGGTGAGCCCGAGACAGACCGCCATCAGGGTGATCATGTTGGGAATGATCATCCGCACCGGCACCGGCTTGAACCGGCGCGGTTTGGGCTCGTTCGGCTCCGGCGCGAAGGGCGGGAAGAGGTCGTCCATGGCGGGTCGCTCCCCTGTCAGGTACGGCGGAACTGCCGCACCGGGCCGGTCCCGCGCAGGTCGGCCAGCACCGTCTCGCCGGCCACCGCCTTCTGGCCGAGGCCGACCAGCACGCGGGTGCCCGCCGGCAGGTAGACGTCGACCCGCGAGCCGAAGCGGATCAGGCCGAAGCGGTCGCCGACGGTGAGATCGTCGCCGGGCTTGACCCAGTCGACGATGCGGCGCGCCACGAGCCCGGCGATCTGCACCACGCCGATCCGCACCGGCTCGCCGTTCTGCCGGGTCTCGATCACGAGGCCGTTGCGCTCGTTGCCCTCGCTCGCCTTGTCCAGCTCGGCATTGAGGAAGAGGCCCGGGGTGTAATGGACCTGATCGATCCGGCCGGTGACCGGAACCCGGTTCACGTGGCAATCGAACACGTTCATGAACACCGAGATCCGCAGCATCGGCACCGAGGGCAGGTCCAGCTCGGAGGGCGGCAGCACGGTGCTGATGAGGTTCACCCGCCCGTCCGCCGGAGAGATCACCAAGCCGTCGCCGACCGGCACGATCCGCTCGGGGTCGCGGAAGAAGTAGCAGACCCACAGCGTGAGCAGCAGGAAGATCCAGCCGAGGAACTGCACGAAGGTGCCGGCGAGCACCGTCAGCACGATGCCGATCGCGATGAAGGGGTAGCCCTCCTTGTGGATCGGCACCAGCACGCGGCGGATCGTCTCGAACAGGTCGGTCATGAGTCCTCGGGCTTTCTCGCCGGCCGCGAACGGCCGGTCCGGCGCCCCGCGGATGGCAGGCGCGTGGCTTCGCGTCAATCGCCAGAAGCGCGCGGGAGCGCGAGCTTGTCGGCCATCGCCTGGAGGATGTTGGAGAAATCGTCGGTCCAGGGACGCCGGTCGCTCTCCGGCGCAATCCGCGTCCAGGCCGGATCGGCCGCGACGGCGCCGAGATCGGCGGGATCGCGGGCGAGCACCGCGACCGTGGCCGCGGCACGGAACCGCACCGGATCGAACGGGAAGGCTTCGCGGGCGACGTAGGTCGACAGGCCGAGTTCCGCGCCGACCCGGGCCAGGATGCGGGCGAGGTCGAGGTGGCGGTTGGTGATGTGCATCGCCAGCACGCCGTTCGGGGCCAGTTTTTCGAGATAGAGCGCCAGGGCCTCGCGGGTGAGGAGATGGGCGGGAATCGCGTCGGACGAGAAGGCGTCGATCACCAGGAGGCCGAGCCCGCCCGGAGCATCGGCGAGGGTCAGGCGCGCATCGCCCAGCACCACCGGCATGTCGCGACCGCATTCCGAGAGGAAGCGGAACCGCCCCGGATCGCGGGCGATGCGGATCACCTCCGGGTCGATCTCGTAGAAGCGCCAGGATTCTGCCCCGCGCCGGTGGCAGGCGAGGCTGCCGGTGCCGAGACCCACCACCGCGACGGCGCCGAGGGCGCCGCCTTGCGCCGCACGGACAGACCGGATCGCCGTGCCGATCGGCCCCGGAGCCGTGTAGTACACCAGGGGCTCCGGCGGGCCGTCAGGCGGGCCGAGCCGCATCGCCCCGTGCACGGTGGTGCCGTGCATCAGCAGGCGGGTCGTCCCGTCGGCGGTCTCGACGATCCGGTGGATGCCGAAGAACGAGCGCACGCTCACGGCGGCGTCCGCCCGCATCGCGAAAAGGCCGGCGGCAAGGGCCAGCACGCCCGCCACCGCGAGGCGGTGCGGGTCGCGCCAGCTCGCCGCCAGCAGGCCCGCCCCCGCCAGCGCCAGGAGCTGCGGCAGGGCGGCGACGTCGAGCATCGTCCCGGCCAGACCCATGACCGCCGCGGCACCCGCGCCCGCCAGGGCGATCGGCCGCACGGCGGCGAGCCAGGTGCGGGTGCCGCCCGCCAGGAAGCCAGGCCGGCACGCGAGAGCGGCGACGATCAGGAGCGGGTACTCGACCACCCGCGAGAACACGAGCGGTGCGACCAGCCCGCAGGCGATGCCGCCCAGCACGCCGCCGAGCGAGACGCAGACGTAGAACTCGGTCAGCCGGTCCGGGGCCGGGCGCAGGTGGTAGAGCGTGGCGTGGCAGATCAGCGCAGAGACGAAGAACAGGCCGAGATGGAGCGCAAGCCCGCCCCACAGGCCGAACCCGACGACGAAGCTCGCGAGGGCGAGCGCGGTGCCCCAGACCTGGAGGCGCAGCAGCGCCCGGCCGCGCGGGCCGGAGCCGGGGAGGACCATCCCATCCCGGAAGGCGATCACGAAGGTGAGGAGGAAGAGCGCGAGCGGGACCACCCAGAGGAGGGGGGCCGCCGCGACATCGGTCGAGAGATGGGCGGTGACCGAGACCAGGAGCCCCGAGGGCACCAGGGCGAGGCCGATCCAGGCGCCGCGACGGCGCCAGCCGGGCGCCGCCGAGGCCGGCATCCCGGCGCCCGCCCCGAAAGGACCCGCACCCGAGAGACCCGCCCCGCCCGAAGCCGAGGACAAGCCGGTGGCCAGGATCAGCAGGACGAGCACGACGAAGCCGCCGAGCCACGCCTCGGCCTGCACCCGCAGGGGCAGGACGGGCTCGATCAGCAGAGGATAGGCGACGAGGGCGGCGAAGGACCCGATATTCGAGGCCGCGTAGAGGCAATACGGGTTGTCGGCCCGCGCATGGCCGGAGCGGGCGAACCACGCCTGGATGAGAGGGCCGTTCGCCGAGAGGGCGAAGAACGGCAGCCCGATCGCGGACGCGAACAGCCCGACGAGCCAGAGCGCCTCATGCTCCGCCGGCGGGCGGCCCCAGCCGGCCGGGACGCCGATGGGCAGGGCGAGCCCGGCGAGGAGCATCAGCCCGAGATGGACCGCAAGGGCCGGCCGGATGCCGAGCCACCGGGTGAGCAGATGGGCGTAGACGTAGCCGCCCATCAGCAGGGCCTGGAACACCACCAGGGCGACCGACCAGGTCGCCGGGCTGCCGCCGAGGCGCGGCAGCACCATCTTGGTGAAGAGCGGCTGGACCGAGAACAGCAGGAAGGCCGAGAGCAGCAGCGCGGCGGCGGCGGCCGGCACCTGCGCCGCGGCGAGGCCGAGGCTGAAGCGAGGAGCCGTGCGGAGCGTGGTGGTCGGCATGGGGGGATCCGGCGAGATCGCGATAGTCTCGCCGGCCGCCCTTTAAGATGAGGTGCAGGACGATGCGGTGGCAGGACGGGGGCCGCCCCGACCCTCACGCCACCGAGGCCGGCTCCGGCGCCTTGGCGACCGGGCCCTGAATTTCGCCCGGCTCCAGGTGCTGCCGCAGGCTCTCGCCCTCCTGCGCTTCCGCGCGCTTGAGCGCCTCGCGGGCGGCCTCCGCCTCGCGCTGGCGGTTCCACATCGCCGCATAGACACCGCCCTGCGCGAGCAGCGCCAGATGGGTGCCGCGCTCGGCGATGCGGCCCTGGTCGAGGACGATGATCTCGTCGGCGCCGACCACCGTCGAGAGGCGATGGGCGATGACCAGGGTGGTGCGGCCCCGGCTCACCCGGTCGAGGGCATCCTGGATCTCGCGCTCGGTGAAGGAATCGAGGGCCGAGGTCGCCTCGTCGAGGACCAGGATCGGCGGCCCCTTCAGGATCGTGCGGGCGATGGCGACGCGCTGCTTCTCGCCGCCCGAGAGCTTCAGGCCGCGCTCGCCCACCGGCGTGTCGTAGCCCTCCGGCAGGGCGGCGATGAAGCGGTCGATCTGCGCGAGGGTCGCGGCCTCGCGCAGTTCCGCCTCGCTCGCCTCCCAGCGGCCGTAGCGGATGTTGTAGCCGATCGTGTCGTTGAACAGCACCGTGTCCTGCGGCACCATGCCGATGGCGGCGCGCAACGACTCCTGCTGCACGCCCGCGATGTCCTGCCCGTCGACCGTGATGCGGCCGGCTTGCGGTTCGTAGAAGCGGAACAGCAGGCGCGACAGGGTGGACTTGCCGGCCCCCGACGGCCCGACGATCGCGACGGTGCGCCCCGCCGGCACCGTGAAGCTGATGCCGCGCAGGATCGGCCGCTCCGGCACGTAGGCGAAGTGCACGTCCTCGAACCGCACCACCGCCTCGGTGATCGCGAGCGGGGCGGCGCCCGGCCGGTCGGCGATCTCGGGGTTGCGATGCAGGATCTTGAACATGTCGTCGATGTCGATCAGGGCCTGCTTGATCTCGCGGTAGATCATGCCCATGAAGTTGAGCGGCATCGAGAGCTGCACCAGCATGGTGTTGACCAGCACGAAGCCGCCGATCGTCGTCCGTCCGGCCATGATGTCGCGGGCGGCGAGCCACATCACCACGCTCATGCCGATCGTGAAGATCACCGCCTGGCCGGCGTTCAGCACCGCGAGCGAGACATAAGTTTGGGTCGACGCCTTCTCGTAGCGGGCCATCGACTGGTCGTAGCGGGCGGTCTCGCGGGTTTCCGCACCGAAATACTTCACCGTCTCGTAGTTGAGCAGCGAATCGACCGCCTTGGTGTTGGCGTCGGTGTCGGAATCGTTCATCCGCCGCCGGATGGCGATGCGCCATTCCGTGGCCTTGTAGGTATAGCCGAGATAGGCCGCCACCATGACGAGGACCACGACCGAGTAGAGGAGGTCGAACTCGTAGGCGAGCGTGCCCAGCACCAGCAGGAACTCGACGATGGTCGGCACCAGCGTCAGCACCATCAGGCGCGAGAGTTCCTCGATGCCGTTGCGCCCCCGCTCCAGCACCCGGGTCAGGCCACCGGTCTTGCGCTCGAGGTGGAAGCGCAGGGACAATTGGTGCATGTGCCGGAAGGTCTGGAGCGCCAGGCGCCGCACCGCATGCATCGCCACCTTGGCGAAGAGCCCGTCGCGGACCTGGGTCAGCAGCGCCATGGCGATCCGGGTGGCGCCGTAGAGCAGGATCATCAGGGCCGGCGCGGCCCAGATCCCGGTCGGGACGGCCCCGTCCTTAGCCCCGACAACCGCCACCAGGGCGTCGGTCGCCCATTTGAAGGTGAACGGCATCGCCAGGGTGACGACCTTGGCGACCAGCAGCAACCCGAAGGCGGTGAAGACGCGGCGCTGAAGATCGGGCCGGCCGTGGGGCCAGAGATAGGGCCACAGGCGGCGGTAGGTCGCGACGAGGCCGGGCCGCTCGGGCTCGGCCGGGGGAATCTGGGTGGTGGACAAGGAACCGGTTCCGGACGGGATCGGGCGGCATATAAGCCAGGACGGGACGGCGCGACAGCGCGCCCGACGCGGCCCGGGCCTGCGAGGCGGGGGCCGCCGGCCCTGGCAAGCCCCCGGACACAACCCGCTCTCCGAAACGCCCGTGCGGATCAGCCGCGCCTCTCCGGCTCGCGCGCCTGCGACGTCTCGCCGGGCAGCACGAAGACCTGGCCGGGATAGATCCGGTTCGGGTCGCGGATCTGGCCCTGGTTGGCGTCGAAGATCACGGTGTAGCGCAGGCCCTTGCCGTAGGCCCGGCGGCTGATGCTCCACAGGTTGTCGCCGCGGATGACCTTCGCGGTGCTGATGCCGGGCACGAACACCGCGACGGGATCGACGGGATTCGGCGACGCCTCCGCGCCCGGGGACGCCGAGACCGTCGCGGTCGCGCCCGCCCCGGTCGTGGCGGGAGCGACCACGGGGGCAGGGCCACCCGGGGACGCGCCGCGCAGCAGGGACTTGCGGGCCGGGACCTCGGCCGGGACCGGCCGGTCGAGAAGCGGCGGCACCGCGAAGGCGGTCTCGGCGCGGGTCTTGACCGCGCCCGAGGCGGGATCGACCTGGTCGATCCGCACCCGGTAATCGCCCGGCTCGACCCCGCGGCCGATCGTGAAGGCGACGCGGCCGTCGGGCCCGGCCTGGCCAGGCGCCACCAGCGTGTCGTTGAGGTAGAGCCGGAGGTTGGCCTTCGGGGCGCCCTGCGCGGTGACGTAGAGCCGCCCCCCCGCCTCGGCATCGACGCCGACGACCTTGACCGGGGCGGGACCGGCCGGAGCCTTGGTCACGCCCCGGGCCTCGGCTTTGGCCGGGTCGACCTTGGCCGGATCGACCTTGGCGGGCTCAGTTCCGGCCGTGCTCCCCGGCAGCGAGAGCACGGCGGTCGGCTGGCCGGGCGCCGTCACGGCGACCAGGGGCTGGGTGCGGCGGTCCGGCGCCACCACCACCACGGCGCTCGCCCGGCCGGCGGCCGTGGCGCCGTCCGGCGCGGTGCTGCGCAGAGTGATCTCGTGGGTTCCCGGCGGCAGGGCCGGCGGCACCAGGGCGAAGTTGCCGGCCTCGTCGGCCTTGGCACGGGCAAAGGGCTGACCGTCGCGCAGAAGCTCCACCTCGGCCCCAGGCCGGCTGCGCCCGGCGACGACGCTCGCCCCGTCGGGCTCGACCCGGATGACGTCGAAGGCCGGAGCGCCATCCGCGGCGGCGGGGGGTTCGGGCTTGGCCGGCAGGGCGGCGAGCGGCACCGGGGCTTGCGGCGCGATCGCCGCCGGCGCCGTCTCCGGCGCGTCGAGCGAGAACAGCCGCGTGCCGCTGGCGGCGACGCCGATGAGCACGAACCCGGCGACGACGCCGACGCCCGCGAGGACGATGCCCTTGCGCAGCTCGGTCGTTCGCAACTCGGTCGTCATGGCGCAACACTCCGGCTCACGGGCCCTCCGATCGATGGTGCCGCGGGACCGCGCGACCTTTCGCCTCCGGTCGACACGCCGACGCCATCGCCCCCATAGTAACAGGACTGGCGGGGCGAGACCACGCGGCGCGCATCGCGCGGCTCGGCCGGAAACTTGCGTGGCGCAGGGCAGTGCGTGGCAACGGCCGGTTTCGGCCGCGAACGGTGTGGAGACTCGATGCGGACGGTTTGCGTGTATTGCGGCTCGGGATTCGGCACCGATCCGGTCTTCGAGGCGGCGGCGCGGGCGCTGGGGCGCCATCTGGCGGAGGCCGGCATCGCCCTCGTCTATGGCGGCGGCAATGTCGGGCTGATGGGCACCGTGGCGCGGGCGGTGCTCGACCATGGCGGCCACGTCACCGGCATCATCCCGGACTTCCTGAAGTCGCGCGAGCGCATGCTCGACGACGTGCAGGAGACCATCGTGGTCTCCGACATGCACACCCGCAAGAAGCTGATGTTCGACCGGTCCGACGCCTTCGTGGCCCTGCCGGGGGGCATCGGCACCCTGGAGGAGCTGGTCGAGCAGATGACCTGGTCGCAGCTCGGCCAGCACGCCAAGCCGATCCTGCTGCTCTCGGTGGCCGGCTTCTGGGCGCCATTCCTCGGCCTCCTCGACCACATGCGCCGCACCGGCTTCATCCGCGAGGGGCTGGACCTCAGCTACCTCGTCGCCGAGGAACCGGACCAGGCGGTGCCGATGCTGCGCGAGGCGATCCGGAAGGCCACGCCGCGGCCGGAGGCGGAGGCGCTGATCGATGCGAAGTTCTGAAGCCCCGGCGGCACTCGCGGCTCCAGCGAGCGCAGCACACCCGATCACGTTGCAATCAGATGCCAGTCCAGGTCTCTGATTTTGCCGCATTTTCTGAGACCAACCGGTGTCCGCTTGGTCGGACCATGCTCAAACTTCGGCGCCGTTCCGCGCCGCGAACGCCGAGCCGGGGATCGGCGACGCCAGGTTTCTGCCTCATCCTGAGGTGCTGCGAAGCCGCCTCGAAGGAGGTCTCCAGATGTCCCTGCGCGACCTGGAGCCCTCCTGCGAGGCCCGCTCCGTGGGCACCTCAGGATGAGGTGGCAGATGGATCAACGAACACTCTCACCGGGAGCACAAAGTGGCCACCACCTCGGACCCGAAGCCTCCGGCCGACATGCTGCCCTACCGCCTGATCACGGGCAAGGACGACGCCCAATTCTGCCGCCGGATCTCGGAGGCGCTGGCGCTCGGCTACCGGCTGTACGGCTCGCCCTCCTGCACCTTCAACGGGACCGACGTGATCGTGGCGCAGGCGGTGGTGTGGCCGTCGGTCGTCAAGGAATGACGGCGGCGTGAGGGGGGCACGCCCCCCTCTCGGCCTATGGTCCTACGTGCCCACCGTCCAGGTGGTCGTCCCGTCCTTGTTGTCCTTCACCGTCACCCCAAGCGCCGTGAGCGCCCCGCGGATCCGGTCGGATTCGGCCCAGTCCTTGCGGGCGCGGGCCTCCTTGCGCGCGACGATCAGCGCCTCCACCGCCGCGGCGTCGACGCCGGAGGCCGCCACCGCCGCCCGGTCGCGCTCGGACTTGCTCTGGCCGAGGAGGCCGAGCAGGCCGGCGCCGGCCTTCAACGCCGCCGGGTCGTCGAGGCGGTGCACCTCGCCGAGGGCCGCCGGGGTGTTGAGGTCGTCCAAGAGCGGCTCGAGCACGCTGTCGGGCGCCGGGCCCGGGGCGACGTCGCCGGTGGCGTCGTACCAGCGGTCGAGGGTACGGCTCGCCTCCTCCAGGCCGCGCAGGGTCCAGTCGATCGGCTGGCGGTAATGGGTGCGCAGCATGGCGAGGCGCACGACCTCCCCCGGCCAATCCGCCAGCACCTCGCGCAAGGTGACGAAGTTGCCGAGCGACTTCGACATCTTCTCCCCCTCGACCTGGAGGAAGCCGTTGTGGAGCCAGAGATTGGCCATCACCGGCGTGCCGAAGCAGCAGCGCGACTGCGCCACCTCGTTCTCGTGGTGGGGAAACACCAGGTCGATGCCGCCGGCATGGATGTCGAAGGTCTCGCCGAGATGCTTCCAGGCCATGGCCGAGCACTCGATGTGCCAGCCCGGCCGCCCCGGGACGGCGATCCCGGCGGGCGAGGGCCAGGACGGCTCACCGGGCTTCGAGGGCTTCCACAGCACGAAATCGAGCGGTGAGCGCTTGTAGGGCGCCACGTCGACCCGGGCCCCGGCCTCCATCTCGTCGAGCGGGCGGCGCGACAGGGCGCCGTAATCGGGCATCGAGGGCACGTCGAACAGCACGTGCTCCTCGGCCACGTAGGCGTGGCCGGCCGCCACGAGGCGGTCGATGAGGGCCGTCATCTCGACGATGTGGTCGGTCGCCCGCGGCTCGATCATCGCCGGGGGCTTGCCCGGCGCGTTCACGTCCTGCGGCATCAGGATGCCGAGGCGGCGGATGTCATCGTGGAACTGCGCCAGCGTCCCGTCGGTGAGCTCGCGGATGGTGATGCCGCGCTCCGCCGCCCGGGCGTTGATTTTGTCGTCCACGTCCGTGACGTTGCGGGCATAGGCGACGGCGTCGGCGCCGTAGAGGTGGCGCAAGAGCCGGAACAGCAGGTCGAAGACGATCAGCGGCCGGGCGTTGCCGATATGGGCCGCGTCGTAGACGGTCGGGCCGCAGGCATACATCCGCACCCGGCCCGAATCGATCGGCCGGAGCGGCTCCTTGGCCCGGGAGAGCGTGTTGTAGAGGCGCAACAGCGAGGCCATGAAACACCTGCGGGACGGGGTCGGGCCGGGGCGCCGCGCGGGACGCCGGCCGAGGTTCTAAGTCGTTGCCGGATCGGGCTCGGTCCCGTCCGGCCGGTCGCCCCGGCATCCCCCGCGCGGGCCACCGAGGCGGCTGCCTGTTGCACGGGTGAGACGCCCGGATGAGCCGATCCGGGTTAGCTCAAATCCGTGAGCAATTCGAGAAGGCGGACGCCGCGGGGGCAAAGCCCTGTCGGACCCTGCATAACCGGTGCGCTCGCACGTTGCGTAGAGAGATTGTTTACCACCCAAGCCCAGTGTCGCGCCGGAGCCGGATGCCGACCGCTCCGTTCAGAAGGTTTTTCCCATGCGTCGCACGCTCGCCGTCCTCAGCGCCCTCGGTGTCCTGGTCTCCGCCGTGCCGGCGCTGGCTGCATCGCAGGGCACCGGCGTGGAGAAGACGTTCCTGATTCCCTCCAGCGACGGCTACGGCGTCGCCGAATGCCTGACCACCGGCGGCGAGTGCGGCCAGGTGGTGGCGGATGCCTGGTGCGAGTCGCAGGGCTACGCCAAGTCGGCCTCCTTCGGCGTCGCCGCCCAGGACGAGTATACCGGCGCGATCGAGGCAGCCCCGGCCGTGAAGACCTCGGACCGCCCGATCCGCATCACCTGCCGGGACTGAGTGTTGTCCGAGAGCGAGTTGCCGGCTCGATTGCAGGGCGGCATCCGCTCGATCCTATCCTGGACCTCATCCTGAGGTGCTGCCGCTTGCGGCAGCCTCGACGGAAGGCTCCAGAAACCTCCGAGATCCCTGGCTCCTCCGTTGAGGCCCATCGATCTCCGATCGCCGGCTGCTCAGGACGAGATCCAGGGCGGGGTGACGCTGGGTCGGCTGGCGCGGGAACGCGGCTCGCCGCGCCCGACACACGGGCTTCATCCGACATCGCCATGACCCGTGCGATGACCCTTGCCATGACCCGTTGGCACGCCGCCCGGACCCGCCTATCTCCAGACCCACGGCCGAGGCGCCGGGGAGACCAGGGCATGATCCGAAGCGCCGTCATCATCGCCGCGCTCCTGCTGCCGACCCTCGCCGTCGCGGCTCCGCCACATCGCGCCCCCGTCGGCCCGGCCGTGCCGGGCCTGCCCGGCTACGATTGCCGCCTCTGGACGCCGTTCGACCACGACGTCGTCGGCGCCGCGCCGCGCCCGGGCGCCCGTCCGGTACGGGCGGCGAGCGGCTGGGGCCGCACCGCCTACGGCTACGGCACCGGCGGCGCCTCGGCCTCCGGTGCCGTCGCGTTTCCGGTCACCAGCACCCCGGAATGCGACCTCGGCGAGCGGACCCTCGGCCGCGCCGGATCGAACATCCTGCCGCGCTGAACGGCCGGCTCAGGTGCCGGGCCGATCGTGCACCGCCTTGGCGAAGAAGTCCGTCCAGGTCTTCGGCCGGTTCTTCAGCACCCCGGCCTTCACCAGGTGGTCGGCCTGCAACATGGTGCCGTAGGGCGTGGCCGAGAAGACGACGCCCGGCTGTCTCATCATCGCGACGAGTTCGTCGGGCTCGAACTTCTCCTTGGTGGCGGCGAGGTAGATCTCGGCCGCCTTCTTCGGATCGTCGCGGATGAGCGCGTTGGCCTCGTCGATGGCGGCGAGTACCGCGGCGGTCGTCTTCGGGTTCTGGTCCATGAACTTGCCGCGGCCGAACACGATGGCGTTGCTCAGAGGACCGCCGACCACGTCGTAGGAGTTGAGCACGACGTGGATCTTCGGGTCCTTCAGCTCGATCTGCTGGTAGGGCGGCAGCGAGAAGTGGCTGTTGACCTCGCTGGTGCCCCCGAGCAGCGCCCCGACCGCATCGGGATGGCCGAGCTGCACGGTGATCGCGTCGAGCTTGTTGCGGCCGGCCTCGCCGAATTGGCGCTCGGCGGCGATCTGGAGCATCACGGCCTGGGCCGAGACCTTCACGGTCGGCACCGCGATCCGGTCCTTGGCCGAGAAGTCGGCGAGCGTCTTCACCGCCGGGTTGCGGGTGACGAGCATCATCGGCGCGCCGGCCGAGGCCGCCAGCCCCTTCACCTCGCCGCGGGTGCGGTCCCAGGCGAGCAGCAGGTTGGTGGCGCCGCTGGTGACGAAATCGACGTTGCCGGAGATCAGCGCATCGACCGAGGCGCCGCCGCTGGTCAGGGTGACCCAGCTCACCTTCACGTCGCCGAGGCCGGCCGATGCGACGTGCTTCTCGACCAGACGCTGCTGCTCGGCCAGCACCATCGGCATGTAGATCAGGCCGGGCTGGCGGGTGAAGCGCACCTCGCCGGTCTCGGCTTTCGCAGGCAACGTGGCGAGGCCGAGCGCGACGGCCAGCGCACCGAGGGCGCGCCTGAGGAACGGCATGGGCGGATTCTCCCTGGTTCCCGGCCCCTGTCCGGGCGCTCAGGGAGAGCGCCCGCCGGGACCGTGTCGGAGCCAGGGTCCGGAAATACCCCGGACACGTCAAGCCGTGACCGGGGCTTCGGGCCTCAGGCCGAGACGGCGGACGGGGCCTCGGCCCGGTGCCGGGCGGTGCGGCTGCGATTCGCCACCATGCGGTCGTGCAGGCGACAAATCGTGCGCGAGCCGGTGCTGGTGAAGGCGAAGGGCAGGATCCCGTGCACCAGGCAGGCCAGCCCGCCGGCGATCATGCTGAGCCCGAAGCCGGTGGCGACGCCCATATGCTCGAAATAGGTCTCGCCGACGGAGGCCGGATGCTCGGAGAAGGACAGCTTCGACATGGCGGTTCTCGGGGATCCTTGGGAGTCTTGAGATCTCGAAGGGAGTCTTGAGGTCTTGGAAGGCAGAATCAGAATCGCACGGACGCCGCGAAGACGGATTGCGAAATTTCCCTGTCTTCCGGATGAAGGCGCAATCTGATTGCGCTATCATGCGGAAGATTGGAGAATTTTTGCGTGGACGAGTTCGATCGGAAAATCCTGTTGTGTCTTCAGGAGAACGCGGCCGATTCGCTCGAGGCGATCGCCGCCCGGGTCGGCCTATCGACCTCGCCGTGCTGGCGGCGGATCCAGAAGATGGAGGCGCAAGGGGTGATCCAGCGCCGGGTGGCGCTCCTCGATCCCGACCGGATGCGGGTCGGCGTCACGGTGTTCGTCTCGGTGCGGACCAACCGGCACAATGCCGACTGGGCCGAGCGCTTCTGCGCCGCCGTGGTGGCGATCCCCGAAGTGGTCGAGTTCTACCGCATGAGCGGCGAGATCGATTACCTGCTGCGCATCGTCGTGCCCGACATCGCGGCCTACGACCGGGTCTACAAGCGGCTGATCCAGTCAGTCGAGCTTTACGACGTCAGCTCGGCCTTTGCCATGGAGCGAATCAAGTACACGACGGCACTGCCGGTGACTTACGCCGAGTAAGACAAAGGCGAGTCACGATGGCGCGGGTCTGGCCTGCGCCGGGCGACGGTTGCTTTCCGGCCCGATCGGTTTAGCTGCGGCCATCGTCCCCTCCCCTGCCCGACGAAGCCCGCGACCATGACCACTTCCCGGACGACGCGCCGTCCCCTCGTGATCGCCGCCGTCATGGCCGCGATGGCGATGGTGGCGATCGAGGCGACCATCATCTCCACGGCGATGCCGGGCATCGTCGGCGAGCTCGGTGGGCTGTCGCTCTATGCCTGGGTGTTCTCGGGCTTCCTCCTGACCCAGACCGCCGCCACGATCGTGTTCGGCAAGCTCGCCGACATCCACGGCCGCAAGCCCGTGCTGCTCGCCGGCATCGCGGTCTTCCTCATCGCCTCGCTGTTGTGCGGCTTCGCCTGGTCGATGCCGGCGATGATCGCGTTCCGGCTGATCCAGGGCATCGGCGCGGGCGCGATCCAGCCGGTCTCGCTGACCATCGTGGGCGACCTCTACACCGCGCAGGAGCGCGGGCGGATCCAGGGCTTCCTCGCCAGCGTCTGGGCGGTCTCGGCGGTGGTCGGGCCGGTGGCGGGGGGCTTCATCGTCGCCCATGCCTCGTGGTCGTGGATCTTCTGGATCAACCTGCCGGTCGGCCTCGTCGCCTCGGGCCTGTTCGTCGCCTTCCTGCACGAGGGCGAGCGGCGCGAGCGCCGGCCGGTCGACGCGGCGGGCGCCGCCCTGTTCACCCTGACGGTCGCGGGCCTGATGGTGGCCCTGACCGAGGCCGGCGAGGGGCGCTGGCCCGTCGTCGGCCTCGCCGCCGGCCTCGGGCTGATCGCCGCCCTGGTGCTGGCGTTCCAGGAGCGGCGGGCGCAAGAGCCGGTGATCGACGCCGCGATCTGGCGCCGCCGGCCGATCGCCGCCGCCAACGCCACCTCGCTGCTTGCCGGCATGGCGCTGATCGGGCTCACCACCTTCCTGCCGATGTACGTGCAGGGCGTTCTCGGCCAGACGCCGATCGTTGCCGGCATGGCGCTCACCGTGATGGTGCTCGGCTGGCCGATGGGCGCGACCCTGGCGGCGCGCAACCTGCACCGGTTCGGCCTGCGCCGCATCCTGGTCGCCGGCGGGTTGCTGCTGCCGCTCGGCGCGCTGGCCTTCGTGACGCTCCGGCCCGGCAGCACGCCGATCCAGGCCGGGATCGGCTCGCTCGTCATGGGCTTCGGCATGGGCCTGCTCAGCAACGCCGCCCTGATGCTGATCCAGGAGATCGTGCCCTGGACCCAGCGCGGCAGCGCCACCGCCTCGAACATCTTCTCGCGCAACCTCGGCAGCACGCTCGGTGCCACTTTGTTCGGCGCGGTGCTCAATCACGGGCTGTCGGCGGGGGGCAGCACCGTCACGGCGGACAGCCTCCAGCAGGCGCTGGCAGCGGGCGGCCTGCCCGGCGAGGCCGAGACCGTGCGCCTGGTGCTCCAGCATGCCTTGCACCAGACCTTCTGGGCGGTGCTGCTCATCTCCGCGGCGGCCTTCGCCACCGCGCTCCTGGTGCCGCACGTCGCCCTCGGGCGCGCCCGCGAGGTTCCGGCGGAGTGACCCGCTCTCAGGAGGCGCGCGCCCGCGGATGGGCGGCGTCGAAGGCGTCGAGCAGGCGGGCGGCATCGACCTTGGTGTAGACCTGCGTCGTCGCCAGGGAGGCGTGGCCCAGCAGTTCCTGGATCGCCCGGAGGTCGCCCTGGCGGGCCAGCAGGTGGCTGGCGAAGGAATGGCGCAGGGCGTGCGGCGTCGCCGTCGAGGGCAGGCCCAGCGCCCCGCGCATCGAGGCGACGGCGAGCTGCACGATGCGCGGCGAGAGCGGACCGCCCTTGGCGCCGACGAAGAGCGGCCCCTCCGGCGGCAAAGCGTAGGGACAGAGCTTGAGGTACTCGTCCACGGCGGCCTGGACCTGGGCGATCACCGGCACGCTGCGGGTCTTCTGGCCCTTGCCCACCACCGTCACGGCGTCGATCCCGCGGGTCGGCGCGTCGCGCCGCGTGAGGCCGAGCGCCTCCGAGATGCGCAGGCCCGAACCGTAGAGGAGCGCCAGCACCGCGGCGTCCCGGGCCAGCACCCAGGCCGGGCGCTCCTCGCCGGCCCGGATGTCGGGGCTCGCCATCGCGATCGCCGCGCTGACCGGAAGCGGGCGGGGCAGGCGCCGCTCGACCTTGGGTGAGCGCACTGCCGCGAGCGCCGCCACGCTGCCATGCCCCTCCCGGTCGAGGTGGCGGGCGAAGGAGCGCAGGCCTGCCAGCGCCCGCATCAGGCTGCGCCCGCCGATGCCGTCCTGGCGCCGCGCCGCCATGAAGCCGCGCACGTCGCGGGGCTTGAGCCCGATCAGGGTCGGGATGTCGGGGTTCCTGCCCCCCTTGGCCAGATGGGTGAGGAACTGGCGCAGGTCACGCCGATACGCCTCGACGGTGTTCGACGACAGCCGCCGCTCCGAGGCCAGCCCGTCGAGCCAGGCGATCGCGGCCGCCCGCACGTCGGGGGCGCCGGGCAGGAGCAGGTCGGCGGGTTCGGCATCGGACATCGGGGACCGGGCTCCGGTTGGGGGAGCCGAGTAGGCCCCGGACCCGGTTGACGGCGGGTTGACGCCCCGGTCAGGCAGGGCTGAAGCGCAAGGTCACGCCGTGGCGGGCGCTGGCGCCCGGGGCCAGCAGGCGTTGCGAATCACGCGCCGCCAGCTCGCCGGAGAAGCCCATCCAGTCGGCGTGCCCGGTCCAGCATTCGAGGGACAGGAACGGCGCGGTCGGCTTCGTCCACACCGCCAGATGGGGAAAATCCTCCACCTCGAGGGCGATGGCGGCGCCGGAGGGCGCGGTGAAGCGCATCGCCCGGCTGCGGGCGTCGAGAAAGACCAGGGCCTCGGTGAACATCGCCGGATCGAGGGGCAGGGTGTCGCCGGCGAGGGGCAGCGTCCGCTCGCTGCGGACCAGGAGCCCGCCGACCCCCACCTCCGGCACCGCCGGTCGCTCGGGATGCGCGAAGCGCACCGCATAGCCGCCCCCGGCCGCCCGCTCACCACCGGCGAAGGGCCACGGGAAAGCCGGGTGGAAGCCGAGCCCGTAGGGCAGCGGGTCGGCTCCCGGATTGTGGATCTCGCAGGCGAAGGACAGTGCCCCGTCCCGCACCGTGGCGGTGATGTCGAGGCGGAAGGCGAAGGGGTAGGACGTCCGGGAGGCCGGCGTGTCGGCCAGGCGCAGGGTCACCTGGTCCCCGGCCTGCGCCACCACCGCAAACAGGCTGTCGCGGGCGAAGCCGTGCTGCGCCATCGGATAGGCGCGGCCCGCCACCGTGACGGCGCCTCCGGCAGAGGCGCCGACGACCGGAAAGAGCCAGGGCGCGTGCCGGTTCCAATGTGCCGGATCGCCCTCCCACAGGTACTCGGTGCCGCCGACCCGCCAGGAAACCGGCTCGGCCCCGTGGAGGGCGAGGCGGGCGGTGGTGTCGCGGTGGCGGATCTCGACGGTGTCGCTCATCGGGGCCCTCATTGAGCTGGCCGGGCACGATTCCCTCTCCCCTCTGCGGGGGAGGGTGGCGAGTGCAGTGAGCGCAGCGGGACGAAGTCCCGCCGAGAGGGACAGCGCGACGCTTCAGGACGAGGTGCCCGACACCACGGTCGCGACCTCTCCGGAAACGGCGTCCCCTCTCCCGCCTCACTTCGCGGGGCACCCTCCCCCGCAGAGGGGGGAGGGATCAAGGGGGTGGTCTTGTACCAACGGCCGACGATGCTGACGCATCGATTCGATCCCGGGCAGGCCCGAGATTGACGCGGCCGTTGCTCCATCTCGACTTGTCGATGCCAAGCCCAGATGTCCGGGATTGTGGGCTTCGAGACAATTCGAGACTTGGCAAAAATTCGCGAACGGCACCAAAGGTCGTTTTCTTTCGACCGTTGGTCTTACCCCCGCCGGGCGTGGTTGTTGCGCCGGGGCTGGCGCGGGCGCGGCGACACCTCGGCCTCGGCGCCCGCCAGGGCTTCGACCTGAAGGTCGGCCGGGCCGGTGCGCGGGAAGGTATGGGCGAAGCGCTCGGCGGCGCCGCCGCGGACCTCGAACTTGGTCTCGCGGTCGAAGATGCGGATCGCGCCGATCTCCTCGCGGGTCACGTCGCCGCGGCGGCACAGCATCGGCAGCAGGCGGCGCGGATCGGCATTGTCGCGCCGGCCGACATTGAGGCGGAACCACACGCTCGACCCGAACGGGGCGCGCGGGCCGTCCCGGGTCGTGGTCTCGCGGCGGGGAGTCACGCCGCGGCCGGTGGCGAAGCCCGGATCGGTGACCTCCTCGGGCGCCGGCAGGCGCGAGCGGTAGGCGCGCACCAGGGCAGCGGCGAGATCCTCGGCCGAGCGCTGGGCGAGCAGCGACTGGGCCATCGCTCGATCCTCGTCGCTCACCTCGTCGGTGACAAGCGGGTCCAGCAGCAGGCGCTCCTGGTCGAGGGCGCGGATCTCGTCGGCCGGCGGCGGGCCGGACCAGACCGGGACCACGTTGGCCCGGACCATCAGTTCCTCGGCGCGGCGGCGGCGGGACGGCGGCACCAGGAGCACGCTGATGCCCTTGCGCCCGGCCCGGCCGGTGCGGCCGGAGCGGTGCTGCATCACCTCGGAATCGTTGGGCAGCTCGGCATGGATGACGAGGCCCAGACCCGGCAGGTCGATGCCGCGGGCGGCAACGTCGGTGGCGACGCAGACCCGGGCGCGGCCGTCGCGCAGGGCCTGGAGAGCGGCGTTGCGCTCGCCCTGGCCGAGCTCGCCCGAGAGCGCCACGGCCTGGAAGCCGCGCTCGGTCAGCACCGCCTGGAGGTGGCGCACCGAATTGCGGGTGTTGCAGAACACGATGGCGGTGCGCGACTCGATCTGGCGCAGGGTGTTGACCACCACGAGCTCGGTCTCCCGCGGCAGGATGCGGAAGGCGCGGTACTCGATGTCGGCATGGCCCTTGGTCTCGCCGGCCACCGCGATCCGCATCGCGTCACGCTGGTAGGACTCGGCGAGCGCCACGATGCCCTTCGGCAGGGTGGCGGAGAAGAGCAGCGTGCGCCGCTCGGCCGGGGTGGTGCCGAGGATGAATTCCAGATCCTCGCGGAAGCCGAGATCCAGCATCTCGTCGGCCTCGTCGAGCACCACGGCGCGCAACGCCGTCGGGTCGAGGTTGCGGCGCTCGAGGTGGTCGCGCAGGCGGCCGGGGGTCCCGACCACGATGTGGACGCCGTCGGCGAGCCAGCGGCTCTCGCGCCGCGGATCCATGCCGCCGACGCAGGACACGACGCGGGCGCCGGCCGGGCCGTAGAGCCAGGACAGCTCGCGATGGACCTGGAGCGCCAGCTCGCGGGTCGGCGCGATCACGAGCGCGAGCGGGGCACCCGGCGCGGGCAGCATTTCGGCGTCGCCCAGCAGCGTGCGGGCGAGAGCGAGGCCATAGGCGACGGTCTTGCCGGAGCCGGTCTGGGCCGAGACGACGAGGTCGCGCCCCTCGGTCTCGGGCTCGAGGACGGCGGCCTGGACCGGTGTCGGGTCTTCGTAGCCGCGGTCGGCGAGGGCCTTGGCGAGGGGGGCGGGCAGAACAGGAAACGGCACGTGGATTCGATCCCAGGTAGTGGCGACGCGCGGGGATCGAATCGGCTCCGGAGGCGGTGAGCCTCGTCTGAGGGCCGGCCGCATGGCGGCGGGCGCTCGCGGCGCGCGGGGAATCCCTACGGTCTTTTCGTGGAGGAGGCAGCTGTTACAGGGGTTCGGGCGCGAGGTCCACCCCGGGGGGCCTCGCTCCTCACCCGCGCATGGCTGAGAGGGCGTCCGGCGCATGGACCTTCACGGTCAGCCGATCACGCCCAGACCTCACCGATCAACCGCTTCTTCCCCGATATCAACACGAGCGCGCTTCCCCTCTCCCGCATGGGAGGGGGACGCGCCCCCATCTAAAGTCTTATAAAACTTCAAATGCTTATTATTAAGCACGAAACGCTCTGGCCCTACGAAGATCCGCCCTCGATCATCGCCCGGATTCTCCGCGCCAGCAGATCCACCGGGAACGGCTTGGTGATCATCTGCATGCCGGGCGCCAGGAAGCCGGCCATGGCGGCGTTCTCGGCGTAGCCGGTGATGAACAGCACCTTGAGCCCTGGGCGGTGCTCGCGGGCGTCGTCGGCGAGCTGGCGTCCGTTGAGGCCCGGCAGGCCGACATCGGTGACGAGAAGGTCGATGCGGGCGGCCCCCCGCAGGGCCGCGAGGCCGGCCGGGCCGTCCTCGGCCTCCAGCGCCCGGTAGCCGAGGTCGCGCAGCACGTCGACGATGAGGCTGCGCACCGCCGGCTCGTCCTCCACCACCAGCACGGTCTCGCCGCTGCCGGCGGGCGTCTCGGCCGGGCCGGGGGGCAGGCTCTCCGCCTCGGCGGGCGGGCCGGCCTGGAGCGGGAGGTCGTGGCGCGGCAGGTAGAGCGCCACGGTGGTGCCGCGTCCGACCTCCGAGGCGATGACCGCGTGGCCGCCGGACTGGCGGGCGAAGCCGTAGATCATCGACAGGCCGAGGCCCGTGCCCTGGCCGATCGGCTTGGTGGTGAAGAACGGGTCGAAGGCGCGGCGCACCACCTCGGGCGGCATGCCGGTGCCGGTATCGGTCACCGCGAGCCGGACATAGGCGCCCGGCGCCACGTCGCCATGGGCGGCGGCGAAGACCCTGTCGAGGGTGACGTTGCGGGTCTCGATGGTGAGGCGCCCGCCGTCGGGCATCGCATCGCGGGCGTTGATGGCGAGGTTGAGGATCGCGCTCTCGAGCTGGTTGGCGTCGCAGAGCGCCGGCCACAGGCCGTCCGAGAGGCGGCTCTCCAGGGAGACGGTCTCGCCGAGGGTCCGGCCCACCAGATCTTCCAAGGAGGCGACGAGGGCGTTGGCATCGACGGGGCGCGGATCGAGGGGCTGGCGCCGCGCGAAGGCCAGCAGGCGATGGGTCAGCGCCGCGGCCCGGTGGGCCGAGGCCAGCGCCGCCTCGATGTAGCGCTCGACGACGTCGGTGCGCCCCTGGCGCAAGCGCGTCGACAGGAGGTCGAGGGAGCCGATGATGCCGGTGAGCAGGTTGTTGAAGTCGTGGGCGATGCCGCCGGTGAGCTGGCCCACCGCCTCCATCTTCTGCGACTGGCGGAAGGCGTCCTCCAGCTCGCGCTGCTCGGTCACGTCGCGCCCGACCGCGTGCAGGTGGTCCTCCCCCGGCACCGCCGTCCAGGACAGGGTGCGGTAGGAGCCGTCGGCGTGGCGGTAGCGGTTCTCGAACAGCAGCGTGGTCTCGCCCTGCTCGATGCGCCGGGCCTCCGCCTCGGTGCGCGCATGGTCGTCCGGATGGACGAGGTCGAGGAACGAGCGGCCGACGAGATCGGCCGGCTGCCAGCCCAACACCGCCTGCCAGGCCGGATTGAGCGCCGTCATGGTGCCGTCGAAGCGCGCGATGAGCATCACGTCCTTCGACAGGCGCCACATCCGGTCGCGCTCGCGGGTGCGGGCGGCGACCTGGGCCTCCAGGGTCTCGTTGACCCGCCGCAGGGCATCCGCCGCCTCCCGCCGGACCCGGGCGAGGCGCAGGTTGGTCTCCACCCGGGCCAGCAGCTCGCGGGCCGAGAACGGCTTGATCAGGTAATCGTCGGCGCCCGCGGCGAGGCCCTCGATGCGGGCCTCCTCGCCCGCCCGGGCCGACAGCAGGATCACGGGGACGCCCCGGAGCGCCGGATCGTCCCGGAGCGCGGCGAGCAGCCCGAACCCGTCGAGGCCCGGCATCATCACGTCGGAGAGGACGAGGTCGGGGGCGTGGCGGCGGGCCGCCTCCAGGGCCGCGGTCCCATCGCCCACCGCCTCGACGACATGGCCGCTGTCGCCGAGCAGGCGCCCGACATACGCCCGCATGTCGCTGTTGTCGTCGGCGAGCAGCACCCGGCCGGTGAGGCCGGGCGGGACGGGACGGGGCGCCTCGCCGAGATCGGGCGGGCCCGCAGGCCCGTCGTCGAGCCAGCGCGTCGCCTCCTCGACATAGACGTGGGAGCGGGTGGCGGTGGACACCCCGGCCCGGGCGGCGCGGATGCGGTCCTGGGGCAGGTGGACCTGGCCCAGCGGCAGGCTCACCGTGAAGGTGCTGCCCTCGCCCAGCCGGCTCTCAACCCCGACCGTGCCGCCATGCAGCCGGACCAGCTCCTGGACGAGGGCGAGGCCGATGCCGGACCCCTCGAAGCTGCGGCCCTGCGCGCCCTCAACCCGGTGGAAGCGCTCGAACAGCCGCGGCAGCTCGGCCTCCGGGATGCCGAGGCCGGTATCCGCGACCGACAGCAGCGCCCGTCCGCCTTCCGCCCGCAGCCGCACGGCAATGCGGCCGGCGAGGGTGAACTTGAAGGCATTGGAGACGAGGTTGAGGACGACCTTCTCCCACATCTCCGGGTCGACGAAGGCCGGCTCCGGCAGGCTCGTGCAATCGACGTCGAGGACGAGGCCGGCCTTGTCGGTGGCCGAGCGGAAGCTGGAGGCGAGTTCCGCGGTGAAGCGGGCAAGGTCGAGGGGCTCGAAGGCGGCCTGGGCCCGGCCGGCCTCGATGCGGGAGAAATCGAGGAGCGCGTTGACGAGCTTCAACAGCCGCAGGCCGTTACGATGGGCCAGCTCGACCAGGCGGCGCGTGTCGGAGTCGAGGGCGGCGGGGGCGGAATCCAGCACCTCGGTCAGCGGCCCCAGCATCAGGGTCAGGGGCGTGCGGAACTCGTGGCTGACGTTGGAGAAGAACACGGTCTTCTGCCGGTCGAGTTCGGCGAGGGCCTCGGCCCGGCGCCGCTCGGCCTCGTAGGCGTTGGCGTTGGCGAGCCCCGTGGCGATCTGGCCGACGAACAGGTCGACGAAGCCGCGATATGCCTCGTCGAGGGGCCGGTAGGGATTCAAGCCCGCGACGAACACCCCGGCCGGGCGGCTCTGGCCCTGCTGGGCGATCGGCACGACGAGGGCGTGGGTCGGGGGCTGGTCCCAGGGGCCGGCCGGCAGGTCCGCGAAGAGCGGGCCGAGGGCCGCCACCGGTACCGCGGGGCCGAGGCACTCCAGCGCGGCGGAGGCCGCCTCGCCCGGCCGCGCGGCGGCGGCGTGGTCGGGCCCGAGTCCCGCATGGGCGAGCAGAGCCGGCGCATCGCCCGCCAGGAAGGCGAGGGCCACGGGCAGGTCGCGGGTGCCCTCCCCGAGGCAGCCGGCCACCACCGCGCCGACCTCCGCCCCGGTGCGGGCCGCCGCCATGCCGGCGCCCAGGTCGCGCAAGCAGCGCAGGCGGCGCTCGCCGATGACCCGCTCGGTCTCCTCAGAGACGACACAGAGCATGCCGGTCACGGTGCCGGATTCATCCGCCAGCGGGCTGTACGAGAAGGTGTGATACGTCTCTTCCGCGAAGCCGCGCCTTTCCAGGAACAGCAGCAGCGCCTCGTCCCAGGTCGCCTCGCCCGTGCGCAGCACCTGGGCGATGCGCGGACCGATATCGGGCCAGATCTCGGCCCAGACCACGTCCGAGCGGGAGCCGAGGGCCCAGGCGTCCTTGACGCCGAGGGTCGGCCGGTAGGCGTCGTTGCAGAAGAAGGTGAGGTCGGGGCCCCACGCCATCCACATGGCGAAGCGGGAGCCGAGCATGATCCGCACCGCCGTGGTCAGCGTTGGCGGCCAGCCGGCGACCGGCCCGAGGGATGTCGCCGCCCAGTCATGGGCGCGCAGACGGGCGCCCATCTCGCCACCACCGGGAAACAGTGTCTCGTGCGAACTCGGCCGGTTACCGGGCATGGGTATTGTCCAGCATGCCCTGGCGATGGCACGGGCAGCCCGGACTGTCAAAAACCAAACTCAAGAAATGGTGAATGCGGCTGGCCGGCGCGGATCAGGCGCCCGGCACCGGCCGGCCAGTCAGGACCTCGCCGATCGTGGCCACGATCGCCTGCGGGGTGGCGCCGACCGAGACCACGAGCGGGTGCTCCTCGGGCGCCGGCTCCTCCAGGGTCCGGAACTGGCTGTCGAGCAGACTCGTCGGCATGAAATGGCCGTGGCGGGCGGCCATCCGCCGGCCGATCAGCGCGCGGTCGCCCTTGAGGTAGACGAGGCGCACATCGGGACGATCCCCGACCAGGATCTCGCGATAGGCCCGCTTCAGGGCCGAGCAGGTCACCACCCCGTGCCGCCCCTCGGCGCGGAGCCGGTCGATCCAGGCCGCGATGGCGGCGAGCCAGGGCCAGCGGTCCTCGTCGGTCAGCGGCGTGCCGGCCTGCATCTTCTCGACGTTGGCGGCGGGATGGAAATCGTCGCCGTCCTCGAACTCCCAGCCGAGCCGACCGGCAAGCAGGCTCGCCACCGTGGTCTTGCCGGACCCCGACACGCCCATCACCACGACGACCGCGGGGGGTGTGGTGGTCCCGCGTGCTGCCGCACCGTCCATCGTCGTGGATCCTTCGACTGAGAGCATTTTCCGACGAAGTGGATACCGGTTCGTCGTAGACAATGCGGCAAAACCAAAGAGCGAGAGAAGCTTCGCGATGGCAATGCGATCGTGACGCTTCTCTCGCAATCGATCAGGCTTGGCGCCCAACCCTCCCCCCTCTGCGGGGGAGGGTCCATCCGCGCGCGCTTTGCGAACGGCAGCCCGTCCTCACATGTGCAGCGCGCGCTTCTCCACCGCGAGGGCGGCTTCCTTCACCGCCTCGGTCAGGGTCGGGTGGGCGTGGCAGGTGCGGGCGATATCCTCCGAGGAGGCGCCGAACTCCATCGCCACCGCGACCTCCATGATGAGGTTGCCGGCATCCGGCCCGACGATGTGGACGCCGAGCACCCGGTCGGTGGCGGCGTCGGCCAGAACCTTCACGAAGCCGTCGGTGGTGTGGTTCACCTTGGCGCGGCCGTTGGCAGTGAACGGGAACTTGCCGATATTGTAGGCGATCCCGTCCTTCTTCAGCTCCTCCTCGGACTTGCCGACCGAGGCGACCTCCGGCGTGGTGTAGACCACGTTCGGAATCACGCCGTAATTCACGTGACCGGCCTTGCCGGCCAGGATCTCCGCCACCGCGACGCCCTCGTCCTCGGCCTTGTGGGCGAGCATCGGGCCGGCGATCACGTCGCCGATGGCGTAGAGGCCGGTGACGTTGGTGGCGTAGCGGTCGTCGGTCTGGATCCGGCCCTTGGTGTCGAGCTGGACGCCGACCGTCTCCAGGCCGAGGCCCGCCGTGTAGGGCACGCGGCCGATCGCCACCAGCACCACGTCGGCCTCCAGGGTCTCGGCCGCGCCGCCCGAAGCCGGCTCCACCGTGACCGTGGCCCCCTCACCGCTGCGCGCGACGCCCGTGACCTTCTGCGACAGGCGGAAGGTGATGCCCTGCTTCTGGAGGATGCGCTGGAACTGCTTGCCGACCTCGCCGTCCATGCCCGGCAGGATGCGGTCCAGGTACTCGACCACCGTCACCTCGGCGCCCAGCCGCCGCCAGACCGAGCCGAGTTCGAGGCCGATGACGCCGGCGCCGATGACCACGAGCTTGCCCGGGACCTTCGCCAGGTCGAGGGCGCCGGTGGAGGAGACCACCACCTCCTCGTCGATGGTGACGCCCGGCAGGTTGGCGACGTCCGAGCCCGTCGCGATGACGACGTTCCGGGCCTCCAGGATCTGGTTAGCCCCATCCTCCGACGTCACCTCGACCCGGCCGGCGCCGGCGAGACGGCCGGTGCCCTGGAAGGCGTCGATGCCGTTCTTCTTGAGCAGGAACGCGACGCCCTTGGTGTTGCCGTCGACGCCGTCCTGCTTGAACGCCATCATCTTGGACAAGTCGAGCTTCGGCTCGCCGACGGTGATGCCCAGTACCGGGAAGTGCTTGGTCGCCTCCTCGAACGCCTCGGAGGCGTGGAGCAGGGCCTTCGACGGAATGCAGCCGACATTGAGGCAGGTGCCGCCATGGGTCGGGCGCTTCTCGACCACGGCGGTCTTCAGGCCGAGCTGGGCGGCGCGCAGCGCGCAGACGTAACCGCCGGGGCCGGTGCCGATGACGACGAGATCGTAGGAGGACATGCGGGACTCGCGAGGTTGGGAGCGGTGGGCCGGGACGGCGCCGCCGCGGGATGGAGGTGAGGGGCGAGGACGGTCAGCGGCCGCCCGAGATGGTCAGGGTCGCGCCGGTGGCGTAGGAGGCTTCCTCCGAGAGAAGCCACAGCACCGCGGCCGCGACCTCGTCGGCGGTGCCGGAGCGCTTCATCGGCACCAGGGGGCTGAGCCGCGCGAGCCGGTCCGGCTGGCCGCCGCTGGCATGGATGTCGGTCTCGATCAGGCCGGGGGCGACGCCGTTGACCCGGATGCCTTCCTGGGCGACCTCGCCGGCGAGGCCGGTGGTGAAGGTGTCGATGGCGCCCTTGGATGCCGCGTAATCGACGTACTGGCCCGGCGCGCCGAGCCGCGCCGCCACCGACGAGATGTTGACGATGACGCCGCCCTGCCCGCCATGCCGGGTCGACATCCGGCGCACGGCCTCGCCTGCGCACAGGAACGAGCCGATGACGTTGGTGGTCATCATCCGGTTGAGGCGCGCGAACGTCATCTCGTCGACCCGGGCGGCATAATCGACGACGCCGGCATTGTTGACGAGGCCGCCGAGCGGACCGAGACCATCGGCGGCCCGGAACAGGGCCGGGATGTCGGCCTCGACCGCGACGTCGCTCCGGACCGCGAGCGCGGTGCCGCCGAGATCCGCGATCTCCCGCACCAGGGCATCGGCGGCGTCCTTGGCCGCGACGTAGGAGAAGCAGAGCCGCCAGCCGGCCCGCGCCGCCCGCAAGGCCACCGCCCGGCCGATGCCGCGGCTGCCGCCGGTGACCACCAGGACCTTGTCGGTCATCGTCGTGCTCCGATGCGAGAGGCCCCTCTCCCGGACGGCAAAGCGATCCAGGGGAAAAGAAGAGGCGCTGGGTTTCTCCTCCCCCGCGGGCGGGGAGAGGGGCGTGTCTGCGTTCAGGAGACGCGGCAAGCGGAGGCGAAAGCCCGAGCGAGGTGAGGGGGTGATGCCGGATGCGGCGCCTCCGGAGACACCCCCTCACCCTCGCCCTGCGGGCTTGCTTCATCCCCGACAAGGGGGATGAAGCCCTCTCCCCGCCCGCGGGGAGAGCAGGAACCCGCGCCCTTCTCGTCGCGCCAGTGTTCCCGGATACCCCCTCGATCGAGCGAGGGGCAGGTCTCAGCCTGTCCTCAAAGGTCGAGCACGAGGCGCGCCGGATCCTCCAGGGCCTCCTTGACCCGCACCAGGAAGGTCACGGCCTCCTTCCCGTCGACGATCCGGTGATCGTAGGACAGGGCCAGGTACATCATCGGCCGCGCCTCGATCTTGCCGCCCCGCACGACCGGGCGCTCCTCGATGCGGTGCATGCCGAGGATGCCGGATTGCGGCGCGTTGAGGATCGGGGTCGACATCAGCGAGCCGTAGATGCCGCCGTTGGTGATCGTGAACGTGCCGCCCTGCATGTCCTCGATCGACAGCTTGCCGTCGCGGGCCTTGCGGCCGAAGCCGGTGATGGCCTTCTCGATCCCGGCGATCGACAGCTGGTCGGCGTCGCGCACCACCGGCACGACCAGACCCTTGTCGGTGCCGACGGCAATGCCGACGTGGTAGTAGTTCTTGTAGACGATGTCCTGGCCGTCGATCTCGGCGTTGACTGCCGGCACGTCCTTCAGGGCGCCGATCACCGCCTTGGTGAAGAAGCCCATGAAGCCGAGCTTGGCGCCGTGCTTCTTCTCGAACACGTCCTTGTACTGCTGGCGCAGGGCCATCACCGCGCCCATGTCGACGTCGTTGAACGTCGTCAGCATGGCGGCGGTGTTCTGCGCGTCCTTGAGGCGCCGGGCGATGGTCTGGCGCAGCTTGGTCATCCGCACCCGCTCCTCGCGGGAGGCATCGTCCGGGGCGGACGGGGCGCGGGCGACCTGCGGGGCCGCGGCCGGGGCGGGAGCGGCGGCGCCCGACGAGATCGCCGAGAGCATGTCGCCCTTGGTGACGCGGCCATCCTTGCCGCTGCCCTTCACCGACGACGGGTCGACGCCGGATTCCTGGGCGAGGCGCGCGACGGCCGGGCCGTTGTCGCCGGAGGCGTGAGCCTTCGGAGCGGCGTCGCCGTGGCTGCCGTAGGAGGCCGACGACGACTTGGCCGGCGCCTCGGCGGCAGCCTTCGGGGCTTCCTTGGGGGCTTCCTTGGAGGCTCCCTTGGGGGCCTCGGCCTTCGGAGCGGCCGCGCCGTTGCCGGCGCTCGCGCCGCCCTCGACGATCGAGCCGAGGAGCGCGCCCGGCTCCACCGTCTCGCCGTCCTTGGCGACGATGTCGCCGAGCTGGCCGGAGGCCGGGGCGTTGACCTCCAGGGTGACCTTGTCGGTCTCGAGTTCGACCAGCGGCTCGTCCGCCTTCACGGTGTCGCCGGGCTTCTTGAACCAGCGGCCGATCGTGGCCTCGCTCACGGACTCGCCGAGCGTCGGGACGCGGATTTCGGTGGCCATGTCTTCCGTCGGGGGTTGGGGCGGTGGGGATGCGCCCGGAAAAACTCAGGCGGCGCCCCGGGCGGGGCGCCGGTGACTTGGGAGGTACCTTGGGATCAGACCGCCAGGGCCTCGTTGAGGAAAGCCTGGAGCTGGTCGAGATGCTTCGACATCAGGCCGACGGCGGTCGAGGCCGAGGCCGGGCGGCCGATGTAGCGCGGGCGCTTGGAGGCGGAGCCGGCCTGGTTGAGGACCCATTCGAGATAGGGCTCGACGAAGGCCCACGAACCCATGTTCTTGGGCTCCTCCTGGCACCACACCACCTCGGCGTTGCGGAACCGGGAGACCTCGGTCGCCAGCGACTTCAGCGGGAACGGGTAGAGCTGCTCGACGCGCATCAGGTACACGTCGGAGATGCCGCGCTTCTCGCGCTCCTCGTAGAGGTCGTAATAGACCTTGCCCGAGCAGAGCACGACCCGCCGGACCTTGTCGTCCTTGGCCAGCTTCACGCCGTCCTGCGCCTTCTCGGCGTCGTCCCACAGCACCCGGTGGAAGGTCGAGCCCTCGGCGATGTCCGAGAGCGCCGAGACCGCCCGCTTGTGGCGCAGCAGCGACTTCGGGGTCATCAGCACCAGCGGCTTGCGGAAGTCCCGCTTCAGCTGCCGGCGCAGGATGTGGAAGTAGTTCGAGGGCGTCGTGCAGTTGGCGACCTGCATGTTGTCCTCGGCGCACATCTGGAGGTAGCGCTCGAGACGGGCCGAGGAATGCTCCGGTCCCTGGCCCTCGTAGCCGTGCGGCAGCAGCATCACGAGGCCCGACATGCGCAGCCACTTGCGCTCGCCGCTACTGATGAACTGGTCGACCACGACCTGCGCGCCGTTGGCGAAGTCGCCGAACTGCGCCTCCCACAGCACCAGGGAATTCGGCTCGGCCAGCGAGTAGCCGTACTCGAAGCCGAGCACCGCCTCCTCCGAGAGCATCGAGTTGATGACCTCGTAGCGGCTCTGACCGTCCTTGATGTGGTTGAGGGGCGTGTAGCGCTCCTCGTTCTCCTGGTCGATCACCACCGAATGGCGCTGCGAGAAGGTACCGCGCTCGACGTCCTGGCCCGACAGGCGGACCCGGTGGCCCTCCGTCAGGAGCGAGCCGAAGGCCAGGGCCTCGGCGGTGGCCCAGTCCAGGCCCTCGCCGGTCTCGATCGCCTTGGCGCGGTTGTCGAGGAAGCGCCGGATGGTGCGGTGCAGGTGGAAGTCGGCCGGCACCGTGGTGATGGCCTTGCCGATCTGCCGCAGGGTGTCGGCCGGCACGCCGGTGCGGCCGCGGCGCGGGTCGTCCTCGTCCTCGCGCACCGCCTTCAGGCCCGACCAGCGGCCATCGAGCCAGTCGGCCTTGTTGGCCTTGTAGGCGGTGGCGATGTCGAACTCGCTGTCGAGGGTGGCGCGGAACTCCGCCTTGCGGTCCTCCAGCTCCTTCTGGCTCAGCACGCCGCTCTCGGTCAGGCGCTTGCCGTAGGTCTCGAGCGTCGAGGGGTGCTTGCGGATGATCTGGTACATCTTCGGCTGGGTGAACGCGGGCTCGTCACCCTCGTTGTGGCCGAAGCGGCGGTAGCAGAGCATGTCGATCACCACCGGCTTGTGGAACTTCTGCCGGTACTCGGTGGCGATCTTGGCCGCGAAGGTGACGGCCTCGGGGTCGTCGCCGTTGCAGTGGAAGATCGGCGCCTCGACCATCTTCGCCACGTCGGACGGATAGGGCGAGGAGCGCGAGAAGCGCGGATCGGTGGTGAAGCCGATCTGGTTGTTGATGATGAAGTGGATCGAGCCGCCGGCGCGGTGGCCCTTCAGGCCCGACAGGCCGAAGCACTCCGCCACCACGCCCTGGCCCGCGAAGGCGGCGTCGCCGTGGATGAGGAGCGGCAGCACGGTGGTGCGCTGCTCGTCGCCCTTCTGGTCCTGCTTGGCGCGCACCTTGCCGAGCACCACCGGATCGACGATCTCGAGATGCGAGGGGTTCGCGGTCAGCGACAGGTGGACGGTGTTGCCGTCGAAGGCCCGGTCGCTCGACGCGCCGAGGTGGTACTTCACGTCACCCGAGCCCTCGACCTCGGCCGGGGAGGACGAGCCGCCCTTGAACTCGTGGAAGATCGCCCGGAAGGGCTTCGACATCACGTTGGCGAGCACGTTGAGGCGGCCGCGATGGGCCATGCCGAGCACGATGTCGGTGACGCCGAGCGCACCGCCGCGCTTGATGATCTGCTCGAGCGCCGGGACCATCGCCTCCGAGCCGTCGAGGCCGAAGCGCTTGGTGCCGGTGTACTTGAGATCCAGGAACTTCTCGAAGCCCTCCGCCTCGATCAGCTTGTTGAGGATCGCCCGCCGGCCCTGCTCGGTGAACGAGATCTCCTTGTCCTTGCCCTCGATGCGCTCCTGGATCCAGGCTTTCTCCTCCGGATCGGAGATGTGCATGAACTCGACGCCGAGCGTCTGGCAGTAGGTCCGCTCCAGGATCGCCACGATCTCCCGGATGGTGCCGAACTCCATGCCGAGCACGTTGTCGAGGAAGATCGGGCGGTCCCAGTCGGCCTCGGTGAAGCCGTAATGCTGCGGGTGCAGTTCCTCGTGGTCGCCGCGCGGCTGGAGGCCCAGCGGATCGAGCCTGGCGTGCAGGTGGCCGCGCATGCGGTAGGCGCGGATCAGCATGATCGCGCGGACCGAATCCTTGGTCGCCTGCTGGACGTCGGCCGCGGAGACGGCCTGGCCCTTGGCCTCCTGCTTGGCCTTGATCTTCTCGCCGACCGCCTTCTCGATCTGCGCCCAGTTGCCGTCGAGGGCCGAGACGATGTCGCCGTTGGCGGCGATCGGCCAGTTCGGCTTGGCCCAGGATGCGCCCTCGGCGTTCTTGACCACGATCGCGCTCTCCTCCTTCAGGCTGGAGAAGAAGCTGCGCCACTCGGGGTCCACCGACTGGGGATCCCGGGTGTAGGTCGCGTACAGCTCCTCGATGTAGTCGGCGTTGCCTCCGTAGAGGAACGAGGTTCCGAGGAGGGCGTCGTTCGCGTCCTGGCGTGCCATGGCGATCTGTCTATCCGCGCTGGTCGATCGATGCGCCGGCTTCTTCCCTTCAGTTGAGGCGGGAGAATGGCGAGCGAGCGACGGTGGGGGCGCCCGAAGATCCGGGCGCCAGGATGTCTTACGCACTCAAGAGAGTTGACGTTTGCTTGCGATATGGGTGCGGAACCGCAATTCCGCACGCCAAGCCCTGCTCGACGCCAAGCCCTGCTCGACGCCAAGCCCTGCTCGACGCCAAGCCCTGCTCGACGCCAAGTCCTGCCATGCGTGAGGCGAAGGGCAAGGATCTGACGGGCAATCAGCCCTTCAGGACCTCGACCAGGGTCTTGCCGAGGCGGGCCGGCGACGGCGAGACGCGGATGCCGGCCTCCTCCATCGCGGCGATCTTGTCCTCGGCGCCGCCCTTGCCGCCCGAGATGATCGCGCCGGCATGGCCCATGCGGCGGCCGGGAGGCGCCGTGCGACCGGCGATGAAGCCGACCATCGGCTTCTTGCGGCCGCGCTTGGCCTCGTCGCGAATGAACTGCGCCGCCTCTTCCTCGGCCGAGCCGCCGATCTCGCCGATCATCACGATCGACTCGGTCTTGTCGTCCGCGAGGAACATCTCCAGCATGGCGATGAACTCGGTGCCCTTGACCGGGTCGCCGCCGATGCCGACGGCCGTGGTCTGGCCGAGGCCCTCGTTGGTGGTCTGGAACACCGCCTCGTAGGTCAGCGTGCCGGAGCGCGACACGATGCCGACCGAGCCCGGATGGAAGATGTTGGCCGGCATGATGCCGATCTTCGACTCGCCGGCGGTGACGATGCCGGGGCAGTTCGGGCCGATGAGGCGCGACTTCGAGCCTTCGAGCGAGCGCTTCACCCGCACCATGTCGAGAACCGGGATGCCCTCGGTGATGCAGACGATCAGCGGGATCTCGGCGTCGATCGCCTCGCAGATCGCGTCGGCGGCGCCCGGCGGCGGCACGTAGACCACCGAGGCGTCGGCGCCGGTGGCGGCCCTAGCCTCCTTCACGGTGTCGAACACCGGCAGGCCGAGATGGGTCGCGCCGCCCTTCCCCGGCGAGGTGCCGCCAACCATCTTGGTGCCGTAGGCGATCGCCTGCTCGGAGTGGAAGGTCCCGTTCTTGCCGGTGAAGCCCTGGCAGATGACCTTGGTGTTCTTGTCGATGAGGATGGACATGCGTGTCTTTCCGGCGTGCGTGTTCAGATCGGACGGAACGGGTTCACCACACGGACCGAGCCGTAGGTCTGCCCGTCATTGAGGTCTTCGCTGTAGACGACCGGGGCATCGAGCCGCTCGGCCGCCGCGATGATCGCTGCGTCCCAGTAGTTGATCCGGTAGCGGTCGTAGATCTCGGCAGCCCGCGCGACGCTCTCGAAGGTGATGGACGCGAAGTGACGGTCCCGCAGGATTTCCATCCACGCGATCGCTTCGGCCGCGGTGAGCGGCGTCTTCGACTTGCGCGTGGCGTTGTAGAAGAATTCCTGCAAGACCTGTCCCGAGATGCCGAAATCCGTCTCCGCGATGAGCAGGCGGGCGCGCTCGTACTTGCTGGGTGCCGAGAAGCGGCCGAGGGCCGCATAGATCAGCACGTTCGTGTCGAGGAAGCAGTCAGGGCTCATAGGAGCGCGTCCTGCTCCAGACGTCGGACCCGAGATCGCCGGTCGTGGCGTCAATCAGGGCGAGCAGACGCCGACGGGTGTCGGCGTAGGTCTCGGCCCGGCCCCGACGCCGGTCGTGGAGGGCGGCGCGGCCCTCCTCCGGCGGCTCGTCCAGCACGGCCATGATCGCGCGGTGGCCCGGATTGTGGATCTCGATCGGGGCGAGCGCGACGAGATCCCTGGCCTGCTGCTGAAGCAGGTCCTCGATCGAGATCTGCCGCGCCCGCGCCACGCTGGCGACGCGGTCGAGGGTCGTCTCGTCGAGGTCCAGGATCACCTTCGTCATCGCTCGCTCCGATTTGTCCGGGCCGGCCCCGCGCGCCTATCAGCCCTTGCGCACCGCCGCGACGATCTTCTGGGCGGCGTCGTCGAGGTCATCGGCCGGGATCACGTTGAGGCCCGACGAGCGGATGATCTCCTTGCCCTTCTCGACGTTGGTGCCCTCGAGGCGCACCACCAGCGGGACCTGGAGGCCCACCGCCTTGACGGCCGCGATCACCCCGTTGGCGATCACGTCGCACTTCATGATGCCGCCGAAGATGTTGACCAGGATGCCCTTCACGTTCGGGTCGGCGGTGATGATCTTGAACGCCGCGGTGACCTTCTCCTCCGAGGCGCCGCCGCCGACATCGAGGAAGTTCGCCGGCTCCTCGCCGTAGAGCTTGATGATGTCGAGCGTCGCCATGGCGAGGCCGGCGCCGTTCACCATGCAGCCGATCGTGCCGTCGAGGGCGATGTAAGCGAGGTCGTACTTCGACGCCTCGATCTCCTTCTCGTCCTCCTCGGTGATGTCGCGCAGCTGCACGATCTCCGGGTGACGGTAGAGGCTGTTGGAGTCGAACGAGATCTTGGCGTCCAGGCACTTCAGGTGCCCGTCCTGGGTGACGATGAGCGGGTTGATCTCCAGCATGCTCATGTCCTTGGCGGTGAACGCCCGGTAGAGCTTGGTGGTCAGATCCTCCGCCTCCTTGGCGAGCGGGCCGGTGAGGCCGAGCGCCTTGGCGACCGCGCGGCCGTGATGCGGCATCACGCCGGTGGCCGGGTCGACCGAGAAGGTGATGATCTTCTCAGGGGTGTCGTGGGCGACCTGCTCGATGTCCATGCCGCCTTCGGTCGAGACCACGAAGGCGACCTTGCCGGTCTCGCGGTCGACGAGCATCGACAGGTAGAACTCGGTCTCGATGTCCGAGCCGTCCTCGATGTAGAGGCGGTTGACCTGCTTGCCGGCCTCGCCGGTCTGCACCGTCACGAGGGTGCGGCCGAGCATCTGCTCGGAGAAGGTCTTGACCTCCTCGACCGACTTGGCGAGGCGCACGCCGCCCTTCTCGCCGGCCTCGGCCTCCTTGAACTTGCCCTTGCCACGCCCGCCGGCATGGATCTGGGACTTCACGACCCAGAGCGGGCCACCCAGCTCGTTGGCGGCGGCCTCGGCCTCGGACGCCTTGAAGATGGCGCGGCCGTTCGAGACCGGCAGGCCGAACTCCTTGAGGACGGCCTTGGCTTGATACTCGTGGATGTTCATCGGCGGAAAGCTTTCGTTAGCGGGCGTGTTGGCGTGCGCGGAGGGCGGCGCGGATCTCCGCGCCGCCCCGTGGGGATCCGGCCTTACGCCAGCGCGCCGTTGATGCCCTTGCAGGCCTCGACCAGGCCCTTCACGGAGTTGACCGACTTCTCGAACATCGCCGTCTCCTCAGCCGTGAACTCGACCTCGACGATGCGCTCGACGCCGTTCTCGCCGATCACAATCGGCACGCCGATGAACAGGCCGTCGACGCCGTACTGGCCGGTGAGGTGGGCCGCGCAGGGCAGGACCCGCTTCTTGTCCTTGAGGTAGCTCTCGGCCATGGCGATCGCCGAGGCGGCCGGCGCGTAGAAGGCCGAGCCGGTCTTGAGCAGGTTGACGATCTCGCCGCCGCCCTTGCGGGTCCGCTCGACCATGGCGTCGAGCTTCTCCTGGGTGGTCCAGCCCATCTTGACGAGGTCGGGCAGCGGCACGCCGGCCACCGTCGAGTAGCGCACCAGCGGCACCATGTCGTCGCCGTGGCCGCCGAGCACGAAGGCGGTCACGTCCTCGACCGAGACCTGGAACTCCTCGGCCAGGAAGTGGCGGAAGCGGGCCGAGTCGAGCACGCCGGCCATGCCGACGATCTTCTTCGGGTCGAGGCCGGAGAACTTCTGGAGCGCCCACACCATCGCGTCGAGCGGGTTGGTGATGCAGATCACGAAGGCGTTCGGGGCGTGGGTCTTGATGCCGGTGCCGACCGCTTCCATCACCTTGAGGTTGATGCCGATCAGGTCGTCGCGGCTCATGCCGGGCTTGCGCGGCACGCCGGCCGTCACGATCACCACGTCGGCCCCTGCGATCGCGCTGTAGTCGCTGGCGCCGGAATACTTGGCGTCGAAGCCGTCGACCGGAGCCGACTCGGCGATGTCGAGGCCCTTGCCCTGCGGCACGCCATCGGCGATGTCGAACAGCACGACGTCGCCCAGCTCCTTGAGGCCGGCGAGGTGCGCGAGCGTGCCGCCGATCTGTCCAGCGCCGATGAGCGCGATCTTCTTGCGTGCCATGTAGAACCGATCCTTCGCGGTGTGGTGGAACCGTCGGGGGCCGGGGTCCGCTCGCGAGGAGCCCGCGCCGGCGGGTGCCTCTTTGGCGAAAAAAGCCGTGCCCGACAACCCGAAGGCCCGCGCGAGGCCCTGGCGCACCGCGACAGCCGCGCTCGCGGCGCGCCACGCGATCCGAATCGTTGTTTTTAATGAATGACTTATGCCGACATCCACACGATCGTTACATTTTTGACAGTTTGTCAGCACCACTACAGGGTACCGATGCGCAGGATCCGTAACATCGCCCGGATGACCGCGCCGAGGCGGGCTTCGATCAGGTCGCGGGGGACCTCCGCATCGAGCTGGATCGAGACCGGGTGCAGGAAGCGGTGGCTGGTGTCGAAGATGAAGGCCAGGCCGCGCTCGCGGTCACGCAACGAGAAGGTGCCGGCATTCATCCCCTCCTCGATCACCCGCTCGACCAGTTGGCGCAGGCGGCCGCGGTGGCGCCGGGCGATCGGCCGGGATTCGACCGTCGCGTCGCGGTGGACCGCAAACAGGTGCGGGTCCCGCGCCAGCACCTCCCGCTGCATCGAGGCGAGGGCCAGGAGCAGCCGTTCGAGCTTGTCGTCGGCGGGGTCCGGCGCATCCGCGATGGCGCCCAGCTCGGCCTCGACCTCCCGCAGCCAGCGGCCCGCCACCGCATCGACGAGGGCGGTCTTGGACGGGAAGTAGCGGTAGACATTGGCATGGGTCATGCCAGCCTCGGCCGCGACCCCCACCACCGTCACCTGGCGGTGACCGAGCCGGCGCAGATGGTCGGCCGCGATGGCGAGCAGCCGGGCATCGGCGGAGGGGGGCGCCGTCCGGGCGCGGGCGTTCGGGCCGGACGAACTTGGACTGGACGCGCTTGCACCGGATGGGAACGGCGCGTCCGCCGGAAGGATCTCGTCGCGGGTCTGGGCGCCGGGGCGGCTGCGAGGCATGGAACTCGAGAACTGGCAGGATCGACGGCGCGACGATCCCTCCAGGGTAGCGGCCGGCCATGCGGAGGAGAAGACCCGACCCGACGCCCTGAAGACGCAGTCTCAGACCCGGTAGCGCCGGTGCAGGCTCGACACCACGTCCTCGGGCAGCCCGAGCCGCTCGGCCAGATAGGCGAGATACAGTTGGTTGACCCTGAGGCGCTGGTCGACGGCGAGCAGCGAGGCGACATAGGCATAGGCGCCGAGATCGGCCTCCTGGATGGCGTCGAGGAGGTCGCCGAGGGCGAGCGGTGCGCCGAGCGCCTTGTCGAGGCGCTGGCGCTCGGCCTCCGCGGCGCTGATCCGGGCGAGCGCGTCGCGGACCGGTGCCGGGTCCTGCCGGCGCCCCTGGGCCAGGAACGCCGCCGCCATCGCCTGGATCACGAGATCGCGCTGCGCGGGCTCCAGCACCCGGAGGTTCAGGGTGAGCGGCACCAGGGTCTGATGGCGGTTCTGAAGGAAGGCGTGCAGCACCTTCTGGCCCAGCGCCTCGGTCACCACCGCATCGGCGCGGCCCGCCCGCCGGTCGCGCCGCGACGCCCGGACCGGCGCAGCCTGAGGCTCCTCGGCGTCGTCCGGCGCGTCGCGCCCGAAGGCGCGGGTGAGGAAGGCGAAGCTCATGCGGGGTCCCGGATGGCGTGATCCCGCACCCAACGTGCGAGGCGCGGGCAGGCTCCGCCGGCTCAGCCGCGCACGACGATGTCCGGCTTGGGCCTGTCGCGGCCGCGCCCATCGTCGTCGCGCTGCACCCGCATGCCGCCCTGATCGCTCCGGCAGCCGGCGGCATCCATCGCGAGCTTCAGGGGCGCGCCGAGATGGCCGGCGATCTGCTCGTGGTTCTCGGTCGGGTTCGTCATCAAGACGACGTCGCCGTCGACGAGTTCCCGGTCGCGCTCGTCGCGCTGT
This sequence comes from Methylobacterium aquaticum, assembly GCF_001043915.1. Classification (GTDB taxonomy): domain Bacteria; phylum Pseudomonadota; class Alphaproteobacteria; order Rhizobiales; family Beijerinckiaceae; genus Methylobacterium; species Methylobacterium aquaticum. Next base: position 3,472 of record NZ_LABX01000183.1, on the reverse strand, counting down.
GCGTCGACGAAACGGTCGAACGCGGCGATCGTGCACCGGCCAGGCCGGTGGACGCGGTCTTCCATGATGGGGCTCCGGGAGGCTGGGGCCGAGCCTCAGCCGATTTCGCCGAAGTGGTCACCGGTTCGGCGGCAAAAATCTGCGATCAGATAAGAAACTAAGCGGACGAAGCGTTGGCCCGCCAACGCTTCGTCCGCTTGGCGCGTGACAGCCCCGGCGGAAAGGTGCCGGCCGCGCAAACTCTTCCATCCGCCACCCTGGGCGCCGCCTCACCCGGCCCAATCTAGGGAGGCCCGATACTCGGCAGCAGGATCACCCTCCCGGCATGACACGCCCCCGCCCTCTCGCTCGCAGCGCCCGCGCATGACCCTCGACCAGGGCCTCGCCTTCGGCCTCATCGGGGTCACCGTCCTGCTCTTCGTCTGGGGGCGGCTGCCCTACGACCTCGTGGCGCTCCTGTCCCTCGTCGCCGGGGTGGCGCTGGGGCTGGTGCCGGCGTCGAAAGCCTTCGACGGCTTCGCCGACGACGTGGTGATCATCGTGGCGAGCGCCCTGGTGATCTCCGCCGCGGTGTCTCGCTCCGGGGTGGTCGAGAGCGCGATGCGCCCGCTCCTGCCCTATCTCAGAAAACCCCGCCAGCAGGTGCCGGCGCTGGCCGGCGCGGTGATGGGCCTGTCGATCTTCACCAAGAATATCGGGGCGCTCGCGATCTTCATGCCGGTGGCGCTCCAGCTCGGGCGCAAGACCGGCACGCCGGCCTCGCTGCTGCTGATGCCGATGTCCTTCGCCTCGCTGATCGGCGGCCTCGTCACGCTGGTCGGCACCTCGACCAACATCATCGTCGCCAAGGTGCGGGCCGACGTCACCGGCCAGCCCTTCGGGATGTTCGACTTCACGCCGGTCGGTCTCGGGCTGGCGGTGGCGGGCCTCGCCTTCCTGTCGCTGAGCTACCGGCTGCTGCCGCGGGACCGGCGCCCGGCGGGCTCGCTGGCCGCCGCCTTCCGGATCGAAGCCTACACGACGGAAGCGTGCCTGCCGGCGGAGTCGCCCCTCGTCGGCGCCACGGTGGGCGAGCTGGAGGCGCTCGGCGACGGCGACGTGACCGTGGCGACGGTGATCCGCGAGCGTTTCCGCCGCTACGTGCCGGGGCCGGACTGGCGGCTTGCCGCCGACGACATCCTGCTCCTCGACGGCGAGCCGGAGGATCTGGAGCGCCTGGTGGCGCGGGCCAAGCTCACCCTGGTCGGCACCCAGCCGGCCGGCGGTGAGATGACGGTGATCGAGGCGGTGATTCCCGACGGCTCGGCGCTCGTCGGCACCACGGCGACGGATGCGGACCTTGCGGCCCGCTACGGCACCGCGCTCCTCGCGGTCAGCCGCTCGGGCGCGGCGATCACCCGGCGGATCGGCAGCGTGCGCCTGCGGGCTGGCGACGTGGTGGTGTTGCGCGCCGAAGCCGAGCGGCTGGCGGACGTCTTGTCCGAATTCGGCCTCCTGCCCCTCGCCGAGCGCAAGCTGGCGCTGGGCCACAGCCGCCGCAGCTATCTTCCGATCGTGGTGCTGGCCGGCGCGATGGCGCTGATCGCGCTGCATGTCGTGCCGGTGGCGATGGCCTTCTTCGGCGCCGCGGTGCTGCTCCTGGTCCTGCGGGTCATGACCATGCACGACGCCTACGAGACGATCGAGTGGCCGGTGATCGTGCTCCTCGGCGCCCTGATCCCGGTGAGCGACGCGGTGCGGGCCACCGGCGGCACCGACCTCATCGCCGGGGCGCTCTCGCACGCCATGCAGACGGTGCCGCCGATGCTGGCGATCGGCCTGCTGCTGATCGCCGCCATGGCGGTGACGCCATTCCTCAACAACGCCGCGACGGTGCTGGTGATGGGGCCGATCGGCGCCAGCCTGGCCCAGAAGCTCGGGCTCAACCCGGACCCGTTCCTGATGGCGGTGTCGGTGGGGGCGGCCTGCGACTTCCTCACCCCGATCGGCCACCAGTGCAACACCCTGGTGATGGGCCCGGGCGGGTACCGCTTCGGCGACTACGCCCGCCTCGGCCTGCCGCTCTCGATCACGGTGATCGTCGTCGGCACGCTGCTGATCAGCCTGTTCTGGCCGGTCGCGCCGCGCTGAGAGCCGGGACCATCCTTGAGGGATGTCCCCGACGTGACACCGTGTCGCCACGGGCCGGAATCGTGTCGCCACGGGCCGGGGGATACAGAAGAGGGCATGACGGCGATCTGGTTCATCTTCGCGCTCATGACCGGCCTGGCGGTGCTCGCCTTGCTCTGGCCGATGTCGCGCCGCCCGGCCCTCGCGGGCCTCCCCGAGGCCGAGGCACGGATCGCCACCGAGACCGGGTTCTACCGCGACCAGCTGCGCGAGATCGACCGCGACGCCGCCCGCGGGCTCCTCGCCGCGCCGGAGGCCGAGGCCGCCCGGGCGGAAGCGGCGCGCCGCCTGCTGCGAGCGAGCCGCGAGCCCGGCCGGACCGCGGGAGCGATGGGCGAGCCGGCCCTGCGCCGGCGCCGGGCGGCCTCCGCCTTCGCCCTCTCGACGGTGCCGCTGGTGGCCCTCCTCGTCTACGGCATCTACGGCTCGCCGGACCTGCCGGCCCAGCCCCAGGCCGAGCGGCTGGCCCATGCCCGGTCGGCCGGCAACGACCTCGCGGCGGCGGTGACGCAGATCGAGGCCCATCTCGCCAAGGCGCCGGAAGACGGCCGCGGCTGGACGGTGCTGGCTCCGGTCTACCTGCGCCTCGGCCGCATCGAGGACGCGACCAAAGCCTACGAGAATGCCCTGCGGATCCTCGGCGACGACGCCACGCGCCTGGCCGATTACGGCGAGGCCCTGGTGGCGGCGGGCGACGGCGTCGTCTCGGCCAAGGCCCGCGACGCCTTCGAGCGGGCGCTCCGGCAGGATGCCAAGGCGGTCAAGCCGCAATTCTACCTCGCCCGCGCCGCCGAGCAGGACGGCGACCGGGCCCAGGCGCGCACCCGCTACGCCGCGCTCGCCGCCGCCGCGCCGCCCGAGGCACCCTGGCTGCCGATGGTGCGCGACAGCCTCGCCCGCCTGGACGGCACCGCGCCGGCTCCCGCCGCCGCGGGTCAGGCCAAGGATCAGCCCAAGGCCCCCGGCATGAGCGAGGAGCAGCGAGGGATGATCCGCGGCATGGTCGAGGGGCTGGCCCAGCGCCTCGCCGAGAAGGGCGGCTCGCCGGAGGAATGGGGCCGGCTGGTGCGGTCCTACGTGGTTCTCGGCGACCGGCCGAAGGCGGAGGCGGTCCTGGCCCAGGCGCGGACCGCGCTCGGGAGCGACCCCGGCAAGCTCGCGCCTTTGGACGACGTGGCGCGGGAGATGGGCCTGGGCGCCGCCAAGGCGACACCGTGACGAGCGCGACGGCCGGGCGCATGACCCCTCCCCCCTCTGCGGGGGAGGGTGGCCTGCGGAGCAGGCCGGGAGAGGGGACGCCGCT
>NZ_LABX01000182.1 GCF_001043915.1 Methylobacterium aquaticum | reverse complement strand
CGGCGCCGGCAAGACCACCCTGTTCCGGATCATCCAGGGCGAGATCCCCACCGAGGGCGGCACGATCGGCCTGCCGAAGGGCACGCGGATCGGCGGCGTGGCCCAGGAGGCGCCGGCCGGGCCCGAGACCCTGCACGCGGTGGTGCTCGCCGCCGATACCGAGCGCACGCGGCTGATGCAGGAGGCCGAGACCGCCGACGGCTTGCGCCGGGCCGAGATCGAGACGCGGCTCGTCGACATCGACGCCCATTCGGCCCCGGCCCGCGCCGCCGCGATCCTGCACGGCCTCGGCTTCGACGCGGAGGCGCAAGGGAGGCCCTGCTCCGACTTCTCCGGTGGCTGGCGGATGCGGGTGGCGCTCGCCGCCGTGCTCTTCTCCGAGCCGGACCTGCTGCTCCTCGACGAGCCGACCAACTACCTCGACATCGAGGGCACGCTCTGGCTCTACGACTATCTGGAGCGCTATCCCCGCACCGCGCTCATCATCAGCCACGACCGCGATCTCCTCGACACCTCGGTCGACCACATCCTCCATCTCGATCGCGGCAAGCTCACGCTCTATCGCGGCGGCTACACCTCGTTTGCCCGCCAGCTCGCCGAGAAGCGCACGCTCCTGGCCAAGGCCCGGGTGAAGCAGGAGGCCGAGCGCGCCCATCTCCAGAGCTTCGTCGACCGGTTCAAGGCCAAGGCCACCAAGGCGCGGCAGGCCCAGTCGCGGATGAAGCGGCTGGCCAAGATGGAGCCGATCGCGGCGCTGATCGAGGACGACGTGCCGGTGATCCATCTGCCGAGCCCCGAACGCGCCCTCTCGCCGCCGCTGGTCGCCATGGAGCGCGTCCAGGCCGGCTATCCCGACCGCACGGTGCTGACCGGCCTCAACCTGACGCTCGCCCCCGACGACCGGGTGGCGTTGCTGGGCGCCAACGGCAACGGCAAGTCGACCTTCTGCAAGCTCATCGGCGGGCGGCTCGATCCGCTCTCGGGCGAGGTGCGGCGCTGGGGCAAGATGAACGTCGCCTATTTCGCCCAGCACCAGCTCGACGAATTGCGCCCGGCCGAGAGCGCCTATGCCCATGTCCGCGACCTGATGCCGGACGTGCCCGAGGCGAAGGTCCGGGCCGCCGCCGCCCGCCTCGGCTTCCCCGGCCACAAGGCCGACACCCCGGTCTCCCAGCTCTCCGGCGGCGAGAAGGCGCGGCTCCTGATGGGCTTGGCCGCCTTCAACGGCCCCCACCTGCTGATCCTCGACGAGCCGACCAACCACCTCGACATCGAGAGCCGCCAGGCTTTGGTCGAGGCGATCAACGATTACGAGGGCGCGGTGATCCTGGTGAGCCACGACCGCTTCCTGGTCGAGGCCTGCGCCGACCGGCTCTGGCTCGTGCGCAACGGCACCGTGAAGCCCTTCGACGGCGACATGGACGATTACCGTCGCCTGGTGCTGGCCGGCCCGGAGACGGAGACCGAGACCGCCAAGCCGCCGGAATCCACCGGCGGCGCGAAGGCGGTGGAGCGCCGCTCCAATGCCGAGCGCCGGGCGGCGCAGGCCCCCTTGCGCCGCAAGCTCGAGGCGGTGGAGGCGCGGATGGCGAAGCTCTCGGCGGCCATCGCCAAGATCGACGCGGCGCTCGCCGACGGCACCGCCTTCCGCACCGACGCCGCCAAGGCCGGCGAACTCGCCCGCATGCGGGCCGAGGCCGCCGCGGCCTTGGGCGGCGCCGAGGAGGAGTGGCTGATGGTGAGCGGGGAGCTGGAGGCGGAGGGGTGACGGACGGGAACGCGCTCCCCGGCACGGCCGGCTACGCCGCCGAGGCCGAGGCCCTGGTCGCCCGCTACGAGAGCATCGCCTTTTCGGACATCCACGCGGCGATCCTGCCGCTCCTGCCCGCCCCGCCGGGACATGTCCTCGATATCGGCGCCGGGACTGGGCGCGACGCGGCAGGCTTCGCCGCCCTCGGCTACCGGGTGACCGCCGTCGAGCCGACGGCCGCGCTGCGCCGGCGGGCGGCCGCCCTGCACCCGTCCCCACGAATCCACTGGCTGGATGACGGCCTGCCGGATCTGCCCGCCCTCGCCGGATGGCCTGAGACCTTCGACGTCGTGATGCTCACCGCCGTCTGGATGCATCTCGACCTGGCCGAGCGGCGCCACGCCATGCCGCGCCTCGCCGCCCTCATGCGGGTCGGCGGCGTGCTGGCTTTGTCCCTGCGCCACGGTCCGGTGCCGGCGGGCCGGCGGATGTTCGACGTGTCGGCCTCCGAGACGATCGACCTCGCCCGAGAGCACGGCTTGCGCTGCCTCCTCTGCCGGACGGACGACGACGCCCATCTCGGCCGTCGCGGCGTGACCTGGGACCGGGTCGCTTTCGTGAGGGAAGACGGCCCGGGGGCTTCCCGCACGTGAGACGATCGCCTAAGCCGACTTGCGTTGGCAGGCCAACGCAAGTCGGCTTAGGTTCTTGTTTGATCGCAGATTTTTGCCGCCGAACCGGTGACCATTTCGGCGAAATCTGCTTAGGGCGGGCATCGATGCTTCGTTCGCGGCCCGGGCCCTCATGATCACCCCCTCCTACGTCCTCTCCCTCTCGTGTACCAACGTCCCGGGGATCGTCGCCGGCGTCTCGGCCTACCTGTTCGAGGCCGGCTGCAACATCCTCGACGCGCAGCAATTCGACGACGTCGAGACCGGCCGCTTCTTCATGCGGATCGTGTTCAACCCGGTGCAGGGCGCGCCGGGGCGGGACGCGCTGGCGCAGGGCTTCGCGCCGGTGGCGGCGCGGTTCGGGATGGAGTGGTCCCTGCGCGACCGGGCCGAGCGGCGCCGCGTGATGCTGCTCGTCTCCCGCTTCGACCATTGCCTCAACGACCTCATCTACCGCTGGCGCATCGGCGAATTGCCGATGGAGGTCTGCGCCGTGGTGTCGAACTACCCGCGGGAGATCTACGGCGCGGCGGATCTCGCCGGAGTGCCGTTCCACCACCTGCCGATCACCCCCGACACCAAGCCGCAGCAGGAGGCCGCCCTGTGGCGCCTCGTCGAGGAGACCGGCGCCGAGCTGGTGGTGCTCGCCCGCTACATGCAGATCCTGTCGGACGACCTCTCGCACAAGCTCGCGGGCCGCTGCATCAACATCCACCATTCGTTCCTGCCCGGCTTCAAGGGCGCGAAGCCCTACCACCAGGCCCACGAGCGCGGCGTGAAGCTGATCGGCGCCACCTCGCACCTCGTCACCGGCGATCTCGACGAGGGGCCGATCATCGAGCAGGACGTCGAGCGCATCTCGCACCGCGACACCCCCGAGGACCTCGTGCGCAAGGGCCGCGACATCGAGCGCCGGGTGCTGGCCCGCGCCGTGCGCTACGTGCTGGAGGACCGGGTGATCGCCAATGGCCGCAAGACGGTCGTGTTCACGGATTGAGCGCCGCAAGCCCGGGATGCGCCGCCAGGAGCCGGGCGATCGCCTCCTCCTGGTAGCGCGCGACGTCGAAGCGGTCGCCGGGCAGCCGCGCCATGTAGCGCTCGGCCGATTCGGTCACCACGAGGTCGGGGCGCAGCCGCGCGACGAGGGGCCAGTCGATCTCCGCCGACCAGACGAAGTGCACGCTTCGGAAGGTCTCGGCCAGCATCGCGGTCAGGCCGCTCGGGCCATAGCCCGAATAGGACGAACCGAACAGGAGCAGGCGGCGCGGGTCCGCCGCCGGGTGGTCGTTGCGGGTGCCGACCGCGACGCCGGTATGCAGGTCGAGGGCGGGATAGCGCTCGGCCAGGGCGTGGAGCGGGCTTTGCTCCGCGATCCGGGCCCGCTGCGGAATGAGGTGAACGGTGCGGGTCTCCGGCACCGGGAATTGCAGCTTCTCGCCGAGGTCCATCACGCCGGTGGCGGTGATGCCGGGGCGCGTCGCCAGGAGGTCGTCGAGCGGCGTCGCGCCGCAGGCGGTGCAGAGCGTCCGGTAGGCGATGAAGGTGCCGTGCGAGGTCCAGTGGGTGTCGGTCCGGTGGTAGAGCGCGGGGCCGTCGCGCGCCGCCCGCAGCGGCGCCAGGGCATCGACCCACAGGCGGCGCCCGGCGGCCGAGAGGCGCACCAGCCGCCCGAGCCGGCGCGCCGGGGACCGCGCCGCCCGGACCGGGCCGCGGCCGACGAAAAGCTGGTCGTAGACGCTCAGCTTCTCCGGCGAGACGAGGTGGAGGTAGTGCAGGCCGAGCCCCTCGGCGCGGGCCGCGCGCGCCAGGAGCAGCCGGCGCCAGCCCCGCAGCATCCGCCACACCGCCGGGTTCGTCCGGTAGAGGTCCGCCGCGCCGTTGCTGCCGCCGGTGAGGAACAGCCAGCCGTCTCGTCCGATATGGAACATCGCGCCTCAGATCGCCGTCCGGTTCGCCCGCGTCCGCCGGCCGATGACGGCGTAGCGCGTGCGGCCGTCGTGCCGGTTGCGACGATACGCGACCCGCGTCTCGGTAAAGCCGATGACGTGGAGCCAGTGCCGGACCGTCCGCGGCGGGATCCGCCACCAGGCTTCGAACGGGTTGCCGCGGCCGGGACGGGGCAGGAACATCAGGGGGGCGTCGCCGCGCATCGCGGCGAGACGCCCGAACAGGGAGCGCCGCGGCAGCAGGCCGGTGACGATCGCGGTCTCCTGGACGAGGCGCAGGGCGCCATGCAGTCCGCGGAACGGATCGCGGAGCTGGGGCAGGATTCCCACCAGGGCGGCATCGACCGGGCCGATCGCCGCCGGGATGTCGTAGGGGTCGCCCTCGACCCGCTCGGCGCGGGAGGCGAGCGCCGCGTGGCAGAACCGGTAGGCCCGGGCGATGCGGGCCTGGTGCGTGTCGAGCAGGGCCACGAGGTCCGCGGCCGGGATGCCGTCGCAGAACGGCACGAGGTCCCAGTGCCGGCCCCCTTCCCGGTCGTAGGACACCACCTCGGCGCCGCGCGCCTCCAGGGCGAAGCTGGTGAAGCCGCTGAGCGCCGCCACGTCGAGCACCCGCCGGCCGCCGAGCGGCACGCCGTCGAGGAGAGCGGAGAAGTCGCCCCGCAGGTCGATCTCGCCGTGGAGCGTGCCGTGGCCCGGGAGGTCGATCGTGTGCGTGACGTGCAGATCCTCGGAGGGGCCCGCGCCAGCGGGATCGCGGTCAGGCATGTCGGTCCCAGGCGGACGAGAATCCCGGCGGAGGAGGCATCGTCCGCCGCGGCGCCGATGCGGATCCGGCCGTTAGCATGACGCTCCCGGGGGCGGCAACGCAGCGCCGTCGGCGCCGCTCCCCTGCCGCTGGCGCCGCCCGCGCCGCCGGGGTAAGCCCGGGTCTCGCCAGTCCTGGCGCCGATCCGTGCGGGTGATCGCGCGCCGCAGCCGGAGTTCCCGACCCATGTCCGACCTCACCCTCGCCGCCGCCTCGACCATCGTCGCGAGCGCCCTCAAGGCCGGCCGCGAGCGCGGGCTGAAGCCCCTGGCGGTGGTGGTGCTCGATGCCCGTGGCGCCCTCAAGGCGGCCTCCGTCGAGGACGGCACCAGCCTGAAGCGGGCCGAGATCGCCCTCGGCAAGGCCAACGGCGCCCTGGCGCTCGGCATCGGCACGCGGGCCATCGCCAAGCGGGCCGAGGAGCAGGCGTATTTCGTCGCCGCCGTCACCCATGTGGCGGGGCCGGCCGGCCTGATCCCGGTCCCGGGCGGCGTGCTGATCACGCGCGACGGTCAGGTTCTGGGCGCCGTCGGCATCTCGGGCGACACCTCCGACAACGACGAGACGGTGGCGCTCGCCGGCATCGAGGCCGCCGGGCTCCAGGCCCAGGCCGGGGCCTGAGCCCGATGCGGCGCCGCGACGTCCTGGCGGGCTTGGGCGCCGCGACCCTGGCGCGCCCCGCTCGGGCCGCCGGCCCGGCGGTCTACCGTCGCGGCAATGGCGCCGATCCCGAGACCCTCGACGCGCACAAGACCTCGACGGTCGCCGAGGCGACGATCCTGCTCGACCTCTACGAGGGCCTGAGCACCTACGGCCCCGACGGCAGCCTGGTGCCCGGGGCCGCGTCGGGCTGGACCACCTCCGCCGACGGCCTGACCTGGACCTTCGCCTTGCGTCCCGATGGACGCTGGTCGAACGGCGACCCGGTGGTGGCCGACGACTTCGTCCACGGCTTCCGCCGCATGCTCGATCCGGCGACGGGGGCGAAATACGCCAGCGTGCTCGCGCCGATCCTGAACGCCGAGGCGGTCAATCGCGGGGCGATGCCGGTCGAGGCGGTCGGGGTGTCGGCACCCGACCCGCTCACGGTGGTGATCCGCCTCGCCCAGCCGACCCCCTACTTCGTCGAGCTGATGGCGCACCAGGCGAGCACGCCGCTCCACCGGCCGTCCCTCGCCCGCTACGGCGACGCCTTCACCCGGCCCGGCCACCTCGTGTCGAACGGCGCCTACCTCCTCCAGGATTTTTCCCCCAACGACCGCATCACGGCGATCCGCAACCCGCATCACCGGGACGCCGCCCGGATCGCGATCCCGCAGGTCGCGTACATCCCGACGCCGGATCTCGCCGCCGCGGTGCGCCGCTTCGCCGCCGGCGAGATCGATTCCCTCGACGACGTGCCCGCCGACCAGGTGAAGGCGCTCAAGTCCCGCTTCGGCGCCGGCGTGGTGCTCAACCCGGCCCTCGGCGTGCTGGCGCTGATGGTCAATGTGCGCAAGCGCCCCCTCGACGATGTCCGGGTCCGCCGCGCCCTGTCGCTCGCCCTCGACCGGGAATTCCTGGCCGAGGCGGTCTGGGGCGAGACGATGCTGCCGGCCTATTCCCTCACCCCGGCCGGGCTCGACAACGCCCTGCCGCCGCCCGAGATGCCGGGCCGGGACCTCTCGCCGCTGGAGCGCGAGGATGCGGCGGTCGCGCTCCTGCGCGGGGCCGGCTACGGCCCGGGCGGCAAGCCCCTCTCGGTCGAGCTGCGCTACAACATCACCGACAACAACCGGAACACCATGGTGGCGATCGCCGACCTGTGGCGGCCGCTCAACGTCGCGACCTCCTTCGCCGCCACCGACGCCAAGACCCACTACGCTTACTTGCGCGACGGCGGCCCGTTCGACATCGCCCGGATGAGCTGGCTTGCCGATTACGCCGACCCGCAGAACTTCCTGTTCCTGGTCGAGAGCGGGAATGACGGCTTCAACTCGGGCCGCTACGCCAACCCGGCCTACGATGCCCTGATGCGTGACGCCGCCCGGGAGACCGACCTCGCGGCCCGGGCCCGGATCCTCCACCGTGCGGAGGAGCTGTTCCTGGCCGACCTGCCCTGGATCCCGCTGCTGCATTACCGGCACAAGCACCTGCTCGGCCCGCGCCTGCGCGGCTTCACGCCGAACCTGCGCGGCGTCTCGCCGACCCGCTGGCTGTCGCTCGCATGATTGCTTACGTGCTGCGCCGCCTCGCCCAGGCGATCCCGACGGTGTTCCTCGTCGTCACCCTGTCGTTCTTCCTGGTGCGGCTCGCCCCCGGCGGGCCGTTCGACCTGGAGCGGCCGCTGCCGGCCGCCGCGATGGAGAATTTGCGCCGGGTCTACGGCCTCGACCAGCCGCTCGTCGTCCAGTACGGCCGCTACCTCGCGGCGCTGAGCCGGGGCGATCTCGGGCCGTCCTTCTCGGTGCGGGACCTCTCGGTGGCGGAGCTGTTCGCCCGTGGCCTGCCGGTCTCGATGACGCTTGGCGGCCTCGCCCTCGCCGCCTCGCTCGTCCTCGGCACGCTCCTCGGGGGCCTCTCGGCCCTGCGGCGGGGCTCGGCCCTCGACCACGCCGTCACGACGCTCGGCACCGTGGCGCTGACCGTGCCGGGCTTCGTGGTCGCGCCGCTGCTCCAGATCGCCTTCGGGCTGTCGCTGCGCTGGCTGCCCGTCGGCGGCTGGGACGATGGATCGCCGAAAAACCTCGTCCTGCCGGTCGTCACCCTGGCGCTGCCGCAGGTGGCAATCGTGGCGCGCCTCGCCCGGGCGGGCCTCGTCGAGGTGGTCGACCGGCCGCATTGGCGCACCCTGCGGGCGCTCGGGCTCCCGCCCCGCACCCTCGCGCTCCATGCGCTCCGCGGCGCCGCCCTGCCGGTCGTGTCCTATCTCGGACCCGCGGCGGCGGGGCTGCTCACCGGCTCGGTGGTGGTCGAGACGGTGTTCGGCCTGCCCGGGGTCGGGCGCTACTTCGTCGACGGGGCGATCAACCGCGACTACACGCTGGTCCTCGGCACGGTGGTGCTGATCGCGGTGTTCGTCCTCGTCCTCAACCTCCTGTCCGACCTCGCCTGCGCGCTGATCGACCCGCGCCTGAGGGATGTCGGGTGAGCCGGTCCGCGAGCGGCCTTGGGGCCGCCTTCGCCGAGGCGTCGCTCCTCGCCCGCGCCCGGCGGCGCCTCCTCGGCGATGGTCTCGCGCGGGCCTGCGCGGCGGTCCTGGCCCTGGTGGCGCTCGCCTGCCTCGTCGGCCCCTCCCTCACCGGCCACCCCTACGATCGGCTCTACTACGATTATCCGGGCACCCCGCCCTCGCTCGCCCTCTACCCGAAGCCGGAGGCGGTGCGCCCGGCCCTCGACCGGCTCGCCTTCCGGATGCGGGTGCGGGCCGAGGACGTGGCGGTGACGGGGGCGACCATCCGCCTGACGCTTTCCGCCGACAGGCCGGTCGATCCGCGGGTGCTGACCTTCTTTTCCCGCTCCGACGTGTTCGGAGACGCCCGGACCGTCGCGCGCTCGCAGGACGGGCGGCGCCTCACCGTCGAGGCGCCGCTGCGCGCGTTGCGCTTCCTCGCCGGCACCGACGCGCTCGGGCGCGACCTCCTCACCCGCACCCTGGTGGCCGGCCGCCTGTCCCTGGCGCTCGGCCTGATGGCGACCGCGGTGGCGCTCGGCATCGGGGTCGCCTACGGGGCGCTCGCCGGCACGCTCGGCGGGCGGGTGGATGCCGCGATGATGCGCCTCGTCGACATCCTGTACTCCCTGCCCTTCGTGTTCTTCGTCATCATGCTGGTGGTGTTCTTCGGCCGCTCGGTGGCGCTGATCTTCGTCGCGGTCGGCGCCGTCGAATGGCTCGACATGGCCCGCATCGTCCGGGCCGAGGCGCAAGCCATCCGCCGCCGCGACTACGTCCGCGCCGCGGAGGCGCTCGGCCTCTCGACGGCGGCGATCCTGCGCCGGCACGTGGTGCCGAACCTCCTCGGCCCCGTCATCGCCTTCGCGGCCCTGATGGTGCCCCGCGTGATCCTGCTCGAGAGCTTCCTGTCGTTCCTCGGCCTCGGCGTGCAGGAGCCGGCGACGAGCTGGGGCGTGCTGATCGCCGATGGCGCCCGCTCCCTCGAGAGCGCGCCCTGGATGCTGATCGTGCCGGCCTCGTTCCTCGTCGCCACCCTGCTCGCCCTGACGCTGCTCGGCGAGCGCCTGCGCGACGCCCTCGACGTGCGGGCCTGACCATGACCCGCTCGACCATGCCTCTCCTGCGCCTGCGCGGCCTCACCGTGCGCTACCCCGAGGCCGGCATCACCGCATTGGACGGCCTCGATCTCGACCTCGCCCGGGGCGAGACGCTCGCCCTCGTCGGCGAATCGGGCTCGGGCAAGAGCCAGGTGGCGCTCGCGGCGATGGGCCTCCTGCCGCCGCAGGCGCGGGTCGCGGGCTCGGTGCGCTTCGACGGCACCGAGCTGACCGGGCTGGCCCGCCCCGCCCTCGACCGGATCCGCGGCGCCCGCATCGGCCTGGTGTTCCAGGAGCCGATGACCGCCCTCGACCCGCTCTTCACCATCGGCCACCAGATCGCCCTGCCGCTGCGCGCCCATCGCCGCATGAGCCGGCGCCAGGCGGCGGCGCGGGTCCGCGACTTGCTGACCCTGGTCGGGATCCGCGACGGGGCCGCACGCCTGTCGGCCTTCCCGCACGAACTGTCCGGCGGCGAGCGCCAGCGGGTGATGATCGCCATGGCGCTCGCCTGCGAGCCGGACCTGCTCATCGCCGACGAGCCGACCACGGCCCTCGACGTCACCGTCCAGGCGCAGATCCTGGCGCTGCTCGCCGATCTCAAGGACCGCCTCGGCCTGGCGCTCCTGTTCATCACCCACGACCTGCGGCTGGTGCGGCGCATCGCCGACCGCACGGCGGTGCTGCGGGCCGGCCGCCTCGTCGAGACCGGGCCGACCGAGCGGCTGTTCCGGGATCCGCAAGCGCCCGAGACCCGCGACCTCCTCGCCGCCGAGCCAGAGGGCCGCAAGGCCCCGGTGCCGGAGAGCGCGCCCGTGGTGCTGGAGGCCCGCGGCGTGTCGGTCGCCTATCCGGGCCGGCGGCTCTGGCTGCGGGCCGGGCCGCCGCGCCTCGCAGTCGCTGGCCTCGACCTCACCGTGCGGGCGGGCCAGACGATCGGGGTCGTCGGCGAATCGGGCTCGGGCAAGTCGAGCCTCGGCCGGGCGCTCATCCGCCTCGAACCCGCCGCCCACGGGCTGGTGCGGTTCGAGGACCGCGACCTGACGGCCCTCGACCGGGCCTCCTTGAGGCCCCTGCGCCGGGGCTTCCAGCCGGTCTTCCAGGACCCGATGGGCTCGCTGTCGCCCCGCCTCACCGCCGGCGAGATCGTCACCGAGGGGCTGCGGGTCCACGCCCCCCACCTCAGCGCCGCGGCCCGCGACGCCCGGGCGGCGGAGGCGTTTGCCGAGGTGCGCCTCGATCCTGCCGGGCGGCACCGCTTCCCCCACGCCTTCTCGGGCGGGCAGCGCCAGCGCATCGCCATCGCGCGGGCCCTCGCGTTACGGCCGCGCCTCGTCGTCCTCGACGAGCCGACCTCGGCCCTCGACCGCACGGTCCAGCGCGACATCGTCGCCCTGCTGCGCGACCTCCAGGCCATGCATGGCCTCGCCTATGTCTTCATCTCCCACGATCTCGCGGTGGTCCGCGCGCTCTGCGACACCGTGCTGGTGCTGCGCGACGGCCGTGAGGTCGAGCGGGGGCCGACCGGCCAGGTGCTGGCGCGCCCGCGCGAGACCTATACCCGGGCGCTGGTGGCGGCGGCGGGTCTCGCGCCGGCGTGAGCCGACGCCGACGCCGCGAACGCGGTGGCCGACTTTGCGGCGAAAATCTGCGACACATCCAGACCCTCGGCGGACGATGCCGTGGCCCGCCCGGGCAAGTCCGCCGAGGGCTCTTGAACCCCGGCGCCACCGCGCCACTTCGCGCCCGCCGATAGGGCACTTCCCAGGAGACCAGACCCTTGGAGCTGAGACCTCTACGCCCCGCGCTCGCCCTCGTGCTCGCCGCCCTCGCGGCCCCTGCCGCGGCCCAGCCGGCCCCGAAGGGACCGCCCCCGAAGGCGGCCCCGCCGCCCAAGGAGGCGCCCGCGCCGCAGCCCGACCCGGTCGCCGCGATGCTCTTCCCGTGCCGCACGCCGGAGGAGACCTGCTATGTCGGCGTGGTCAAGGACGGCAAGATCACGGTGCTGTTCACCAACGACCGCAAGGCCGACGAGATCGCCGGCAAGCCGATGGCGGTCTCCGGCGAGGGGATCGACCTCGCCAAGACCGAGAACCGGACCGTGATGCTGGTCGGCAGCTACGATCCGAAGGACGGCCTGACCAAGGCCGAGGTGGTCGACGTCGCCAGCCCGCTCGTCGCCTTCGCGCTCAAATCGACCATCGGCGGCGGCGAGCCCGACGAGGGTGGCGACGAGCCGCCGGCCCCGACGCCGCCGGCCCCGCGCAAGAAATAACCAGCGCCGCCCAAAACCCTCCCCCGCAGAGGCGGAGGGTTTTGGCCTGCACCACTGTCTCGCGATCCGGTTGATGTACTAAAACATTAGTGCTTCAATAGGCGCGTCACAGGCTGCCCGACCGGCGGCCGCGGAGCGGCGAAGCCGTCCGGTGCGGCGGGAGGCTTCAGGGCGGGCGGCATGGCCCCTCGCGGGTCCTCCCCTCGCCCCGCGGCCCTCCGCCTCCGACCGGAGAGCCCCGATGCCCCTGAATCCCGAGACCCGCGCGACGCTGAAGACCGTCAGCACCGCGACCCTGGCCACCGCCCTGTTCAAGCGCGGCCTGCGCAACCAGTTCATCCAGGACGTGCGCCCCCTGAACCCGCAGGCCGGGCCGATGGTCGGCGAAGCCTATACCCTGCGCTACATCCCGGCCCGGGAGGATCTGAACACCCTCGCGGTGTTCCGCGATCCCACCCACCCGCAGCGCGTCGCGGTCGATGCGTGCCCGGAGGGCGCGGTGCTGGTGATGGACAGCCGCAAGAACCCGCGGGCGGCCTCCGCCGGCGCGATCCTGGTGACCCGGCTGATGAAGCGCGGCGCGGCGGGGGTCGTCACCGATGGCGGCTTTCGCGATTCGCCCGAGATCGGCGCCCTGCCCTTCCCGGCCTACCACAACCGCCCCTCGGCCCCGACCAACCTGACCCTGCACCAGGCCCTCGACATCAACGTGCCGATCGGCTGCGGCGACGTCGCGGTCTTTCCCGGCGACGTGGTGGTGGGCGATGCCGAGGGGGTGATCGTCATCCCGGCCGACCTTGCCGACGAGATCGCCGCGGAGGCCGCCGAGATGACGGTGTTCGAGGATTTCGTGCTGGAGGAGGTCCAGAACGGCCGTGGCGTGATCGGCCTCTACCCGCTGATCGACGAGCAGGCCAAGGCCGACTTCGCCGCCTGGCGCAAGAAGACCGGACGTTAGACCGGACGCTAGACCCGGCGCGGACGACGGCGCCTCATACCATCAGTCCGACGAGCAGCACCGCCACCACCGTGGCGGTGGCGCCCAAGGCCGCGGCCCACAGGCCGGCTTCGGCGGCGCTGCCCGGCCGGACGTTGTCGTTGGCCGCCTGCGGCAACGTCCGCGGGAAGCGGCGCCACTTCTGCAGGTGCGACGGCGCCGTCGCGATCAGGTGCGGCAGGGGAGCGACGGCGTTGTGACGGCACGACATGGATCTGCGCTCCAAGGGGAGGCTCGCGCTTTGGGTGTGTGTTTCGATCCTGGCCGCAACCTTTGCGGCAAGGATCCATGAGAGAACGCCGGTCGCGCCCCGGCGATCCGTGCCCGGCGCAAATTCCGTTTCGTCGTGCTGAAGGGATGCTGTTCCGACCGGCAGGCTTTTGCGCCGCCCAGGCCGCCTCCGTCCGGCACGGGCCGCGCCGGCCGCGCGGCTCAGGCCCCGTTCCCCCGTTCGCGCGCGAGCAGCGTCCGCTTGCGCGCGACGCCCCAGCGATAGCCCGAGAGGCTCCCGTCCTGCCGCACCACCCGGTGGCACGGGATGGCCACCGCCAGCCGGTTGGCGCCGCAGGCGAGCGCCACCGCCCGGGCGGCACTCGGTGCGCCGATCGCCTGCGCGATCTCCGCATAGGTCGCGGTGCGCCCCGGCGGGATCGCCCGCAGGGCCTGCCACACCCGCTGCTGGAAGGCGGTGCCGCCGATGTCGAGGGGCAGGGTCGCGGCCGTTCCGGGGGCTTCGACCAGCCCGACGACCTGCGCCACCAGCGCCTCGAAATCCCGGTCGCCCCCGGTCAGTGCCGCCTTGGGGAAGCGGTCCTGGAGGTCGCGCAGCAGGGCGTCGGGCTCGTCGCCGAGCAGGATCGCGCAGACGCCCCTGTCGGTCGCCGCCACCAGGACGTGGCCGAGCGAGCAGGGCCCGACCGCGAAGCGGATCGCCGCGCCCTCTCCGCCCCGCCGGTAGGCCGTCGGCGTCATGCCGAGGCGGCCCGGCGCCGCGGCGTAGAACCGGCTCGCCGCGCCGTAGCCGGCGTCATAGATCGCCTCCGTGACCGTCGCCGCCTGCCGCAGCCCCTCCGCCGCCCGCGCCGCCTGCCTTGCCGCCGCATAGGCCCGCGGCGTCACCCCGGTGACCTGCTTGAACACCCGGTGGAAATGGGAGGGGCTCGACCCCGCCGCCGCCGCGAGGTCGGCCAGCGCCGGTGGGGTCTCCGCCGCCTCGATCAGCCGGCAGGCCCGGGCCACCGCCTCGGCCTGGCGCTCAGGCCCGCTCGCCTCGTTCGGCCGGCAGCGCCGGCAGGCCCGGAAGCCCGCCGCCTCCGCAGCCGCGCAGGTCGGGTGGATGCTGACATTCTCCGGCCGTGCCGGCCGGGCGGCGCAGCTCGGCCGGCAATACACGCCGGTGGTGCACACCGCGTAGACGAAGCGGCCATCCGCCGCCCGGTCGCGGCGGGCGATGGCGGACAGGCACGCGGCGGCGTCGAGGGGCGGGACGCCGCCGATGGCGGCGAGGCCGGAATCCGGGTTGCGCATGAGTCTTGTGCCTCCCTGTGGGGCGATGGCGCCATTCTCGCCCCGCCCGCCGCCTCGCGCATCCCGGGGCTTGCTGTCGAATTCCGCGTCTCGGTTTGCCGCGGGTTCACTCCGGGCGCATTTTCGGCGCCGCCTCCGAAACCGGGCAAGCGGCGGGATGGTGGGCTCCCCGTCGGGCGGCCTCGGGGCCGGCCCGGTGCACCCGCCGGCCCTTTCCTCCCCTGCCGGCGCGGTACGCGTCTCTCGGATTTCCTCTGACTTCCCCGCTGCCGCACGGCAGCGGTTCTTTCCGAGTGTCCGTTTGGAAAGGGGTCTCGGGGCCCAATCTGTCGTGCAGAAGCCGTCCGTTCAGCACCATGTTTCGTATTCCGAGGGGCTTTCCCAGCGGACTCTCAGAGACCCGTTGCGCCTGCGTCGGCCTTCTCTCATCTTCCCCCGCGTCCCGGCCCCGTCCCCTCGTCCCACACGCTCCAGCGGAACACCTCGGTCCCGGCGCCGTCGACGATGCGGACCGCCTCGGCAGAGGGGCCGGAGCGCTGCGGCACCCGGGCGCGGCGGAAGAGGCGCAGCGCCCGCTCGCGGGCGGCGTCGAGGCCGGTACTGCGGATCGAGGCGCGCTGGACCGGCGCGTCCTCGGGGCCGATGATCTCGATGTGGTAGGTTTCGCGCAGCAAGGCTCTGGGGGCTCCCGGTCGGCCCCTTCAATAGGGGAGCCGGGCCCGCCCGCGCCAGTGGCGCCGCCGCATTCCAGAGGTGGGCCTCGGCCGGGCTGGGGGTGTCATGCCAACGGCCGACGATGCTGACGCATCGATTCGTTCTCGGGCAGGCCCGAGATCGACGCGGCCGTTGACTTCATCTCGAATTGTCGACATCAAGCCAAAGGCTTGGCGAAAATTCGAGAACGGCACCAACGCTCGTTTTCAACGACCGTTGGTATGACCTGTTCGGGGCGGCCTGCCCGGCGCGGCTTTGGTGCTGCCGACGGTCAACACGACAATACGGTCAACACGACAATGATGTCGCTGCATCCGGCCGAGATCGGCAAGCAGGTGGCCGAGGGCGCGCACGCGATCCTGGTTCTGGACGGGCTGGCGATCACGGCACCGCCAGGACGCGCCACCCGCGCGGCCTGGTGGTGCCGGACACCATCACGTTGCTCCACCTGCCGGCATCGTCGCCAGAGCTGAACCCGATCGAGCTGGTCTGGCCATATCTGCGCCAGAACAAGCTCGCCAACCGGGTTTTCCGCCCAGACCAGGACATCGTCGACGCCGGCTGCGACGCCTGGACCGTCTTGGCCGACAGCCCCGACCTTGTCACATCCATCACCGCCCGCGAATCGGCACCGGTCAACCTCTCGCGCCGTTGGCATACCGCGCGAGGGTGAGAATCCGGGTCCCATGGACCGGGCAGGCGCCGGGATTCCTTCCGCGTAGCGGTCTATCAGGTCTTCAGCACCGGCTCGTTGACGTCGCCGCCGCCGCGCCGGGCGAGGTAGGCCGGCTGGAACATGCACATCCGCACCGCGTCGCGGTACTTCCCGTTGACGAAGAACTCGTCGCGCAAGGTTCCCTCGGTCTCGAAACCACAAGCCTCGTAGATGCCGATGGCGCGCCGGTTGTCCTTGTCGACGTGCAGATAGAGCTTGTGGATATTGAGCACCTTGAAGGCGTAGTCCATGGCGATCTGCGTCGCCCGCAGGGCGTAGCCGCGGCCCTGGAACGACGGGTGGATCGCGATCTGGAACTCGCAGGAGCGGTGCAGGTGGTTGATCTCCACCAACTCGACCAGGCCGGCGCGCTCGTTCTCCGGCGTGGCGATGATGAAGCGCCGCTCCGTCTGGTTGTGGATGTTGCGCTCGTAGAGCTGCGCCAGCTCGGCGAAGGACTCGTAGGCCTCCTCGAACCAGTAGCGCATGATGCTGTCGTTGTTGTTGAGCTGGTGCACGAAGAGCAGGTCTTCGCGTTCCAGCGGTCGTAGCTTGATGGTCGGGGCCATGGTCGTTCGAACGGTGCCGGCAGGAGGCACGACCCTACTCCTCCGGCGGCGCCCCGTCACCCGCCGACAGGGCGGCGATCGCTGCGGCGAGGCGGTCCCAGCCGTCCGCGAGGCGCATGACCTCGATGGCCAGACGGTCGAGGGCTGCGGCCTCGGCGCCGTCCGGAGGCGTCCGTGCCTTGGCATGGGCCGACGCCTCCCGCAGGGCCACGAGATGGTTGCGCAACTGGCCCCGCAGGGCGGCGAGGCGCTGGCCTCCGGCCTCCCCCGGCAGCGGGCGGTCCGCCGCCTCCGCGTCGTCCTCCACCAGCCGCAGCCAGCGTCGTCCGGTCTCGGGCATGATCGCCTCCGTCGTCCGGGGGCCCTGCACAGGCCGTGACGGCCGATGCTGCGCGCCAGGAGCGAACACGAGGTTAATCCAATCTTGAGAATGCCGCCCTCGCCCCCACATCCTCCCGTCCCGAGACGTCCAGGCCGGCAGGATGTCGAACCGTCCGCCGTGGCGCGCTCCCGCGCAAAAACCGCCACATTGCGGTGGCAGCTCTCGGCGCGGGCGAGGATGGAGCGACGAGGGATGGCCTTGCGGGGACGCACGATCCTGGGCATGGCGGCCGTCTCGGCGGTCCTGCTGATGGGCGCCCTCCCCGCCCATGCCGTCCCGAAGCATCTCGCCCCGGTGCCGCCCGCGACCCTCGCCCTGATGGCGGCGCGCACCATCGCGCCCTCGGCGCCGGTGCTGCTGCGGGCCTACAAGCAGGAATCCGAGATCGAGGTGTGGAAGCGGGCGGCGGATGGCCGCTTCGTCCACCTCAAGACCTTCCCGATCTGCCGCTGGTCGGGCCAGCTCGGCCCCAAGACCCGCTCCGGCGACCGGCAGGTCCCGGAGGGCTTTTACACCGTGGCGGCGCGGCAGCTGAACCCGAACTCGGCCTATTACCTGTCCTTCGACGTCGGCTATCCCAACGCCTATGACCGGGCCCATGGCGGCACCGGCTCGGCCCTGATGGTGCACGGCACCTGCTCCTCGGCCGGCTGCTTCGCCATGACCGACCGGCAGGTCGGCGAGATCTACGCGCTCGTGCGCGACGCCCTCGCCGGCGGCCAGGCGGCGTTCCAGTTCCAGGCATTTCCTTTTCGGATGACCGCCCGCGCCCTGGCGCGCCACCGCACCGACCGGCACATCGCCTTCTGGCGCCAGCTCAAGGAAGGCTCGGACCGGTTCGAGGCGACGGGCCGCGAGCCGCTGGTCGGCGTCGAGGGCGGGCGCTACGTCTTTGCCTCCTATCCCGAGCCGGAGGTCGAGGCCCTGGCGGTGGCGCGGCGCACCGAGGAGGAGGCCCGCATCCGGGCCCTGGTCGAGGGCGGGGTCGAGGCGGTGCGCACCACCTACGCCGATGGCGGCCAGCATCCGAGCTTCGCCGCGACGCTGAAGCGCGCCCAGGCTCTCGGGGCCGCCACAGGCGCCGTCACCGGCGCCACCGCCTACGCGCCCGACGGCGCCGCGGCGGCGAGCCCGTTCTCGGCCTTCATCGTCCCGGCCGGCTTCGGCGCCGTCAGCCGGCCCGAGGCCCTGGCGCTGGCCGGGCGCGAGGTGGTGGTGATCCCGGCCCGGCGCCGTCCGCCGGCCCCGATCCACCCGGTCCAGGTCGCGGCGGCCTTCGTGCCGCTCCCGGTGATCGAGACCGAGCCGTCGCCGTTCTCGCGCCTGCGCCTGGCGGACGAACCGTCCCGCCTCACCCTCGCGGCCTCGCCCGAGCCGGCCCGGCCGCGCTTCCTGGCGGCGCGGTTTGCGCCGGTGCCGTAGGCTGCCATATCGGTCGGACCCGTGCTGGCGAACCAGCGCCTCCCCGCCGTCGGGTCGAACGCTTCGGGTCAAGGTTGGACGGTGCTCCGGCAAGATTCCGCATGGCAAGATTCCGCATGGCAAGCCACGCGCGGCCCGGGATGACCCGTGTTCGCGCGGCACCAACGGCCTGAGACGACGATCCGATGATCTACCAATACAACTGCGCCCGCCCGATGAACACATCCGCATCGATCGTCCGGCGGTTGAAGTTCAGGTTCGCCGGCGAGGGCGAGGTGTGGGAGCGGACGTAGTCGAACACGAAGCGGATGTTGCGGTCCGGGTACCAGTTGATGCCGGCGGTGAAGTCCTGCTCGATGCCGCCGCGGATGGTGCGGTCCTCGAGGTCGATGGCGCTGTAGCGCAGCCCCAGTTCGAACACGCCGGTGCCGCCGCGGCTGACGCGCTGCGCCTCCTCGACCTCGACGCCGCCGAACACCGCGTATTCGGTGGCGTAGCGCGGCGCGATCGTGTAGCGGCGGCCCTTGCCGTTGAGGAGCAGGCCGGCCTGGATGTAGCCACCCTGGAAGCTCAAGGACGGCGCGCCGCTAGAGCGGCCGATCTCGGTCAGGATGTACTCGGCCTGGAGCCGGAACGGCCCGGCCTGCCAGGCAGCCTCCAGCCCGATGCGGCCGATGCTCGCCGCGTCGCGGATGGCGCCGGTATTGACGAATTGCCGCGCGAACAGGAACGCCTCGGAGCGGCTCGACAGGGTGAGTGCGCTGCCGTCGTTCGGCAGCGCGCGGTAGCTGCCGGCAAGCCCGACATGCAGGACGTCGGTCCCGTCCTTGCTCAGGTAAGGCGCGTAGGTGACCCGGGTGGTCGAGGCGACGCCCTGGTCGCCGATGCCGGCATTGTTGATGTTGCCGCCGAACACGCTCGTCACCGCGGTCCAGTTCTCGCCATGGGTGCCGACGGCGAAGCCGAAGTTGCGGGCCGGCGCGAAGGCGTCGGCGAGCGAGCGCTCGGTGAACAGGGTGTTGTTGTCGGAGATCAGCTGGTTGAGGCTGAACGGCTCCTTCATGTTGCCGACGGCGACGATGACGTTCGTGAAGCCCTTGTAGGCGACGACCGCGTCGTTGATCGGCCGGTTCGGCTCGGCGAAATCGTACTGGAAGGCGAGCTCCAGCTCCTTGCCGAGGGTCAGGTAGCTCTCGATCCAGGAGCGGCGCACGGCGACCGGCGTGTCGAACACCGTGCCGAAGCCGCGCTGCTGCACCCGCCCGGTGCCGAAATCGAGCTGAAGGCGCCCGCCGATCCGCAGGGTCGCGGCATCGTCGGGAAACTTCAGCGTGATGCCCTTCTCGTCGATGGTCAGTTTTTCGCCGAAAGGACTTGGCGGTCCCTCGATGGCGGCGGCGGGCAGACCGAGCGATGCGAGCAGGAGGGCGGCGAGCGGCCAACGGGTGTGGTGCGGCATGCCAGATCCTCGCGATAGGTCCCCCGAGTACTGCCCGTTCCCGCGTGACGGTGCTGCGACCTTCCGCTGGCAGCGAGCGCGATCACGGGCCTCTGTGGCCGGAATGCCACGCTCGCGCGCAGGCGAACCGCTCCGTCACCTCCGGGTTGTGTCGGGGACGATCGAGGATCCCGCATGCCCCCCGCCATCGACCGCCGTACCTGCCTGTCCGGCCTTACCGCCTTCGCCCTCGCGGCAGGTCCCGCCCGGGCCCAGACCGGACAAGCCCAGGCCGGCCGTTCCGACACCCTGCTGGTGATGGAGAAGGGTGACCGCTCCTTGAGCTTCTACGAACTCGCCAGCGGCCGGCGCACCGGCCGGGTCGAGCTGCCGGGGGAGTATCCGCACGAATTCGCCGTCGACCGGGCCGGCACCCGCGCCTATGTCGCCCATTACGGCGTCAAGTCCTCGACCACGCCGGGGCCGGGGGGAGACGCGGTCCATGTCGTCGATCTCGGCACGCGGAGCCTCGCCCGCACCCTTGCCTGCGCGCCGTTCCGGCGCCTGCACGGCCTGCGCCTCGATGCCAGGGACCGGCTGTTCGTGCTGAGCGAGGACCGCGACGTGCTCCTCGGCTTCGACGCGCCGGAGCGGGCCGAGCGGCCGGACCGGGCCGTGGGGACCGGCGGCATCAAGGGCCATCTCTTCGCCCTGTCGCGGGACGGCGAGACGGCCTATGTCGCCAACATCCTGTCGAATACCGTGAGCCGGGTGAGGCCCTTCGCGCCGGCGGAGGCGCCGCGGATCGCCGCGACCGGGCTGTGGCCGGAGGGCAACGCGCTCTCCCCCGACGAGGCGACGCTCTACGTCGCCAACCGCCGCAGCGCCACGCTCACCGCGCTCGCCACCGAAGCGATGACGGTGACCCGGACGCTGCCGACGCGGGGGGACGTGGTGCGGGTCGATTGCGGGCCGGAGGGTGACGTGATCCTGGCGAACTTTGCCGAGATGAGCCTGTCGCTCCTCGATCCGGCGCTCAAGGAGCGGGCCGTGGTGAAACTGGGGGCTGCGCCGGTGGCGCTCGCCCGCCACCCGGCGAGCCCGCTGGCCTTCGCGGCCCTGGAGGACGACCGCATTGCCGTGGTCGATCTCGAAGGCCCGCGCGTCCAGGGATATCTCGCCACCGGGCGCGAGCCGGACGTGATGGTGGTCCTGCCGGGATGACCTGGGATCCGGGCCCCAACGGGGCCCGGTCCGGGTCAGGCTGCCCGCATCGGCCGCTTCGGCGGCTCGAACACCGTGGCGTAATGGGTGCGGCACCAGCGCTTGCCGGTGAGCACCCGGCAGCCGCAGACGCGCTTCGACTCGATCGCCGTGCCGTCGCCGTCGGCCCAGAGCGGGAAGGTGCAGTCCAGCAGGCCGGCCTTGAGGAACAGCACCCCGTCGCCGCCATCGGCCGCGGCCGCCGGGACCCGGCGCGACATCGGCAGCGCGACGATGCTCCCACCCTCGGCCGGTTCGGCCATCAGGGGAATGGCCATCACGGGCTCGGGAGCCGCCGCCTCGACGACCGTCGCGACGACCGGACGGGCCGGCGTCTCGACGGGGCGCGGCACCGGCGCCTGCATCCGCGGCGCCTCGGGCTTGGCCGCAGTCGCAGGCCGGGCCGCCGGGGCCGCCTTGCGCGGCGGGGCCGTGTTGGCCGCGAGGAACGCCCGGGCGGCCTCCTCGAGGGCGCGCGCGCTCATCACCGGCGCCTCGACGCGAGGGGCCGTGGGCGCGACCACCGGCTTGGCCACCGGTGCCGCGGGCTTGCTCACAGGCGTAGCCGCGGGCTTGGCGACCGCTGCCGCGGGCTTGCTCACAGGCGTAGCCGAGGGCTTGGCGACCGCCGCCGCGGGCTTGCTCACAGGCGCGGCCGCGGCCTTGGCCGGCGCCACCTTGGCGGGGGCCATCTTGGCGGAGACGGGAGGGGCATCCGCGGTCAGGATCCGGGACGGCAGGATCCTCGGCGCGGGCTTGGGGGCCTCGGCCCTGACGGGCTCCGCGTTCGCGGGCTCAACCTTGGCGACGGCGGCAGGAGCTGCCGCCTTCGCTGCCGCCACCTTGGCCGCCGCGGCCGTCTCCGCCGCCTTGGCCTGCTGCCGCGCCAGGGCGGCTTGTGCGACGCGGCCGATCACGTCGGTGACCGTCGTGCCGATCGCGCCGGCGATCTCCGCCGGGTCGCGTCCCTCGATCCACAGCGCGACCGCCTTCTCGGTCGCCTCAGCCGTCCACACCGCGTCGTTCATTTCCAAGGGGGCTCTGTTCCAGTTCGAATCGGAAAGGCGGGATATACGGTGAGTCTGGTCAACAAGTCCCTTCCCTTGACGCAAGGGTGGCCTGCGACCGATCGCCAGCCCGCCCGGTTCGGAAGCCACGCTCTCGCCTCAAACCGGCATGCCGGCCGATTCGCTGCCAGGCTTCGCGCCGGCCGCGCGAGGCGCGGCCTGTTGCGGTTCGATGGCCGCGCGAGGCGCGGCCTGTTGCGGTTCGATGGCCGCGCGGCGCGCCGCCTCCTTGGCCTTCATCACCTGCGCCGCCCGTGCGTAGCCGCCATTCTCGCCGTCGACGAAATGGACGTGGTCGCGCAAGGCCGCCACCGGAGTGATGCAGGTGGTGAGCGCTGCCGCCTGGCGGTGCAGGCCGAACCGCACCAGCCCCGCCGCCTCGGCCGCTTCCAGCCTCGCCTCGATCCGCGCCGCGAGGTCGGGCCCGCAATCGACGGTCATGCGCAGGCCGTCATCATACTTCCGGAAATCGGCGTTCGCCACCAACTCGTCGAGGTAGCGCGGGGCCGAGAACCGGCCGAGCGTGAGGCCGAGGCGGAAGATCAGGTGCGCGGCGAGCGTCCTGCCGAGAACCTCCAGGCGTCGCAGCGCGAGCGAGCCCCAGAGGGGCCCCCGCGCCCGCACCTCATGGGACAAGCCCCGCGGCGGCCAGCGCAGGGCGGGTCCGCCTTGCGGCAGGGGATGGCCGCGGGCGGGCGCCCCGGTGGCGAGCCGCACCACGTCGACGATCGCCGCCCGCGCGGCGTTCCGGTCGGCACCCTCGACCGCCATCGCCAGCACCGACAGGATCAGGCCGTGGCGGGCCTTGGCCGGCTCGAACCGGCAGGTCAGCCCGGTGAGGTCCGGCTGCGCGCCCGTGGGCGCCGGCGCGACGGCGTAGAGCCCCTGCTTGAGGGCGCGCTCGGCGAAGGCGAGCCCGCCGCCCATGAACATCGCGTAGGCGACATCCGGCGAGGGGGCGTAGCGCGCCACCTCGACCCCATGGCCCGCCGCCCGGATCGCCGCCACCGGCACCAGGGCGGCGCGCAAGCTCAGGTCCATCGCCTCGCGGGCCCAGGTGACGGTCGCGGCGAGCGCGGCCTTGGCCGCCGCCGCCTCGTCGGGCGCGACCAGCACGCTCGCCCCGTCGCCCCCGAACACGAAGGGCATCTCGCGCCGCCCCATCGCGTTGCGCAGGGCCGCGATCACCGCCGCCCCGACGAAGTTCACCGCCCGGTAGCGCCCGGCCGCGATGGCGCCGGTGGAATCGACCACGTCGGTGACCGCCACCCACCAGTCCTCCGGGACGGCGCGATACTGCGCGTCGTCGAGGATGCTCAGGAAGTCGGTCGCCGTGGGAAGGTCGGCGTAGCGAAAGCCGTCCACCGGCTTCGCAGGGTTCGGGGGCGTCGGTGCTTCCATCCGTCCCACACCTTCGTCGGTAAGGCCACCGGCCGTTGGACACGGCCTCGTGTGCCGTTCGCGCAGTGTCGCCAGCCGTCGGCGTGGCGTCCACCATCCGAGATCGGCGAAAGGGCCGATGCATCGGCATCGTCGGCCGTTTTGGCGTCAGGTGCCGTTTCCGTCAGGGATGCCGATGGCCCTACGCCATCCCCAGCGCCTGCATGTACAGCTCCAGGATCGCCTCTTCCTCCTGGCGCTCCGAATGGTCCTTCTTGCGCAGGCGCAGGATGGTCCGCACCGCCTTGACGTCGAAGCCGCGGCCCTTCAGCTCCAGCATCACGTCCTTGATGTCGCCCTGGAGGCCGGCCTTCTCCTCCTCCAGGCGCTCGATGCGCTCGATGAACTGCTTGAGCTCCTCGGCGGCGACGCCCGACGAGGCGACGTCGGCGTCCGGCATGCTGTGCGCGTTCATTCACGGTCTCCTGGCCGATGGGTTGTCGTGCCGCCGGGGCGGACGCGGCCATCAGGCACCCCAACCCACTGACGGATGGCGGCCTTCGCGGCACGCCTTCCCGGATCTTGATAGATGCGCAACCTTACCGAGTTCTTGCGCCGCCGGATTCGAGGCACGCCGATCGCGTCAGTGAGTCTCCGCCCGCGCGGGCGGAGTCCTCAATGCTGCTCCGCCCGCGCCGCGAAGGCCGCCGCCTGCTCCGGGGTCGCCTCGCTCTGGTGACGCGCCTTCCACTCGTCGTAGGGCATGCCGTAGACGTGCTCGCGGCTCTGGTCCTTGGTGACGGCCAGGCCGCGGGCATCCGCCGCGTCCTTGAGCCAGTTCGACAGGCAGTTCCGGCAGAACCCCGCCAGGTTCATCAGGTCGATGTTCTGCACGTCGGTGCGCCCCTGGAGGTGCGACACCAGCCGCCGGAAGACCGCGGCCTCGAGTTCGGTGCGGGTGGTCTCGTCGATGCCGTCCATCGGAACGTCCTCGGTCCTGTGCAAACGGGAAGTCGGGCAAGAAGTCGGAACGGGTGCCCGCCCGGTCAAGCGCGGGCGACCAACGGCCCCAGCAGGGCGGAAAAGCGCGCGGCCCAGTCCTCGGCCCCGGCCTCGTCGCCGATCAGGTCCTGGCGGATCTCGATCAGGGCGTTGGGCAGGCCGCGGGCGATGGCGTGGCGGTCGATCGTGTCGCCCGGCAGGCCGCCGCCATAGGGCTGGTTGTCGCCGACCGTGAAGCCGGCCGGGTCCGCCCGCAGGCCGGCGATCAGCGGGCCGGCGAGGCGGTCGTCCCGGTCCCACAGGATGCCGACCTGCCAGGGCCGCGCCACCCCGCGCCAGGCCGGGGTGAAGCTGTGCACGGTCACGATGGCGGGCGGCGCGCCGGCCTCGATCGCGGCGGCGACGGCCGCGTCGATCGCCCGGTCGTAGGGGTCGTAGAAGCGGGCGAGCCGCTCGGCGACACCCTCGGGCCCGATCCTGGCGTTGCCGGGCACGATTGCCCCGTCCGAGAGGCGCATCACCAGGGTCGGGTCGGTGCGGCCGCGATTGGGATCGATGATGAGCCGCGAGAAGGTGGTGAGGAGCGCCGGCGCCCCGAGCTGGCGGGCGAGCGCGCGCGTCACCGCAGCCGCCCCGATGTCGTAGGCGATGTGCCGCTCGAAATGCGGGGCGGCGACGCCGAGAGTGTCGAGGTCCGGCGGCACCGCGTTCGAGGCGTGGTCGCACAGGAGGAGGAGGCCGCAGGCCGGATCGCCGGGGATCGTCTCGACGGGCTGGGGCGGGTGGGGGGGCGAAGGGGCGGTGGTCATCCGGGCGATCGGTCTTTTTGCGGGAGAGGCGGCGGCGCGGCGGAGTCCCCGGGCGGCGGCGGGATCCGGCCCCTCTCCATACCCAAATGGCGGGGCGGCCTCCATCGGCGCAAGACGGTGACGCCGGGCGCGACATGCCATAGT
>NZ_LABX01000181.1 GCF_001043915.1 Methylobacterium aquaticum | reverse complement strand
CCGTCACCCCGACGAGGCCGACCACCACGCCGGCGGTCTCCTGGATCACCGCCTCGACGAGGCGCCACGGATCGGCGGCCGGCATCTCCCCCCACAGGTCGGCGAAGGAAAGGCCCCGCAGCTCGGCCCCGAACAAGGCGCAGAGCCGGGTGCCGGCGAGCCGCACCGTTGCCGCCTGCCGAGGCGCGTCGATCTCGAGGATCAGGCTGTCGGCGAGGACGTGACGGATCTCCCCGGGCTCGATCTCGCCCCGCTCCGGCGCGGCGCGGGCGCCGCGCAGGCCGTCCCAGTAGGCGTGGAGCAGGCGGCTGGTCGGGTGCTTCATGGCGTCTCGGTCTGGTACGGTCTTGGGGTCGGTCGGTCCACACGCGACCGGCCGTTGCTCCAAAGCGGGACGACGGCCGGCGCGGCTGATTCGGTGCAGCAGACCGTATGCCGAACGCCAGAGCTGCGAGAGCGTAAGGTTCTGTTAGGGTTACCAAGTCATTAATGTTGCGTTTCGCTCACACCTGCGCGATCGTCATCGGCGACGGAGATTTCGAGCTGGCCGGGGCGTCACGCACGCCCTAAGCCCGCTCGCGTGAAAACGGAGTGAGGGCCTCACGCCCGCGTCGTCACGGTCCTGGCGGCGTCCCGCACGCGAATCGCGTGGCCAATCCGCGCGGCTTGGTGCGATTCACTCTCTTCCGGGGAGAGCGGCAACGCTCTCCCCTTTTTTCGTGCATGGCCTCGTCTTTTTGCAGGTGGTCGGCGTCCGCGTCGCCCCTTGCCCTTGCGGTCGGCCCCGGGCCCCCGCAATGGTGCCCGCATGGATGCCACCCCCGACCTCCCGCGACCGCCGCGCGTGCCGGTGTTCAACATGCCCGCCGTGGTCACCGCCTCGGTCGGGATCCTGGTGCTGATCCACGCCGTGCGGCAGGTGCTGCCGGACGTGTGGGACATCACCCTGCTCCTCGACCTCGCCCTGGTGCCGGCGCGCTGGACCCTCGCCCTCGACCCGGACCGGGCCGCGGACGTGCTGAAGGCCGCGTCGGCTTCGGGCGGCAGCGCCCTCGAGGTCGAGGCACGCAAGGCTTTCGCCGCCTACCTGGTGGCCGATCCGGGCGCGATGTCCTGGACCTTCGTGTCTTACGCGCTCCTGCACGGCTCCTGGGCCCATGTGCTGCTCAACAGCGTCTGGCTCGCGGCCTTCGGCACGCCGGTGGCGCGGCGCTGCGGCGCCTGGCGCTACGGCTTGATCGCCCTGGTCTCGGCCGCCGCCGGCGGCTTTCTCCACGTCCTCATCGATCCGTTGAGCACCGTGCCGCTGATCGGCGCCTCGGCCGGGGTGTCGGGGCTGATGGCGGCGGCGGTGCGCTTCGCCTTCCAGCCGGTGGAGATGGCGGGGCCGGCCTCGGTGCCCTGGCAGCGCCCGGTGCCGACGCGGTTGCAGACCATCCCCGAACTCCTGCGCAACCGCTCGGCGGTGGTCTTCCTCGCCATCTGGTTGGTCACCAACCTGCTGTTCGGCCTCGCCGCCCTGCCGCTCGGCCTCAGCGACTCCGCGGTCGCCTGGGATGCCCATCTCGGCGGGTTCGTCGTCGGTTTCCTGATGCTTCCTCTGGTCGATCGGCTCGGACGACGCTGAGCCGGGCGGGAATCGTCTTCCTTCGACCTCCGGGGTGCTTGCCTCGATCGGCGCGCGGTCACACACTCGGCCTCCAAACGAGCGTCCCGCCCGGACCGCAAGGCCGGCGGGGGCCGATCAGGGAGGTGTTGATGACCGTTGCGCGCATCCTGTCGCAGAAGGGCCGCACCGTGGTGACCGTGCAGCCCCACCGCACGCTGGCGGAGGCGGCGGCGCTCCTGACCGAGAAGGGCATCGGCGCCCTGGTGGTGAGCGATGCCGGCCAATCGGTCCTTGGCATCCTGTCGGAGCGCGACATCATCCGCGCCGTGGTCCGGGGCGGCGGCGCGGCCCTCGAGGCGCCGGTCTCCCGGCACATGACCGCCAAGGTGGTGTGCTGCACCCGCGCCACCGCCGTCGACGAGGTGATGGAACTGATGACGGACGGGCGCTTCCGCCACGTCCCGGTGGTCGAGGACGGCCGCCTGGTCGGCCTCGTGTCGATCGGCGACGTGGTGAAGCATCGCATCGAATCGGTCGAGGCCGAGCATCGGGCGATGCGCGAGTACATCGCCACAGCCTGACCGGCGCGGTGGCGGCTCGGCCGCCGCCGACGCCTCGGCCTCACACCGGCGTGACGGAGGCCGCGATCATCTCGTGGATCTCCGGCAGCATCCGCCGCGTGGCCTGGCGGCCGAGCTCGATGCATTCCTCGGCACGGTGAAACTCGAACAGGCCCATCTGGGCGAGCTTCGGGTTGATCATCACGTCTGGCGGGTCGCCGGCCAGCCGCGAGCGCGAGATCCGGTCCTGCGTGATGTTGAAGGCGTCGACCATCACGCTGGCGATGCCGCTCGGCGCGCCGGCCTCCGGCCGGGGCTTCGGCTTCTGGCGCCGGTTGCCGATCAGCGGCCAGCGCCACGGCTCCTCCGGCATCGCGGCGGCGGGTCCGGGGGCGGCATCGGTCGCCGCCTCGGCCTCGTCCGCCCCGTGCGCCTGGATCACCGTGCCGCGCACCCGCATGTCGCCGTTGAGATTGACGCAGAGCACCACATCGGCGCCGAGTGCGCGGGCCGCCGTCACCGGCACCGGGTTGACCAGCGCCCCGTCCATCAGCCAGCGCCCGGCGATCTTCACCGGGTCGAAGATGCCCGGCAGCGCATAGGAGGCGCGCACCGCCTGGACGAGACCGCCGCGGGTGAGCCAGATCTCGTGCCCGGTGCCCAGCTCGGTCGCCACCGCCGCGAAGGTGAGCGGCAGCTCCTCGATGCGGGTGTTGCCGAGGTCGCGATCGAGCAGCCGCCGCAGGCGCTCGCCGGCGATGAGCCCCGAGCCGCTGATGTGGAAATCGAGCAGGCCCATCACCCGCCGCTTCGTCAGCGACAGGGCGAACTCGCGCAACTCGCCCAGCTTGCCGGCGGCGTGGCAGGCCCCCACCGCCGCCCCGATCGAGCAGCCCGCCACCACGTCGATGGTGATGCCCGCCTCCTGGAGCACCTCGATCGCCCCGATATGGGACCAGCCCCGGGCGGCCCCGCCGCCGAGGGCCAGCCCGACCTTGGCCCGCCGCGGACGTTCCGGCTCGCGCAGAAGGGGAGGGACGCCTGCGGCACCCAGCACGCCGTCCGCTGAGCGCCGTAGCGGCGCGCCGGAAAAGAGTGCGATGCCGTCCCACATCATGGCGCCTGACCTCCGCCGGGCTTGTCCCGGGTTGCAGTGTGGCCTGGATCCATCAAGCGTTCGTCAACGGCGGAGGTTGCATCGTCATCGACCGCGATTCCCGCTGCGTCATGTCGCGGGGGGCCGCGGCAGCGGCAGGGGCGCGGCCTCCTTCAGCGTGTCGAGCACCACCGAGGAGTGGACATGCGCCACGCTCTCGTGCGGCAGCAGCACATCGTTGACCAGGCCTGAGAGCGCCTTCAGGTCGGGCACGATCACCTTCAGCAGGTAGTCGCTGTCGCCGGTCATCACGTGGGCCTCGAGCACGCAGTCGAGACCGCGGACCAGCTCGGCGAAGCGGCGGGCATTGTCGCGGTTGTGGGTCGCGAGCGCCACCTTGGTGAAGACCGTGACGGTGAGGCCGAGGGGCGCCGGCGCCAGCTCCGCCCGGTAGCCCCGCACCACCCCGCGCTCCTCCAGCCGCAGGCGCCGGCGCGAGCATTGGCTCGCCGAGAGGTGCACCCGCTCGGCCAGCTCCTGGTTGCCGAGCCGGCCATCCTCCTGGAGCGCCGCGAGGATCTTCAGGTCGAACCGGTCGAGGGTGAGGGAATCGGTCATCGGAGGCGGCATCCATGCGCGATCCGTGCGCGGGCCCCGCATCGGTGCCCGGATTTCGCACGCCCCGCGCGGGCCGTCCATGCTGTGATGCGGCGGTTGCTTCCACAAGGATGTCGAGTGATGGGTCCCTATCCGCACGATGCCCCGGCCGCGCAGGTCACCGCCGCCAATCCGATGGGGACGGACGGCTTTGAGTTCGTGGAATATGCCCATCCCGAGCCGCAGGCGCTGCACGACCTGTTCCGCGCGATGGGCTTTTCGGCGGTGGCGCGCCACCGCAGCCGGGCGATCACGGTCTATCGCCAGGGCGATGTGAACTATCTCGTCAACGAGGAGCCCGGCAGCCACGGCCATCGCTTCGTCGCCGCTCACGGCCCCTGCGCCCCCGCGATGGCGTTTCGCGTCGTCGATGCCCGGGCCGCCTACGACCGGGCGCTCGCCCTTGGTGCCGAGCCGGCCGACCCGGCGGACGGCGAAAAGACCCTCGACGTGCCGGCGATCAAGGGCATCGGCGGTTCGCTGCTCTATTTCGTCGAGACCTACGGGGCCAAGGGCTCGCCCTACGAGGCCGAGTTCGTCTGGCTGGGCGAGCGCGACCCGAAGCCGGACGGGCTCGGCCTCTACTATCTCGACCACCTGACCCACAACGTGCATCGCGGCCGGATGAGCGTCTGGGCCGGGTTCTACGAAAAACTCTTCAACTTCCGGCAGATCCGCTACTTCGACATCGCCGGCAAGCAGACCGGCCTGTTCTCGAAGGCGCTGACCTCGCCCGACGGCAAGATCCGCATCCCGATCAACGAATCGGCCGATGCGAAGAGCCAGATCGAGGAATACCTGCACGCCTATAACGGCGAGGGCATCCAGCACATCGCCTGCGGCTGCCGCGACATCTACGCGACGATCGAGGCACTGCGGGGGAGGGGCGTCGCCTTCATGCCGTCGCCGCCATCGGTCTATTACCGCCGCATCGACCGGCGCCTGCCCGGCCACGGCGAGCCGCTGGAGCGGATGGAGCAAAACGGCATCCTGATCGACGGCGAGGGCGTGATCGAGGGCGGCATGACCAAGATCCTGCTGCAATTGTTCTCCGCCAACGCCATCGGGCCGATCTTCTTCGAGTTCATCCAGCGCAAAGGCGACGACGGCTTCGGCGAGGGCAACTTCAAGGCCCTGTTCGAATCGATCGAGGAGGACCAGATCCGCCGCGGCGTGCTGGCCGCCGATGGGACCCGGGGTGCGGTGGCCTGAGGGAGCCAGCGCAGGTCGGAACCGGGCGGAACCGGGGACAGTGGCGGCGGCGGGCGCGGCAGCGGGACGGCGATCATCGACGCCACGCATTGCCGGCGCACGCTCTGCCTGATGGTGTCGGGCCGGACGACGAACACCGCTCCCAGCTCGGGCGATGGCGCTCCACCCGCCGTCGTGACCGGATTCCTCGTCGAGCCCTGGGCGAGCCGATGCCGATCGCGCCTTCCGGCCGGTGGGCGAAGCGGGTATCGCCGGGGCGCTGTCCCGACCGGATGGCCGCATCGCGGCAACCGGACAACGCCCGGATCGCCTCCGGTGTGGCTGGGCGAGCAATCTCCCCTAACTTGTTCCCGGACGGCCCTGCCGCAGGCGGGGAGAGGGAGCCTGCGCCTGATCTTTCCGAGGAGAGGGAGCGGAGATCCACGGATAAGCGACAAGGGCCTCGACCCCGAGGAGACGTCATGACCCGTTTCACGACCCGGATCCTCGCCGTCGCGGCGGCCCTGTTGCTGGCGCCCGCGCCCCTCGCCGCTCAACCCGCCCGGCCGGAGGCGCGTCAGGAGACCCGCCAGGAGAGCCGTCAGGAGACCCGCCAGCCCGAGGGCCGGCGCCTGCCCGCCGACGCGACGACGCAGCACAGCCTCACCCTCTCCGACGGCCGGACCGTGAGCTTCACGGCCGTGGCCGGCAGCCTGCCGCTGGTCGACGAAGCCGGCAAGCTCCAGGCCGAGATCGCCTTCACGGCCTTCACCCTGCCGGACCGGGAGGCCCGGACCCGGCCGGTCACCTTCGCGGTCAATGGCGGGCCGGGTGCGGCCTCGGCCTATCTCAACCTCGTGGCGGTCGGGCCCTGGCGCCTGCCCTTCGAGGGCACCAGCATCAGCCCATCGGCAGCGCCGGTGACGGTCCCGAACGACGAGACCTGGCTCGATTTCACCGACCTCGTCTTCATCGATCCGGTCGGCACCGGCTACAGCCGCGCCGCCGGCGAGGACGCGAAGCGCTATTACGGGGTCGAGAGCGACGCCGCGATCCTGTCGGCGGCCATCGCCCGCTGGCTGCGCACCAACGACCGGCTGACCTCTCCGAAATTCTTCCTCGGCGAGAGCTATGGCGGGTTCCGCGGCCCGCTCATCGCCCGCAAGCTCCAGGACGATGTCGGCGTCGGGCTCTCGGGCCTGGTGCTGCTCTCGCCGGTGCTGGATTTCGGCTCTCTCCAGTCGCCGCGGCACAATCCCCTCGGTGCGGTGACGCGGCTGCCCTCGCTCGCCGCCGCCGGCCTGGAGCGCCGCGGCGAGACCCCGGATCCCGCCCGCATGCAGGCCGCCGAGACCTATGCCACCGGGCCCTATCTCGCGGACCTCCTGCGTGGACCCGCCGACAATGCCGCCATCGACCGGATGACCGAGCGGGTCGCGGCGCTCACCGGGCTCGATCCCGCCCTGGTGCGCCGCCAGGCCGGCCGGGTCTCCGGCGCCAGCTACCAGCGCGACGCCGACCGCGAGTCGCGGCGCGTGGCGAGCGCCTACGACACCGGCATCACCGGCTGGGACCCCGATCCCAGCGCGGCGCAGGGGCGCTTCGCCGATCCGATCCTCACCGCCATGCTGGCGCCGCTCACCAGCGCCGCCATCGATCTCACCGCCCGCACCCTGAACTGGCGGGTGCCGAACCTGCGCTACGAGCTGCTCAACAACGCGGTCAACCTCGGCTGGAACTGGGGCGGCGGCCGCTCTGCCCCGGAGGTGGTGAGCGACCTGCGCCAGATCCTCTCCCTCGACGGCGACCTGCGGGTGCTCGTCGCCCACGGCTACACCGACCTCGTCACGCCCTATTTCGCCTCGAAGCTGATCCTCGACCAGATGCCGTCCTACGGCAGCGGCGATCGCCTCTCCCTTTCGGTCTATCCCGGTGGCCACATGTTCTATTTCCGCAAAGGCTCGCGGGCGGCCTTGCGCGGGGATGCGCTCCGCCTCTACGAGACGGCCCTGGCGGCGCGGCGGCGCGGCGGCGAAGGACGATGACGGGCGGGGCACGATGCGGCGGACGGTGATCGGAATCGCCCTGGTGAGTGTGGCGCTGGCCGGGTGCAGCAGCACCGACCGCGCCGCCCCGCCGGTGAACCTCGCAAGCCCGCCCAAAGCCGCCCCCTCGCCGCCGAACTGGGGGCCGGTCCTGGCGCAGGACGGCACCTGCACCGGCGCGGTCCCGGCGACGGCGACCGAGATCGCGCCCGGCCTCGGCGAGTGCGAGCTGGTGAGGCTCAAGGGCAAGCCGCCGACCGACGTGCTGGTCGGCGAGAGCGGCCGCGGCCAGCGCGAGGTGCAGGTGCTCTACACCGAGCCCGGCGCCAAGGAGCTGTATTTCTTCATCAACAACCGCCTCGACCGGATCGTGAAATAGAGCATTTTTTCGACGACCTGGACACTGGTTCGTCGTAGAAAATGCGGCAAAATCAAAGAGCTAGAGCGCGTCGCGATGGCAACGCAACCGTGAAGCGCTCTAAGCGGGCGAAGCGTTGGCCTGCCAATGCAAGTCTGCTGAGGGCAGGGCGATCCCCGGACGATCCTGCCGGGTTGGCCGCTCGGCGGCCCTGCCCTGTGCGGAACTTCATCGATGGCGGGGCTGCCCCGGGTCGGGGCGCCCGCGGGCCTGCAAGAGGGACCACGAGCAGCATGCGTGAACCGAATGCGGTCGATTTCTGGCGCGGCATCGCCCTCATCACGATCTTCATCAACCACATCCCGGGCAACGTCTTCCAGAACTACACCTATTCGCAGTACGGGATCTCGGACGCGGCCGAGCTGTTCGTGTTCCTGGCCGGCTGGTCGATCGGCATCGCCACCCGCGGGCGCGACGGGGTGCCGGAGCCGGCCCCGCGCACGGTGCTGCGGCTGCTCTCGCGCATGGTCGAGGTGTACCGGGCGCAGCTCGTCATCACCGCCATGGCCCTCGCGATGCTGGCCGGCGCTGCCCTCGCGCTCGACAACCCGCTGCTGGTGGAATGGCACAATGCCGGGCCGGTCTTCAGCGACCCGATCCAGGCGACCGTCGGCTGGGTGACGCTGCTGCACCAGCTCGGCTTCTTCAACATCCTGCCACTCTACGTCGTGCTGCTCGGCCTCGCCCCCGTCTTCGTGCTGCTGTCGCGGATCCATCTCGGCCTCGCGATCGGAATCTCCGTCCTGCTCTACGCCGTCAGCCTGGTCTTCGCGATCAACATCCCGAGCTGGCCGGTGGAGGGACACTGGTTCTTCAATCCGCTCTGCTGGCAATTGCTGCTGGTGCTCGGCTTCGCGGCGCATGAGTGGCGGCGCAGCTCGGAGCGCTTCCTGGCCTGGCGCCGCCGGCTGATGCCGCTCGGGATCGCCATCGTGATCGTCGGCGCGGTCCTGTCCTGGTTCAACCTGCGCCCCGACCCCCTGGCGGTGCCGGAGCCGCGGCTGCTGTTCATCTTCGACAAATCCTACCTGTCGCCGGCCCGGCTGATCCACTTCCTCGGCGTGCTCCTCGCCTTCCAGACGGTCTTCGGCCTGGTGCAGCCGCGGGCGCGCTGGCTCACCCGCCAGCTCGCCGGCCTCGGGCGCAACTCGCTGGCGGTGTTCTCGGTCGGCTCGGTCGCCAGCCTCGGTGCACAACTGATTCGTTTCTGGACCGGGGGAGGTTTCGCGACCGACGTCTTTGTCGTAGGATGCGGGTTAGCCTCTCTCTCCTTCACGGCATGGTTCGTCGAATGGCGCTCTCGCTCTCCCCGTCCCTCCTCGGCGGCGTGAGCCTCGCGCTGGGCTGCTGCCTCGGCTTCGCCGTTCAGGCCCAGTCGACGACGCCCCAGCCCGGGCAGGTCCAGCCGGCGCCGGCTCCACCGGCTCCTTCGCAGCAGCCGACCCTTTCCCAATCGGCCCAGCCCCAGCCCGCTCATGCCGAGATCCCGGCGCTGCAGGCCACCGCGCCGAGCCCGGATGCACCCGATCCCAGCCTCTCTCCCGAATGCCGGGTGCCGGGCTCCAAGCTCTACACCCTGGCCAAGCTCAAGGCGGTCAAGAAGGCCCTGCGCGAGCACCGGGCCGTCCAGGTCCTGACGATCGGCTCCAATTC
Organism: Methylobacterium aquaticum; assembly: GCF_001043915.1. GTDB lineage: Bacteria > Pseudomonadota > Alphaproteobacteria > Rhizobiales > Beijerinckiaceae > Methylobacterium > Methylobacterium aquaticum. Next base: position 26,006 of record NZ_LABX01000181.1, on the reverse strand, counting down.
CGGCGGCCTCGGCACCGCCGCCACCTATCCGGTGCGGCTCGAGGATGCCCTGACCCGGTCCCTGCCCGACATCGACGTGACGGTGGAGAGCCGCGGCGTCTCCGGCGAGATCGCCTTCGGGGCGGCGGAGCGCCTGCGCAACCAAGTGGCGGAGATCGAGCCTGACCTCGTGGTCTGGCAGGTCGGCGGCAACGACGCCCTCGCCCGCGTCGACATCGAGGATTTTTCGCAGTCCCTGGCCGAGACGGTGGCCTGGATCAAGTCGCATGGCATCGACGTGGTGCTGGTCGATCCCCAATACACCGCGAGCCTCGCCAAGGACGATTACTACCGCCAGTTCGTGCAGGCGATCCAGAAAGTCGCCGAGCGCGAGCAGGTGCCGCTGGTCCAGCGCTACGAGGCGATGCGCTATCTCGCCGGCCGGGCGATCAGCGCCCTCAAGGGTGGCGACACGGCGCAGGCGGGTGCCGGGTTCCGCCTCGCCGATCTCGGCTATCGCTGCATGGCCGAGCACGTCACCCGGGCGATCACCGTCTCGCTGCTCCAGCCGGACGTGGCGCCCGTTCCGGTGGCGTCGCCGGTGCCGGCGAATTGACACGCCGCTCTGCAACCTCTTCACGCGCGCCACGTCATCCGGGCACCGCCATGACGGCAACGGACTGACGTGATGCGCGGCGGCGTCGAGGGAAGGCGGGGCAGGACAATGAGAAAACACGGGCTGCTCGCTGCGATCTGCATCGGCCTCCTCGCCGCCCAACCGGCCGCTCACGCCGCCGAGCCCCTGCGCCTCGTCCTCGCCACCGCGACGCCGGGCGGCGGCTTCCCGGCCTATGGCGAGGCGCTGGCCGCGGCGATCCGGGAGGTGGATCCGGATCTCACCCTCGAGCTGCGCGCCAGCAAGGGCTCGACCGAGAACCTGGTCCTCCTGCGTGACGGACAGGTCGATCTCGGCCTCGTCCAGGGCGAGTACGCCTACGCGGCGCTCGCCGGGCAGGGGATTCCGCCGGCCGTGACGGTGGTCGCGCCGGTCTATGCGGCGCCCGGCCTGTTCGTGGTGCCGGCCGACAGCCCGGTCCGCCGCATCGACGACCTGCGCGGCCAGCCGGTGGCCCTCGGCACCCGGAGTTCCGGCCTCACCGCCATGGGCCGGACCATCCTGCGCGGCGCGGGCCTCGATCCGGAGCACGACATCCGGCCGCTCCTCCTCGATCATGCCGGGGACGGCCCCGCGATGGTGCGCGACGGGCGGGCCGCGGCGCTCTTCGGCGGCGGCACCGGCTGGCCGGGCTTCCGGGCCATGGCGGAGGGGCCGGGCGGGGCTCGCTTCCTCGGCCCCTCCGCGACGGCAATCCCGGCGATCCTGGCGGCGAGCCCGTCCCTGCGGCGGATCACCGTCCCGCCCGGCACCTTCCCGGGCCAGGACGCGGCGATCGAGACGGTGGGATCGTGGAGCTTCATCCTGGGTCGGCCGGGCCTCGATCCGGCAGCCGTCGCCCGCCTCGTCGCGGCGATCGACACGGCAAGGCCGGCCCTCGCCCGGCGCCTGGCCCACGAGCGCCCGAGCGATCCCCGTGATCTCGCGGCAGCGATCCCGGCGGACTGGCTCCACCCGGCCACGGCCGCGTACCTGCGGCAGTCCGGCACGCCCTGATCTCGAACCGAGCGCCGGACGGTGTAGCGCCACGGCCACAGAGATCGCAACGTTATTACGCTGCGTTTCTGATCGATTGCTGCGGTGCAAAGACCGTGGCAAGGTCGTGGCCGCCAAGGTTCCCCGGGCGTCGAGTCCGTGGGCGAAGAGGGAACCCGGTGCGCTCGTTCGAGCAAGACCGGGGCTGCCCCCGCAACTGTGAGCGGAGAGGTTTCGCCGCCGGCGGCCACTGGTGCATTGGCACCGGGAAGGCCAGGCGGGACCGGTGATCCGCGAGCCAGGAGACCTGCCTTGGCATGCGCCTTCCGGCGCAGTCACGTCCCGCGGGCGGTGCGGCCCGGGGGAGCGCTCGGGCCTGGTGTTGCGCGTTTCCGCGCGGGCACGGCTTGCCGCTCGCCCGGATCGCAGCGCGCGTCAACCTCGAGTGTTTTTCGTGAGAACCCGTTCGCCGCGCCACCGCCCGATGCCCGTCCTGGCGACCGCCCTGGGGTTGAGTCTCGCGGCCCATGCCGCGCAGGGGCAGGAGACCATCGCCCTCGACGAGGTCGTGGTGGAGGGCCCCCGACCCACCGGGCCGGTGCTGCCGGCGCTCTCCTCCGCGGCTGCCGGCGCGATCGGCTTGATCGGCCCGACCGCGGGCTTCCGGGCCGACCGGGCGGTGAGCAGCACCAAGACCGACACGCCCCAGCGGGACGTGCCGCAGGTCGTCACGGTCGCGCCGCGCGAGGTCATCACCGACCTCGCCGCCACCCGGGTCGACCGTGTCCTCACCTACACACCGGGCGTCGCCCAGCAGAACAATTTCGGCGGGCTGACCATCTTCAGCTACGCCATCCGGGGCGTGACCACCTCGGAATTGTACAAGAACGGCTTTCCCCTCAACCGCGGTTTTCCGCCGCCGCCCGACGCCCAGAACGTCGAGCGGATCGAGGTGCTGAAGGGGCCCGGTGGCGGCCTGTTTGGGCGCAGCGATCCGGGCGGCCTCGTCAACATCGTCACCAAGCAGCCGACGCGCGAGCGCTTCGTCGAGATGGGCGGGCAGTGGGGCTCGTTCGAGCAGGTCCGGGGCACGGTCGATTCCGGCGGCGCGCTCAACCAGGACGGCACGCTTCTCTACCGCTTCAACCTCGCGGCCGGGCGCCAGAACAGCTTTCGCGATTTCGTCGACGGCGACCGCCTGTTCGTTGCCCCCGTCATCAGCTGGCAGGTCACGCCCGACACGACGGTGACCGTCGAGACCGAGTTCCTGCGCAACCGCACGGTGTTCGACCGCGGCGTCGTGGCGATCAACGGGCAATTGGGCTTCCTGCCGATCTCGCGCTTCCTCGGCGAGCCGGGCCAAAGCATCCGGCAATCCAACGATTCGATGCAGATCCGGGTCGACCACCGCTTCGATGCCAACTGGCAGATGCGATTGTCCACCTATCTGAATTCCAACTCGCTCTCCGGCGAGGCGGTCGAGGTGCGGGGCATCGCCGCCGACAACCGCACGGCGTTGCGCGACCGCAACGAGCGCAATTACCGCGCTGACGTCGCCCTCGGCCAGGCCGAGCTGGTCGGGCGCTTCGACACCGCCGGGATCGGCCACACCCTGCTCCTGGGCTTCGAGCGCGAGAGCACCGACGGCACCTACCAGCAGATCCGCTCGCGCTTCCGCCAGACCCCCTATTCCCTCGATATCTACGCCCCGGTCTATGGCCGGCCGCTGCCGCCCTTCGCCTTCCAGACCAACGGGTTCGAGCAGGTCACCAACACGGCGCTCTACGCCCAGGACCAGATCGCCCTGAGCCCGGAATGGAAGGCGCTGGTCGGCGTGCGGTTCGACTTCTTCGAGCAATCGTTCCGGGAGCGCACCACCGGCGTCCAAAGCGACCAAACCTATTTCGCCGCGACGCCCCGGGCCGGCCTCGTCTACCAGCCGCTGCCGGAGCTGTCGCTCTACGCCAATGTCGGCACCAGCTTCCGGCCCAATATCGGGCCCGACGCCTTCGCGGCGTCGGCGAGCGGGCCGTTGGCGCCGGAGACCGGCCTTGGCTACGAGGTGGGCACCAAGCTCGATCTCTACGGTGGAGCCTTGAGCCTCACCGGCGCCGCCTTCCGGGTCGAGCGGCAGAACGTGCTGACCCCCGATCCCAACAACAGCGGCTTCTCGCTTGCCGCCGGCGCGGTGCGCAGCCAGGGCTTCGAGTTCACCGCCGCCGGCCAGATCACCCCGGAGATCAAGATCCTGGCCGGCTACGTCTTTGCCGACGCGGTCGTCACCAAGGACAACGTGCTGCCGGTCGGGGCGCCGCTCATCAACGTGCCGCGCCATTCGGGCAGCCTGCTCGCCGTCCACGAGGCGCAGGACGGACCCTGGAAGGGCTTCGGCATCGGCGGCGGCGTGCGCGCCGTCGGGGAGCGGGCAGGGGACGCCGCCGGCAGCGGCTTCCGGCTCCCGGGCTACATCGCGGTCGATGCGCTGGCGTATTACCGGTGGGAGAATTTTCGCTTCGGCCTGAACGTCGAGAACGTGTTCGACACGACCTATTACGAGAGTTCGCTGAGCGCGCTCCGGGTCTTTCCGGGCGCGCCGCGGCGGTTCACCGGCACCCTGTCGGTGCGGTTCTGATGGCGGCGCTCCTCCGCAAGGGCGATGCCGGCCGCGATGCCGCCACCGCCCGCGCCCGGCGCTACCGCCGCGACCTCGCGCCGGTGCTGGCCGCCATCGCCGTCGAGGCCGGCGGGACTCCCGAGGGAATCGCCGCCTCCCTGACCCGGCGCGGGGTGCGAAAGCCCCGCGGCGGCCGCGTCTGGACGCCGCCGGACGTGCGCCGGCTCCTCTCGCGGCTTGCCGCCGAGACGGCTTCGTGACGGCGACGGGCGCTCCTGCGCCGGATGCCCGCATCGGCGCGATCGATGCCCTGCGCGGCGTCGTCATGCTGCTGATGCTGGTCGACCATGTCCGGGACATCTTCTACGTCCACGCCCAGCTCCGCGATCCGATGGATCTGGGCGTCACCGCCCCGGCCCTGGCGCTGACGCGGCTGACCTCGCATCTCTGCGCGCCGGTCTTCCTCCTGCTCGCCGGGCTCTCGGCGTGCCTCTATGCCGGCCGGAACGGCACCCGGGCGGCGTCGCGCTTCCTCCTCACCCGCGGCCTGTTCCTGGTCCTGCTCGAACTCACCCTGGTGAACCTTGCCTGGACCGGACGTATCCTGCCGCCGGTCCTCTATCTTCAGGTGATCTGGGCGATTGGCCTCGCCATGATCGCGCTGGCCGGGCTCGTGTGGCTGCCGCGTCCTGCGCTTGCAGCGGTGGCGTGTCTGATCATGCTCGGGCACAACCTGCTCGACGGGATCGTGCTCGCGCCCGACCAGGCCGGCTATACCCTGTGGTCGATCCTGCATCAGCGCGGGCTGCTCACCCTGCCCTGGGGCGTCGCCCGCACCTCCTATCCGGTGCTGCCCTGGATCGGCGTCGCGGCGGCGGGCTATGTCCTCGGCCCCTGGTTCGCCCGCGATCCCGCGGTCCGGCGCCGCCGGCTCCTCGCCCTCGGGGCGGCGGCGCTGGCGGGGTTCCTGGTGCTGCGGGGGCTCAACGGCTACGGCGACCCGACGCCCTGGCAGGCCGGCCCGACCCTCGGGGCGACGATCCTGTCATTCCTGAACCTCACCAAGTACCCGCCCTCGGCCGATTTCCTGCTGCTGACGCTGGGGCTCGGGCTCTGCCTCCTTGCGCTGTGCGAGGCGCTGCCGGCCGGCCGCCTCGCCTGGCTCCGGGTCTTCGGTGGCGCGCCGCTGTTCTTCTATCTTGCCCATCTCTGGCTCTTGCGCGGGCTCTACGACCTCGCCCTCGCGGCCGGCCTGACTGGAGCCTCCGGCAAGGTCGAACTCGGCTCGCCGGGACAGCTCTGGCTGGTCGCGCTGGTGCTCGGGCCGCCCCTCTTCCTGGCCTGCCGCTGGATGGTCGGGCTGAAGCGGCAGAGGCGGCATCCGGTGCTGAGCTATCTCTGATCCTGGCCGCAGGACGCCCCTGCACCGGGCGCGCCCGCGCGGGGGCCGGACGTCAGCGTCGTCGAATGGAGAGGTGTGCGGGACGATGGCCGGGGTCCCCGCACGAGGGCGCTGCCGCCGGGAGGGAGCAGGCCGCCTCTCCCGCGGTCAGAAGGTCTATCCCCTAAGCCGCGACGCAATGCAGCGGTGTCGGTCAGGCTTCGTGCGAAGACGACACTTTTGTCCGTGCACTCGGTGCATGGATCCATTCCGGAAAGCCGGATCCTGCCTGCCGGTGCGGACGGTGTCGGGCCAATATATCATGTGAGAAGAACGCCGATGCGGACCGTTTTCACTGCCGGCGCGGCGGCGATCATCCTGGCCAGGCGCTCGGACTCGGCGATGGCCGAAGAGACCACGGTGATCTATCGCGACCAGGCGCCGGGCATCGCGGTCGAGCATGGCGAGGGTGTCGTCGAGCACCGGGACACCACCACCGGCAGCCGTCGTTTGCGGTTCAAAGATCGTTCACAAGGCGGACGGCTTGGACAATTCCAAGACCATCCACAAGGCTGCAAGTAACGCCCGCCAATTCCCGCCGCATCGGCGGGCCTCCTGCGGGATCACGGGAGGGCGACGATCTCGCTTTCCCGGACCGCGCGCTCGCCCATCCGTGACCGGATGCGATAGGCGGCTTCCCCGCTGCGATCCTCAGGCATCAGGCGCACGACCTCGAACGCATCCATGTCGCTGGCATGGCTGTCCGACGAGCCGGACCGCACCATCCGCACGCGCTGGTGCAGCTTGAACTTATAGCTCATCGACCCATCCTTCCGATTGTCGGTCCCTGTGGGACGATCAGCTCCGCTGGCGCGCCTTGCGGGCGGCGTAGCGGGCATCGCGTGCGGCCTTCTGCTCGGCCTGCCGCGTCTCGGCCTCGCGGGCGGCCTCGGCGGCGCGCTCCATCTCCGCAGCGGCGGCGATCTCCCGCAGGCGGGCCTGTTCGGCCTCGGTCTCGGCTTCCAGGGCAATCCGCGCGGCTTCGCGCTCGGCCCGCTCGGTCTCGCGCTCGGCCAGACGGGTGGTCCGCGCCGCGGCGACGGCCTGCCGCGCGGCACGCCGGGCCGCGAGGGCCGGGTCGGGGTCGGTGGTCCGCGCCTGGAACCGGGCGAGGGTGGCCTGCCGGGCGGCCTGGGCCGAGCCCAGCCGGTCGCCGAGGGGCGCGTCCTTGAACTTGCCCATCGCTCAAACCTGCCGCAACGCGAGGGAGTGGATCGGGCGGGAGAACCGGTCGGCGAGGTGCCAATGCAGCTCCCGGACCGAGTGATAGCGGTAGGTCCGGTCGATCAGATGGCTGACCTCGCGGCTCTCATCCTCGACCTGCTGCCAGATCTGCCGCACCTGGAAGGTGGGCGGCTCGATCGCCTGGGCCGGAGACGGAGACTGCGAAATGAAGGTAAAATGCACTCAAGATTATCCGTTGGAGATCGGGCCCGCGCCGCGGCGCAGGGCGGGGGATGCGGATGAGGGTATCCGCATCCCGGAGCGTCGGGCCGTTACGCGGCGCGCAGGTTGCCGGCGGACTGCTTGCCGCTGCGCCGGTCGGTCTCCATCTCGTAGGAGATCTTCTGTCCTTCCGAGAGAGACTGCATGCCCGACCGCTCGACGGCGGAGATGTGCACGAACACGTCCTTGCCGCCGTCATCCGGTTGGATGAAGCCGAAACCCTTCTGGACGTTAAACCACTTCACGGTGCCGATAGTCATTGTCGTATCCATGATCTGCAAGCGTAGGGTGGAGCTCGGCACGCTGTCGGCAGCGCCAAGGCTCGAATCAATCGACGGATTTGGAGCGAGTGGCAGAGCATGCGCCGACGAAAACGCGGCGGAGAGGCTCGGTAATCAGGCCAACAATCGATGTATCATTCCTAAGCGAAAATTTGCGGGAGGGCAAGGCGACGGCGAAAAATATTGACGAAAATCGTCAAGCCGACTGAAAAATCCTTGAGAAAAACCAATCTTAACGGCCGAAAATGATCCGCCAACGTGCTGCCGACACTCATGAATCCGAGGCTCGACCGATGGGCCCGCACGATCTCGTCGACCGGCTCGAAGCCGAGGCGCGAATCACGGTGGATGACGACGCGCGCGACCTGAAGACCAATCTCCAGGACCTATGCGCGAGGGTCCATACGGGGCGCGACCGGCTTGATCCGGTTCGGCGCGTCTTCATCCCGAAGGCTGACGGCGGGCGCCGGCCTCTCGGCGTGCCGGCCCTGGAGGACAAGATTGTCCAGGGCCGGCACGCCGAGGTTCTGAGCGCCGCCGACGAGGCCGACTGCCTCGGAGGCTCCAACGGTTTCCGGCCAGGGCGAAACCCGCACCAGGCGCTGCCGTCGCTGCACACAGCGATCATGAGCAAGCGCTTGCGCCACTGGCTCATGGTGGCCGGATCGAGGGCAGGGTCGGCCGTGATGGCTTTGTTGGAGGCGCCCTCATCGGCCAGCAGCAGGATGCGGGCCCCGGTGCCCAAGCGTTGCGCGGTCTTGCGGCGCCCGGGCCATTGCTCCAGGGCCTCACGCTCAGCCGGGCTCAGCGTCACCGCAGGCAGGGGACGACGCCGCGGCGCATGCCAGGGCAGGTGACGCCTCTACACCATTCGTCGCAGAACGTTAGAGCATTTTCCGACGAAGTGGATACCGGTTCGTCGTAGAAAATGCGGCACAATCAAAGAGCTAGAGAAGCTTCGCGATTGCAACGCAATCGTGAAGCGCTCTAGGTCCAGACTACGCGCATCGTGTGGACCTGACGGCACACGTCAACTTACCTTGAGTAATATGTAGAAATCTCATGCATCCTAATGAGTTAGCGCACACAGTCGGTATTCGTAATGCACATCAATGTCATTGAGGGGGCCGATCCGATGCGCGCCGATCCCGCGACCGAGGCCGCATGGCGGCTCTTCTCCATCCGCCTCGTCGTGGCGGCGGCCCTGCTGATGGTCGGTGTCCTCACCCTGGCGCTCGCGGTCGACCCCTACGACACCGGCCGGCCGCGGCTGCTGGCCCGCGATGGCGTGCGCCCGCAGGGGCCCCGCACCGCCGCGGCGAGCCGGGGGCGCGATCCGGCCTTCACGGCGGCGATCATCGGCAACTCCCACATCCAGCTCGTCGCGCCGGCCAATCTGCGCGCCGCCACCGGGATCCCGTTCGTCCAGCTCTCGGTGCCGGGCACCGGTCCGGGCGAGCAGCTTCTCGTCGCCGATTACTTCCTGCGCCACCATCCCCGGGCGCAGGCCCTGGTGATCGCCGCCGATTCTTTCTGGTGCACCGGCGACCCGGCCTTGCCGCCGACGCAGCCCTTTCCGACCTGGCTGCTCGCCGAGGACTGGGCAACCTATCTGCGCGGCCTCCTGCGCCTGCGGGTCATGGACGAGACCGTCAACCGCATCGGCTGGGCGATGCAGGCCACCCCGCGCCGGGCGACCCCGGACGGCTACTGGGACTACGAGCCGAACTACCTGACGCTCGGCGATCCCGACATGCCCGAGCGGATCGCGGCCCGTAGCCGGCCCGCTCCCGGCGATCCCGATCCGGGACAGGGCGGGCCCGATTTCCCGGCCGCCGCCCGCCTGCGCGCCCTGGTCGAGCGCCTGCCGTCGGACACGGCGCTGGTCCTGGTGTTCCCGCCGGTCTTCGCCCCGACGCAGGCCCGGCCCGGCACGCCCCGCGCCGCGGCGGCGCGGGCCTGCCGCGCCGCGCTCACCGCCGCGGTGGCGCCCCGCGGCCGTGTCGTCGACTGGTCCGGCGACCGGCCCGAGCTGCACGAGCCGCGCCTGTTCTTCGATGCCAGCCATTACCGCAAGCCCCTCGCCCGCCTGCTGGAGGCGGAGATCGCCGCCGCCCTGCGGGATGCAGGGGCCGGCGGCGCAGATGCGCCGCGACCGTGACACGATTGCAGCAGAACGTCGCCGTTCCCTGGTCCGGTCCTTGCGTGGCGCGGAGAGACATTGTGGTGTCGTGCAGCCTCTATTATAGGGCTGCGCCAAGTGGGTCGTGGCCATGATGTCGGCTGCGGCCAGGACAACAGCGGTTTTCCGAGGGGCGCGATGGCGAAGGTCGTGATCGAGGAGGGCTATGCCCCCAATGACGCCGAGCCCTTCATGAACGAGCGTCAGCGGGAGTATTTTCGCCGCAAGCTCCAGAGTTGGAAGCAAGACATTCTGCGCGAAGCCCAGGACACCCTGGTGGCGTTGCAGAGCGAGAACGAGAACCATCCCGACCTGACCGACCGCGCCTCGTCGGAGACCGACCGGGCGATCGAACTCCGGGCCCGCGACCGGCAGCGCAAGCTGATCGCCAAGATCGACGCCGCCCTGTCCCGGATCGAGGATGGCTCCTACGGCTATTGCGAGGAGACCGGCGAGCCGATCTCCCTCAAGCGGCTCGAAGCCCGCCCGATCGCCACGCTGTCGCTGGAGGCGCAGGAGCGCCACGAGCGCCGGGAGCGGGTCTATCGGGACGATTGAGGGGGCTGCGGCTCGGTCTCCTGCCATCGAAGGCGGCAGCTCCATCGCCCTCCCCCTCAGGGGGAGGGTGACGAACGCAGTGAGCGCAGCGGGACGACATCCCGCCGAGAGGGGCAGCGTCGACGCTGATCCAGCTCGCGCTCGTCAGAACGATTCAGTTTCTTCCGGGAGCATGGTTCCCCTCTCCCGCAGAGGGGGGAGGGTTCATGCACGGGATCGAAGCGCTGCCTCCCTTTTTTCAGCACTGCAAACGAGAGCGGCCCCGGCGGGAGTGCCGGGGCCGCGCCGCGTCCGGGCGGCTCAAGGGGGGAGCGTGCCGCCCGGTGCGGGATCTGCGTTCACCGTTCGTCAGAACGGCTCCGTTCGCCAAGCCGATTTCGCCGAAGTGGTCATCAGTGCGGTGGCAAAAATCTGCGATCAACCAAGAACCCAAGCGGACGAAGCGTTCGCCTGCCAACGCATGTCTGCTCAGAGTGCTTCACGATCGCCTTGCCATCGCGAAGCTTCTCTCGCTCTTTGATTGTGCCGCATCTTCTACGACGAACCGGTATCCACTTCGTCGGGAAATGCTCTAGAACGGCAGCACGACGTCCAGGAATTGCTGGCCGTAGCGCGGCTGCTGCACGTCGGTGATCTGGCCGCGGCCGCCATAGGCGATGCGGGCCTGGGCGATCTTGCTCGAATCGATGGTGTTGTCGGACTCGATGTCCTCCGGCCGCACCACGCCGCCGACGATCAGCTCGCGCACCTCGAAGTTGATGCGGATCTCCTGGCGGCCTTCCAGCACCAGGTTGCCGTTCGGCAGCACCTGCGTCACGATCGCCGCCACGCTGGTCGTCACCGTCTCGGCCCGCTGCACCGAGCCGGCGCCGTCGTTGCTGGTGGTGGCGTCGGTGGTGAGCATCTTCGCCGGATCCATGCCGGCGAGGAGCTTGGTCTTCGATTCGAGGCCGAAGGCATTCGGCATCCCGAACGATTCGCTGTTCGAGCGCGAGCGCTTGGTCTCGTTGTTGAGGTTCGCCTTGTCGGTGACGTTGATCTTCACCGTGACGAGGTCGCCGACCTTGGCGGCGCGCTGGTCCTTGAAGAAGGCCCGCGAGCCGGTGCGCCAGAGCGAGTTCGAGGCGTAGGAGACCGGCTGCACGTCCGGCATCGGCAGCCGCACCGGGCGGTAGCCCGGTTGCGCGGTCGGGTCCTCGATCGCCGAGAGGGTCGGCGTCGCGCCGATGTTGGAGAGCCGGTCGACGGTGTTGCAGCCGGCGAGCAGCGCGCCGGCGACGCCCACCAGGGCGAGGCGCGAGAGGGCGGAGTGGGAGACGGACATGCGGCGTCTCCTCACGGCCGGGCCGAGGCGAGACGGGCGGGGGCGGCCGGGACCGCCGCCGCGACCGGCACGATCGGCGCCACGGTGACGCGGCCGGGGCCGATCACGGTGGCCTGGATCACCTTCTTGGAGACCGGGTTGATCACCCCGATCACCGCCCCGAGCGGGCCGCCGTCGCGGGCCTGGCCGCGCAGGGCCAGGGCCACGCCGGGGGTCTCGTACACGATGGTGACCGCCTCGCCGCGGGCGACGAGGTCCGGGCGGCTCAGCTCCCCGGCGCGGAGCGCCGTGCCGGCGCCGAGCGGCTTCTGCGCCACCTGGCCGATGAAGGCCGCCGCATCCGCCGCGATATCGGCCGGCAGGCCCTCGCGCGGGCGGCGTTCCACCGTGATGTCGGGAGCCGACAGCGTCTCGCCCCGGTTGATCGCCCGGGTCAGCACCGCGACATCGGCCATCTCGACCACCTGTCCGGTGACCCGCAGCGACGCCTGGCGCTCGCCCACCACCACCAGGGCGGAGACCCGGCGGCTGCGGGGATCGTAGGTCACCTCCTGGGCGGTGACCGCGGCATTGAGGTCCGGCGGCACGGTCAGCACCGGGGACTCGCCCTCGAAGGCGATGGTGACGGAGCCGGATTCGAGGCCCCGGACCTTGGCGAGGGCCGCCCGCACCGCGCCCTCGATCTCCGGCGCGGCGATGCGGCGGGCCGCGCGCTGCACCGAGATCTGGAGCCGGCCGCCGCTCTCCGGCGCGTCGAGCCCGAGCCCGGCCGTGGCCTCGACGATGCGCCGCACCTGGATCGTCCCGGAGGTGCCGAGCGCGGGCGCCCGGAACAGCGCCTTCTGGGCGAGGGCCGGCGGCGCGCCGGCGACGAGGTCGCCCAGCGTGATGACGTCGCGCTCGGCGGTGATGTCGCCCCTGAGCGCGAGGCGCGGGGCCTCGCCGGCGAGCACCGGCAGGGTGAGGAGGCCGAACGCGACGAGCATCAGGGCGGTGCGCGACAGGATGCCGGGGCCGAGCAGCGCGCGGCGGGCTTCCGGGATGGCGGGCGCGTGGACGACGGGGGGAAGGTCGATCATCGGGGCGCTCATCCGCGGAACATCTGCGAGGTGGTGGAGAGCATCTGGTCGGCGGCGGTCACGACCTTCGAGTTCATCTCGTAGGCGCGTTGCGCGGCGATCAGCGACGAGATCTCGGAGACCGCGTTGACGTTGGCCTCCTCAAGGTAGCTCTGCTGGAGGTTGCCGAACCCGTCGGTGCCGGGATTGCCGGTGATCGGCGGGCCGGAGGCCAGGGTCTCGACGAACAGGTTGTCGCCGATCGATTCGAGGCCGACCTTGTTGACGAACCGGGCCATCTGGATCTGGCCGAGATTCTGCGGCGCGGTCTGGCCGGGGATCGTCGCCTGCACGATGCCCGAGGCGCTGATCGTGACGCTGGTGGCGTTGTTCGGCACCGTGATGTTCGGGTTCATCAGGTAGCCTTCGCGGGTGACGATCTGCCCCTGCGCATCAAGGTCGAACGAGCCGTCGCGGGTATACGAGGTGCGCCCGTCCGGCATCGTGACCTGGAAGAAGCCCTCGCCGCGCACCGCGATGTCGTAGGTCTTCTCGGTCGAGGTCAGGGTGCCCTGCGACATCACCCGGGCGGTCGAGGTGGTCTTGACGCCCGAGCCGATGGCGAGGCCCGCCGGCAGTTGGTTGTTCTGGTCCGAGGTCGCGGTGCCGGCCCGGCGCAGGTTCTGGTAGAGCAGATCCTGGAAATGCGCCTGCTGGCGCTTGTAGCCGGTGGTGCGCAGGTTCGCGATGTTGTTCGAGATGACCTGGACGTTGAGTTCCTGGGCCGCCATGCCGGTGGCGGCGGCGTAGAGCGCGCGCATCGTCTAAAGGCTCCCTTTACGCGTTGCCGACATCGGCGAGGCGCTGGATCGCCTGGCCGCGCAAGGAATCGAGCCGCGAGACCGTGTCGGAGACGATCTGGTAGGTGCGGTTCACCTCCAGCATCCGGCTCATCGCCAGGACCGGGCGGACGTTCGAGCGCTCGAGCGCGCCGGGCTCGATCCGCCCCTGGGGGCCGGCCGGCTGGGCTGGCGTGTTCGAGGAGTAGAGGTTGCCGCCGGCATTCGTCAGGCCCTGCGGGTTCGCGAAGGTGACGAGGCGCAGGCGGCCGCGGGTGCCCTGGTTGGTCGAGACGGTGCCGTCCGGCCCGAGCGCCAGACCGGTCTCCTGCTGGCCGATCTGGATCGGACCGCCGTCGCCGAGCACGGCGTATCCGTCGCTCGTCACGATCTGCCCCTGCGGGTTCAGCTCGAAGGCGCCGTTGCGGGTGTAGCGCTCGCCCTGCGGCGTCTGCACCGCGAAGAACGCCTCGCCGCGGATCGCCGCGTTGAGCGGGTTGCCGGTCGGCTCGATCGGCCCCTGCTCCATGTCGAGGGGCGTGGCCGCATCGATGACGTAGGACAGCTTGCGGTCCGGCTGCCGGAAGGTCTCCGCGCTCGCCTTCGGCATCAGATATTCCTGGAAGCGCGTCGTGCGCGCCTTGAAGCCCGTCGTGGTGACGTTGGCCATGTTGTTGGCGATGACTTCGAGCTCGCGCCCGAGGGCCATCTGGGACGAGAGCCCGATCAACTGAGCATTCTGCACCGGCTACTCCCCGTCGATGCGTGGTGGCGGGCCACCCCGCTCCCCAGCGGCGGACCCGACACACTGATCGCAGGGGCCGTGCCAGCCGGTCCTGAGCGGAATTCTGATGTTATGGCAAATGCTTGGTTAATCGCCATCCGGCACCGGACCGGTCGTTTCGTGCCGACCCGGCAGGTTTGACCAGGCAGAAATTGCCGCCTTAACGTGCCGTTAACCGTCTTCGCACAGAGTCTGGCAACGATCCGATGACGGATCATCAAGATTTGGACGGCGGGCGATGGCCAAGAAGCCGAAGAAGGCCCCGGCGCCGGAGGGCGAAGGGGAGGAGGGGGCGGCCCCCCCTGGGGGCGGCAAGAAGAAGCTGATCATCATCGGGGCCGCGGTGCTGCTGCTGGCCGCCGGCGGTGGCGGCGGCTTCATGGTGATGCGCAACCGCGCGGCCCATGCCGAGAAGGCGGCGGCCGAGCAGAAGACGCCGGTGGCGTTCATGGATGTCCGCGAGATGACCATGAACCTGATGCCCGAGCCCGGGCAGACCCAGCCGCGCTTCCTGCGCCTGAAGGTGACGCTGGAGGTGCGGGATTCGAAGGTGGCGTCCGAGATCCAGCCGCTGATGCCGCGGGTCGAGGACACCTTCCAGGTCTTCGTGCGCGACCTGCGCGTCGGCGACTTCGAGGCCGCCGGCGGCACCTATCGCCTGCGCGAGGAGCTGCTGCGCCGGGTCAACGTGGCGGTCTACCCCGCCAAGGTCGACGCGGTGCTCTTCAAGGACTTCGTGATCCAGTAGTGACATTGAGCGGGATGTGGTGCTTCCGTGGCCGGACCTGACGACACCATCGACGACGACGACTGGGCCTCGGCCCTGATCGAGCAGGGCGGCGGCGGCGACGCCTCCCTGGCGGAGGAATGGGGCGCGGCGCTCGCCGAGCAGGGGACCACCACCCAGTCGAACGACATGGCGGCCGAATGGGCCAACATGATCGACGAGGGCGAGTCGGAGAACCTACCCGAACTCGCCGGCAACGACCGCATCCTGAACCAGGAGGAAATCGACCAGGTCCTCGGCTTCTCGCTGCGGGAACTGTCGGCCTCGGGCGCGGGCGGCATCCGGGCCATCGTCGATTCGGGCGTCGTCTCCTACGAACGCCTGCCGATGCTCGAGATCGTCTTCGACCGGATGATCCGGTTGTTGTCGACGAGCCTGCGCAACTTCTTCCAGGACAACGTCGAGGTCACCCTCGACAACATCACCTCGGTGCGCTTCGGCGACTATCTCAACGCGATCCCGCTGCCGACCCTGCTCGGCGTCTTCCGAGCCGATGCCTGGGAGAATTCGGGCATCGTGACGGTGGAGTCGAACCTCGCCTACTCGACCCTCGACCTGTTGCTCGGCGGCAAGCGCGGCGGATCGAGCATCCGCCTCGACGGCCGGCCGTTCACGCCGATCGAGATGCAGCTGGTGCGCCGGATGGTCGAGATCATCCTGACCGACCTGGAGGCGTCGTTCCAGCCGCTCTCGCCGGTGCGCTTCCTCATCGACCGGATCGAGACCAACCCGCGCTTCGCCACCATCACCCGCCCGGCCAACGCCGCGATCCTGATCGATCTCAAGCTCGACATGGAGGGCCGCGGCGGCCTGCTTCAGATCCTGTTCCCCTATGCGGCAATCGAGCCGATCCGCGACCTGCTGCTCCAGAGCTTCATGGGCGAGAAGCTCGGCCGCGACCACATCTGGGAAGGGCACCTCGCCACCGAGATCTTCCAGGCCGACGTCGCGGTCGAGGCGGTGCTGCACGAGATGTCGCTGCCGTTGCGCCGGGTGATGAAGCTGGAGGTCGGCGACACCATCATGTTCGACGCCAAGCCCACCGACCTCATCACCCTGCGCTGCGGCGACTGGGCGATGACGCAGGGCCGGATCGGCCGCCTCGACGACAGCATCGCCGTGCAGGTCACCCGTCCCCTGCGCCGCGCCCGCACCACCTTCGCGGCCTTCGAAGCCTCGATGCAGAACCGCAAGGACGGCTAGAGCCGCATGTTCCTGTCCCCTTTCCGGAGCGAGGCCGCATCGTGAGCGTGATCGTCAGCATCCTGGCCGACCTGCTGGTGGCCGTCCTGCTCGTCGCCTGCATCGCCACCTCGGTCAGCCTCGGCCGCCGCATCACCCGCCTCAAGAGCGACGAGGCGGCGATGCGCAAGACCATCGGCGACCTGTTGGGCGCAACCGAATCCGCCGAACGGGCGATCACCGGCCTGCGCACCACGCTCGCCGAGTGCGACCGCACCCTGGCCGAGCGCCTGCGCCTGGCCGAGCGCACCAATGCCGACCTCGCCGCCCAGCTCCAGGCCGGCGACGAGGTGCTCTCGCGCATCGGCCGCATCGTCGCCCAGGCCCGGGCCGCGGTGCCCGGCGAGATGCCGGTCCAGCCCGCCGCACCGCAGGCGGCCCAGCCCGCCTTCAACCAGGGCGCTTTCGCCCAGGCGGCCTTCGCGCAGCAGCAGGTCCAAGGGGCGCCGGCTCATGGCGCGCCTGCTCATGGGGCGCCGGCTCATGCCCCCGCCGCGCCTCCCGTTCCGCCGCCGGTCTCCACCGGCGAGCGCCTCGGCGCCGCCGCCGCCGCCGCTCGCGCCCTCAGCGAGCGGGCCCTGAGCCGCCTTCAGGCTCAGGCCGCATGACCGTCGGGCTGCTCCTGCGCCGCTTCGCCGGGCTGCCGCTGACCGACGCCCCGGCCGACGGCTCGCCCGCCGCCGCGGCCGGTACCGCGCCGCCCGCCGCGGCCCCCGCGGCTGCGGCGCCCGGCGCGGCGAAGGCCGCCGCATCCAAGGCGGATGCGTCCAAGGCCGCACCAGCCACCGCAGCCGCATCCCGGACGACGGCATCCACGGCGGCGGCCGCACCAAGGACGGCCGCCTCCGGCGCCGCGGCCGCCAAGCCTTTGGCCGCCAAGCCAGCGGCGGAGAAGTCCGCGACGGCGAAGCCCGCGACGGCGAAGCCCGCGGGCGCCGCCGCCGATCCGGCCGCGCCGGCTCCCGGCACGCTGCCGGCCACGGTCCCGCAGGCGCCCGTCTCCGTCGCCGAATTGGTTCAGCGCGTGCTGTCAAACCCGGTCTGGCGCGGGCCGATGATCCGCCTGCGCCTCGTCGACGCCGTGGCGGTGGCGGCCGCGGGGCTCCTGCTGCTGAAGATCCTCGCGCTCTTCGAGGCCGGGCCGTCGACCGGCACCCGGTTCGCTCAGTTCCTGGTCCATGCCCGTGCGAGCTACGAGCCCCTCGACCCGACGATCACCGGATCGGTCTCGCCCAAGGAGGCGTCGAAGGAGCCGGCGCCTCCGGCCGCGCCATCGGAGCCGCCGCGGCCCTCAGCCGAGCCGTCTTCCTCCGAGCGGGCGATCCTCGAGAAGCTGGGCGCCCGGCGCGACGCCCTCCAGCAGCGCTCCCGCGACCTGGAGACCCGCCAGCAGCTGATCGAGAATGCCGAGCGCAAGCTCGAGAGCCGCATCAACGACCTCAAGACCCTGGAGCAGAAGGGCGACGACGCCGCGGCCAAGCGCGCCGAAGCCGAGGCCGCCGGCCTCAAGTCGCTGGTGACGATGTACGAGACGATGAAGCCCAAGGAGGCCGCCCGGGTCTTCGACCGGCTGAAGCTCGACGTGCTGGTCCCGGTGGTGGTCGGCATGAACCCGCGCAAGATGGCCGAGGTGCTGGCGATGATGCAGCCCGAGGCGGCCGAGCGCCTGACCGTGGCGCTCGCCCAGCGCGCCCGCGGCGCCAACGCGCCGAAAGCCGCCGCCGCTGCCCCTGGCCTGCCGCCCGGCGAGCTGCCGGCGATCGATGGGACGCGCTGAGCCCGCCGCGCTTAAGCCCTCATTAGCCCTGTCGCGGCATGGTGCCGTCTCGGGGTGATCGGGCGGATGCGATGGGTTCGACGGGCAGGAGCCGCCGCGCTGCGGCGCTGATCGCGCTGGCGGTTCTCGGCGCCGGGGCCGGCACGGCCGAGGCGGCGCAGCTCATGGCGATCCAGGGCAGCGAGCAGAAGAATTTCGGCCGCATCGCCCTGACCTTCGACCAGGGCGTCAAGGTGACCGCGAAGGTCACCGGCGGGGTTCTGGTGGTGGGCTTCCGCGAGCCGGTGACCGGCCAGCGTGAGCGCCTGGCCGCCGAGATGCCCGGTTACGTGGCCCAGGTGCGCCGCGATCCGGACGGCTCCGGCCTGCGGGTCGCCCTGCAATCCGCCTACAAGGTCAACGTGCTGGAGGCGGGCGAGCGGGTCTTCATCGATCTGCTGCCCGAGGGCTGGACCGGCATGCTGCCGGGCCTGCCGCCGGAGGTGCTGGCCGACCTCAACCGCCGGGCCGAGGAACTCAGCGAGCGCCTGCGCCGCGAGGCGGCCCGGGGGGCCCGGCGCACGACGCCGCTGCGCCTCGAAGTGGCGCATCTCCCGACCCTGACCCGGCTCTCGGTCCGCCTGCCGCGGGAGGCCGAGGTGGGGCTGGAGCGCGCCGGCTCCGAGATCCGTCTGCGCATCCCTGGCACGTACACGATCGAGTCCACCGAGGCTCGCGCGGGCCTTCGCCCGGCCGCAACGGCCCTCGCGGCCGAGGCCGGGACCGACGCCGCCCGCCTGACCGTGACCCTCGCCGAGGGCTACACGGCGGACGGGTACCGCGAGGACGATTCCTACGTCCTCGACCTCGTGAAGCCTGCGGGCAAGAAGGCCGACGACAAGAAACCGGACGAGAAGCGATCGGCGGCCGCCATTTCGGAACCGGGTCCTGCCGCCCGGTCCGATGGCCTTCCGCAGATCGAGGCGCGTCCCCAGGCCGAGAGCCGTCCCCCCGCCGAGAGTCGTCCGCAAGCGGCCGAGACGCCCGCGCCGGCCCCGGCGGAGCCGCCGGCTCCGACCGGCCCGGTTCAGGCTCGGATCGCCCGGGCCGGGCAGGGCGTGCGGGTCGCCTTCCCGTTCACGGCCCGGCCCCCGGCGGCGTTGTTCGAGCGCGGCGGGGTCGCCACCCTGGTCTTCGAGACCACCGCCCCGGTGGCCCTGCCGTCCCTGCCGGCGGGGGCGCCGGCGAGCGTCGTCGAGGGGCCGCGGGGGGAGGGCGCCTTCACGGTGCTGCGTCTGCGCCTCGATTCCGGGATGATCGCCCAGCTTGCGGCGGGAGAGGGACAGGGCTGGGATCTGGTGCTCGGCGACGGCAGCCCGGCGGGGAGCGATCCCCTGGCGCCGCAGCGCAGCGCCGATGCCACCGGCAAGCCGGCGGTGGCGGTGCCGCCCGCCCGCCCCGGCGGCGCCCTGTGGCTGGAGCGCGACGGCGAACGCATCGCCGTGGTGACGGCCCGCGGCCCGCGTCTCGCCGCGGTTCCGAAGCGCGGCCGCTTCGTCGAGTTCGAGCTGCTGCCGACGCGCCAGGGCGTCGCCGTGCTGGCGGCGGCGGATGATCTCGCGGTGCGCCCCGGCCTCAACGAGGTGACGATCACCCGTCCCGGCGGCCTGTCGGTCTCGCCGACGGTGGTCGAGGCGCCGGAGGCCGGCGCCCAGGCGACGGCCCTGATGGTGCAGCCCGATCGCTGGCGCGAGGACCAGCTCGGCGACGTGCGGTCGCGCATCCGCGCCGCGCAAGCCGCCGCCGCCACTGCCGAGCGGCCGGCCCGCTCCGCCGCCCGCCTCGACCTCGTGCGGGTGCTCCTCGCCAACGATCTCGCGCCCGAGGCGGCCGGCGTGCTCGCCCTGGCGGTGCGGGAGGACCCGCCGCTTGGCGCCCAGCGGCCGGTGCGGCTTCTCTCGGCCATCGCCGCCCTGAGCATGGGCCAGAACGCGCGGGCGGGCGGCTTCCTCACACCCGATGGCAAGCAGGCGCTGGACCCGGAATTGCGGCTGTGGCGCGGCGTTGTCGATGCCCGCGGACGGCGCAGCGCCGTGGCGCTCGCCGCCTTCAAGGCCGGTCTGCCGGTGATCGAAGCCTATCCCGACGACCTCCAGGTGCAGCTCTACCTCACGGCGGTGGAGGCTGCCCTTGACGCGAAGGACCCGGCCTTCGTCCAGCGGGCGCTGACCGCCGTCGCGCCGCTGGCCGAGGCCCCGGCCGCCCGCGACCGGCTGACCTTCCTCAAGGCGCGCTTCGCCGAGGCGATCGGCCAGGACGGCGAGGCCCGCCGCGCCTACCAGCAGCTCGCCGAGACCGCGGCGCCGGCCGTCGCCGCCGAGGCGACCCTGCGGCTGGTCGATCTCGGGCGGGCCTCCGGCGCGATCACGCCGGAGGCGGCGATCGATCGCCTGGAGCGCCTGACCCTGACCTGGCACGGCGACGCGGAGGCCGAGGCGCTGGCCCGGCTCGGCCGGCTCTATGCCGGGGTCGGCCGCTGGCGCGACGCCTTCGTGGCCGCCCGCAAGGCCAACCGCCTGTTCCCCGACCACCCGGCGACCCGCGGCCTGCACGACGACACGGTGGCGTTGTTCGCCGCCCTGTTCCTGTCGGACAAGGGGGCGAGCCTCGGCAAGGTCGAGGCCTTGGCGCTGTTCTACGACTTCAAGGAATTCACACCGGTCGGCCGCCAGGGCGACGAGGTGGTGCGGCGCCTCGCCGACCGCCTCGTCGCCCTCGATCTCCTCGACGCGGCCGGCGACCTGCTGCAACATCAGGTCGACAACCGCCTGACCGGCGCGGCGCGGGCGAGCGTGGCGGCGCGCCTCGCCACCGTCCGGCTGATGGAGGGCGAGCCGCTCAAGGCCCTCAAGGTGTTGCAGAACACCCGTTTGCCGGAACTGCCCGGGCAGATCCGCGACGCGCGCCTGCTGCTCGAGGCCCGGGCCCTCTCGGACCTCTCGCGCACCGACCTCGCCCTCGAACTGCTCGACGGCAACTCCAGCCCGGAGGCGGCGCATCTGCGCGGCGACATCCTGTGGGGCGCGCGGCGCTGGCGCGAGGCCGGGGAGGCGCACGAGGCCCTGCTCGGGACCCGCTGGCGCGATTCCGGCCCCCTGACCGATCCCGAGCGTAACGACGTGATGCGGGCGGCGATCGGCTACGCGCTGGCCGAGGATCCGCTCAGCCTCGATCGCCTGCGCACGAAATTCACCGCCAAGATGGCCGAGAGCCCGGATGCCCGCACCTTCGGTCTGGTCGCATCGCCGAACGCCTCCAGTACCGCGGCCTTCCGCAACCTGGTCCGGCAGGCGACCAGCGCCGAGACCCTGACCGACTTCCTGCGCGCCTATCGCGCCCGCTACCCCGAGAACGCCGCGCCCGAGCGGCCGAAGCAGAGCCCCGAGGCCGCCCCGGGCACGAGCCCGGCCCCGGGCGATCCGGCGCCCGAGGCCCGCGGCAATGGCGGGCCGGCGCCGGGCTGATGCGGTATCCGGTGGATGGCTGCTGGCGATGGTTTCATACCAACGGCCAAAGATGCTGACGCTTCGATTCGATCTCGGGCAGGCCCGAGATCGACGCGGCCGTTGACCCAATCCCGCATCGTCGATGCCAAGCCCAGATGTCCGGGACCTTGGGCTTGGCGAAACTTCGAGAACGGCACCAAAGGTCGTTTTCTTTCGACCGTTGGTATCAGTTCTTCCAACCCGTTCAGGCCGGATCATTTCCGTGACGGCCGTAGCCTCCTGGGAGATGCCGGGGCAAGCGGCCCGAAGCTCTGCGGTTCCGCCGGGCCCGGCCCAGAGGAGTCCACGCAAGCGGATCCATCCGAGCGAGCTTGCCCATGCGAGAAGGGCCGCCCTGGGGCGGCCCTCCGGTGGATTACATGGTCATCAGGGCGTTGGCCGTGCCGATCACCGTCATGGCGAGGCCGCCGGCCAGGACACCGATCATGCCGTAGGATACGGCGCGCAGAACCTTCATCTCGTTCATGTCCCGTCTCCTGTCAGGTCAGCAGCGGTGCCCGCCCGAGGTCTGGCCGTACTGCTTGACCGGGAAGTTCTGCTGGTTGGCATTGCCTTCCGTGGCCGAGCTCATCGGACAGGCACCGTAGAACGGCACGCTGGTATTGGCGGAGCCGAGCGAGCCGGTGGTCTCGACGTCGCGGGACCAGGACGGGGCGGCAGCGTTGGGGCTGAATGCCAGGGTGGACGAGATCGGAGCGGCGCCAAGGACAAACGCGGTGACGACGGCGGCGATACGGGTCTTCATATGGTATTCAGTCTCCTGGTCGCAGTGCAGGCCGGAATGTCCGGGCTGCTTCCGCTGCGATGACCAGAAGATAGGTGGCTTGTCGTTACCGCGATGTGTCCTCGCGCACGCGGCGGCGCGGAACAAAATCTTGCCGATCGGCGCAGGCGCCGCCGCTCCCCCTGCACCCTGCGACGCCGGAGGACGCGCGCCACCGTCCGTCCCCGTCTGCCCGCGTCACAGCCCGCTACCACCCCGGCCGCTTCCCTGGAGCTAGTCTAAGGGCCGAGGGGCGGCTGCGCGGCGCGCCGCCCGCACCGCAACGAGGTTCCCGCTGCCGATGGCCAAGCCCGTCCACTCGATGATCCGCGTCCTCGACGAGGAGCGCTCCCGCGCCTATTACGCCCGCGCCTTCGGCCTGGAACTCGCCGAGCGCATCGGCTTCGACGGGTTCGCGCTCGTCTACCTGCGTCACCCCTCGTCGCCGTTCGAGCTGGAACTGACGGTCAATTTCGACCGCAGCGAGCCCTACGACCTCGGCAACGGTTATGGCCACCTCGCGGTGGTGGTGGACGACGTTGATGCGGAGCAGGCCCGCTTCACGCAGGAGGGACTGCCCGCGACCCCGGTCAAGGACTTCCAGCACCAGGGCAAGACGCTCGCCCGCTTCTTCTTCGCCACCGATCCCGACGGCTACAAGATCGAGGTGATCCAGAAGGGCGGCCGCTTCGCCTGATCCCGACGGGCCGGGGCGGGAGCGCGCGAAGACGCGCCCCGCGCCGGCCGGCACCACCATCCCCCAAACGACATCCGAGGAAACACCCGATGAGAGAAGTCGATCCGCGCGCGCGGTTCAGCCGCCGCGGCTTCCTGAAGAGTGCCGCCGTCGCGGCACCGGCCGCCGCCATCGCCGGCGGCGCCGGGCTCCAGGTCTCGGAAGCCTGGGCCGAGAACGGGGCCGCCCTGTCCCCGTCCGAGCTGAAGACCCTGGTGAAGATGGCGCGGGACATCTACCCGCACGACTTCCTCGGCGACGTCTACTACATCACGGCGATCAAGCCCTGGGACGGCAAGGCCGCCGCCGACCCGGCCGTGAAGACCCTGCTGACCACCGGCCTGCGCCGGCTCGACGAGGATGCGCAGGCCCGTCACAAGGTCAACTATGCTCAGATCGGCTGGGAAGCCGACCGGGTCGTGGTGTTGGAGGGCATCAGCCACACCGACTTCTTCAAGAAGATCCGCTCGGATCTCGTCGTCTCGCTCTACAACCAGCCCGAGATCTGGCCGAAATTCGGCTACGAGGGATCGTCCGCCGACAAGGGCGGCTACATCAATCGCGGCTTCAACGACATCGACTGGCTGCCGAAGGTCTGACTGGCCGGCTCTGCCGTCATCACCGTCCGTCCAATCAAGAACAATCAATGAACAACCGCGCCGGCCCGGCCGCGCGGACCCGGAGGAAACCATGGCCACATTCGATCTGAACGACGACGGGCTCGTCGTCATCGTCGGTTCGGGCGCCGGCGGCGGCACGCTGGGCACCGAACTGGCGCTCAAGGGCATCCGCTGCGTCATCCTCGAGGCCGGCGCCCGCCACAACATGGAGGATTTCGTCAACGACGAGTGGGCGAGCTTCGCCCAGCTCGCCTGGACCGACATGCGGACCACCTCGGGCTCGTGGCGGGTGGCGCGGGACTTCCCCAACCTGCCGGCCTGGATCGTCAAGGCGGTGGGCGGCTCGACCGTGCACTGGGCCGGCGCCAGCTTGCGCTTCGAGGAGCACGAGTTCCGCATCCGCGACCATTACGGCGCGCTGCCGGGGGCCAACCTCCTCGACTGGCCGATCACCCGGGCCGAACTGGACCCCTGGTACACGAAGGCCGAGGACCGGATGGGCGTCACCCGCACCAACGCCATCCCGGGCCTGCCCGGCAACAACAATTTCAAGGTGATGGAGGCCGGCGCCCGCCGCCTCGGCTACAAGGAGGTCCATACCGGCCGGATGGCGATCAACAGCCAGGAGCGGCACGACCGTGGCGCGTGCCAGCAGATCGGCTTCTGCTTCCAGGGCTGCAAGTCGGGGGCGAAGTGGTCGACCCTGATCGCCGAGATTCCCCGCGGCGAGGAGACCGGCAACCTGGAGGTCCGCCCGAACTGCATGGCGCTGCGCATAGAGCACGACGCATCCGGCAAGGTGACGGGCGTGGTCTATGCCGATGAGAGCGGCAAGTTGCAGCGCCAGAAGGCCCGCATCGTCGCGGTCGCCGGCAACTCGATCGAGAGCCCGCGGCTCCTCCTCAACAGCGCGTCCTCGCTGTTCCCGGACGGGCTGGCCAATTCCTCGGGGCAAGTCGGCCGCAACTACATGCGGCACATGACCGGCAGCGTCTACGGCGTGTTCGAGAAGTCGGTGCACATGTATCGCGGCACCACCATGGCGGGCATCATCCGGGACGAGGCGCATCACGACCCGAAGCGCGGCTTTGCCGGCGGCTACGAGATGGAGACGGTCTCGCTCGGCGTGCCGTTCATGGCCGCCTTCCTCAATCCCGGCGCCTGGGGCCGCTCCTTCACCAGCGCGATGGAGCAGTATCCACGCATGGCCGGGATGTGGCTCGTCGGCGAGGACATGCCGCAGGAGACCAACCGCATCACCCTCGACCCGACGGTCAAGGACAAGCACGGCATGCCGGTGGCGAGCGTCCATTTCGACGACCATCCCAACGACGTCGCGATGCGCAACCACGCCTACAGGCAGGGCGCGGCGATCTACGAGGCGGTCGGCGCCACCGTCACCTATCCAGTCACGCCTTATCCGAGCACCCACAACATGGGCACCAACCGGATGAGCGCGAAAGCCCGGGACGGCGTGGTCAATCAGTTCGGCCAGACCCACGACGTGAAGAACCTGTTCGTCTCCGACGGCAGCCAATTCACCTCGGGTGCCGCCTGCAACCCGACCCTCACCATCGTCGCCCTGGCTTTGCGCCAGGCCGACCACATCGCCGGTGCGATGCAGCGGCGCGACATCTGATGCGCCGCCTCGCTCTTGCCCTGCTCGCGGCGCTCGCCGCGGGCCCTGTGCTCGCCCAAGGTGCCCTTGCCCAAGGTGCCCTCGCCCAAGGTGCCCTCGCCCAAGGTGTCTTGGCTCAAGGTGTCTTGGCTCAAGGTGTCTTGGCTCAAGGTGTCTTGGCTCAAGGCTCGCCGACGCCCGCCGCCCCCTCGCGCCAGCCCGGCGGAGCGGCGGCCTATCCCGACAGCCCCGGCGGCCAGCCGGCAGCCGAGCGGGGTGGCCGGCCGGTCGCGACCGATCACGGCGCCTGCCCGGCCGGCAGCCCGTGCCCCGCGGCACCCGGCCCCTCGGGGGCAGCGGATGCGAGCCGCACGACGGCGCCGAGCAGCTCGGTCGGTCAGGCCGGTCGTGTGCCCAGCACCGCCTATCCGGACGCCCCGGGCGGGCTGCCGTCGAACCGGCCGGACGGCACCGCGCCGCGCTGACGCCGCCTCCAGGTCCGGGCGCGGTCCTCACGCGCCCGGACGCACCGGGTATGTCTCACCCGTCATACGACGTCCGGAGGATTCCTTCCGCACGTCGGATCGCCAGCCCGCGCGGTGGAACCGTTGGCTCCACACGCCTGAGCAAAGCCGATCTCCGCATCGCGAAGCGATCAGTCGGACATCGTGTCCTACCAACGGTCGTAAAAAACGACCCGTGGTTCCGTTCTCAAATTTTCGCTAAGCCTCTGGCTGAGTATCGACAATTCGAGATGGGTC
>NZ_LABX01000180.1 GCF_001043915.1 Methylobacterium aquaticum | reverse complement strand
GACGCCCCTGGCCTTCATCATTGAGAGGCGCATGCAGCGGGTCCATGCGGATCTTGCCTCCCCGGACAACGCGGACCGATCGGTCGCCGATGTGGCGCGCCGCTGGGGCTTCGTGCACATGGGCGACTTCGCGCAGCGCTACCGTCGGCGCTTCGGCTGCACGCCGACCGAGACGCGCCGGCACACCGGGTAACACCTACCTATCACGATCGCACCTTGAACATTTTCTACTAAAAGTTTTATTATATAGAATTGCAACAATCTTAGATCTATTTGTTATAATATTTGCGAAAACATTTTCGCTATTATTATATATTAATATATTAACTATTAAATGATTTCCTAGGCGAGTGTGGTATCTCGCAAGATGGGTGGCTGATATGATATTTAGCATTCGCAATATTCTCCTGTTTATTTTTATTTCAATTGGTGCTTTATCAATCGCATTATCGTCACGAATGCTGATAGTAGCGTTTAATAAAAACACAACTGCCAATGCTGCCGCCAATCTTGCAGTCCTTGACCGCAATTTGTTCGTCGGTCTGTCGCAGATGAGGCTCGAGCGAGGCTATGGGTTGAATGCCCTGGCGATGGAGCCAAGCACCAACCGCCAGCGCCGGCAGAACTCCACCGATGCCAGGGCGCCGTTCGATGCAGCCATGGACGCCGCGGTGCGGACTCTGACCTTCCTGCCGAAGATGGCCGCAACCGGGACCGAGATCGGCTCGCTCATCGTGGAATGGCGGCGGCTGCGGCCCGAGGTCGATGCCGCCTTCGAGCAGAGCCTAGCCAGCCGGGACAAAACATTGTCCAAGCGTATGAACGACCTTGGAGAAAAGATACTCGGGATATTGCAGAGTACCTCCAATAAAATAGACGCCGAAATCGAGGCCCTCGAACCGGGTCTGGGCGTCCTGCTCAATACCCGGGCGACGACGTGGCTGACCCGGACGACGAGCGGTCGTTTTGGCTTCCTCGTCAACGATGCCTTCGCCGGGGATCGGACCCTGACCACCGTGGAGAGCAACGAGGTCCGCGAGAACGACGCCCAGTCCGAGTTGGCCTGGACCATCGTCGGACGAATGATCGCGGCCACCGACGTCGGTCAGGCTGTGCGGGATAGCTATGCCCGTGGCAACACCCTGTACTTCTCCGGTTCGCTCAAGCAAATGCGTAAGGAGGCGGTCGCGGCGGCCTCCGAGGGCAAGAAAATGTCGATGGATCCCGCGGCATGGTCGTCCGGTCTCTTCGCCGGCCAAGCATCCATCGTCGATATGGCCCTCGCAGTGATGGACGACGTCGTAGTGCAGTCGCGCCTGCACGCAGAGGCGTCGCAGACGACCTTCATGCTCTCCGTGCTCCTGACCGGCGTGGTTGTGTTTCTGGTATTGAGCGCGGCTTTGATCGTGCAGCGTCGTATTGTGCGCGGAATCCTTAGCCTAGCAGGGGCAATGGAGCACATCGCGAATGGACGTCTTGAGACCATCGTGCCGAGCGTAAAGCGTCGCGACGAGATCGGCGCGATGGCGCGGACGGTCGAGGTGTTCAAGGACAATCTGATCCGCACGAAGGCGCTGGAGGCAGAAACAGCCTTCGCCCGTGCCTCGGCCGAGGAGCAGCGCAAGGCCGGCATGCACCAGATGGCAGATGCGTTCGAAAGGGCGGTCGGCGGTATCGTCGGTCAGGTCTCCGCTGCTGCCACCGAGCTGCAGGCCACCGCCCAGGTTATGACTACCACTGCGACGCAGACCGCGACCCAGTCTGGCGCAGTGGCCGCGGCAGCCGAGCAGGCGGCCTCAAATGTCGGCACTGTGGCAGCGGCGGCCGAAGAGCTTGGCGCGTCAGTCCAGGAGATCGGCCGCCAGGTCGACAGCTCGGCCCGACTCGCCGACGCTGCTGTGGTCGAGGCCGGGCAAACTGCGCATCAGGTTCGCGCGCTCACCGAGGCTACGGCCCGCATCGGCAACGTGGTCGGGCTGATCTCGTCAATCGCGGCCCAGACCAACCTGCTGGCTTTGAACGCCACGATCGAAGCTGCCCGCGCCGGAGGCGCCGGCCGCGGCTTCGCTGTCGTGGCGGCCGAGGTCAAGGAACTGGCCGGCCAGACGGCACGGGCGACTGAAGAGATCACGAGCCAGATCGCGGCGATCCAAGCCACCACCGGCCAGGCGGTTGGGGCGATCAGCGGGATCACCAAGCGGATCGAGGAGATCTCGGGCGTCGCGACCTCTATCGCCGCGGCGGTGGAGGAGCAGGGCGCGGCAACGCAGGAGATCGTCCGCAACGTCTCCCAGGCGTCTGCCGGCACCGGCGAGGTGACGAACAACATCGCGAGTGTAGCCGGCGCCGCTGAAGAAACAGGCACAGCTGCTGCTCAGGTACTGGCCTCTGCCTCTGAACTGTCGCGCCAGTCCGAGCATCTCTCGGCCGAGGTTGATCGCTTCCTTGCCACCGTGCGGGCTGCGTGACTTTGGGTCTTGAGGACAAAAATACAGCGCCTTTATCCTCGGAGTATGTTAGGGAAAACTCTTCCGTATACGAAATGTGGTATTGAATAAGCCAATTTTGTACCACATCTTGTATCTAGAGACATCTTTCCAAACGGACTACAGGAATCCGCTCCCCGAGTGCCCCTTGAAGGCGTTCGCCCGGCGGATATAGCCGACGACGGTCCGGGTATCGCGATGCCCGGACTGATCCATGATGCGGGCCAAGTCTGTGGATCGACACCGAAGTGGGACCCTGGGCTGGAACAGGAGCAAGCCCTTGGAGCTAAATTGGAAATACGTCTCCAGGCG
>NZ_LABX01000018.1 GCF_001043915.1 Methylobacterium aquaticum | reverse complement strand
GGTCCGGCTCGGCGAGGGCTACCGGATCCCGGAGGGCGCCCACCGGTCGGCTCGGGCCGGGCTCGCGCGCGGCGGCCGCGATGATCGGGACCCTCGACGCCGTCTTCTCCCGCCATGCCGACCGGCTCGACGCCCCCGAGATCG
The DNA here is from genome assembly GCF_001043915.1 of Methylobacterium aquaticum. Classification (GTDB taxonomy): domain Bacteria; phylum Pseudomonadota; class Alphaproteobacteria; order Rhizobiales; family Beijerinckiaceae; genus Methylobacterium; species Methylobacterium aquaticum. Next base: position 75,391 of record NZ_LABX01000018.1, on the reverse strand, counting down.
AGGGGCTCGACGTCGAGCTGAAGCTTCTTGCCGACGCGATCCGGGCCGAGGAGCGCGGCGGCGCCCCCGAGCCCGGGCCCGCCTCCCCGAAGGACACCGCGTCATGGCGCTGACCCGCCGCCATCTCGGCCTCGGCCTGCTCGCCACCGGGCTCGCCGGCACGACCGGCGTCGCGGTGGTCGGGCCGCGGCGGATCGAGGGGCTCGTCACCGGCACGAACCCGGACCAGGCGTCGCTCTGGGGCTTCATCGGGGGCGAGAAGCTCGATTTCGTGAAGAACCCGAAGGTGCGCGACCTGCTGGCGCGTCGCCACGGCCTCACCCTCGACGCGAGCCGGGCCGGGTCGATCGAGATGGTGAGCGACGGCGCCCTCACCCGCCAGCAGCCGCAATGGCTGTGGCCGGCGAGCGCGGTGATGACGCAGCTCGCCCGCCGCAACGGCCTGCCGGTGCGCCGCGACGAGGTCGTGTTCAACTCCCCCCTCGTTCTCTACAGCTGGTCGCCCGTCGTCGAGGCGCTGGAGAAGGCCGGCTTCGTCGAGCGGCGCGACGACGCCTGGTACGTCGTCAAGATGGCCCAGCTGATGGAGGCGATCGTGGCGCGCTTGTCCTGGCGCGACCTCGGCGTGCCGGACCTGTACGGCCGGGTGATCGTCACCACCACCGACCCGGTGAAGTCGAATTCGGGTTTCAGCTTCGCGGCCCTGCTCGCCAACCTGTTCGCGGGTCCGGGCGGCGGCGATGTCGCCACCCTGGAGACGGTGGCACGGGACGGCGACAAGATCGCCGCGGTGTTCGAGCGGATGGGCTACAAGGAAGCCTCCAGCGGCACCCACTGGAACAGCTACCTGACCGAGGGCATGGGCGGGAAGCCGATCGTCGCCGCTTACGAGAGCCAGCTGGTCGAGTTCATCCTGGCCGACCCGGAGCGCTGGAAGGCCCTGCGCAGCGCCCGGATCCGGCCGGTGATGCTCTACCCCGCCCCGACCGTGACCTCAGCCCACCCGATCCTCAGCCTGACCCCCACGGCCGACCGGCTGGTCACGGCCCTGACCGACCCGGACCTCCAGGAGATCGCGTGGAGCGAGCACGGCTTTCGCGGCCGGCTCGGCGGCGTCGGGCGCCGCGGCCCGGCCGTCGAGGGCCTGAGCCCGACCGTGTCGAGCCTCGTGCCGATGCCGGACGCGGCCGCGATGCTCGCCCTGCTGCAACGCCTCGGCGCGCCGCGCTGACTCCGGCGTCACGGGCCGTGCCCAAGGAGGGCGCCACGCGCGGGCCGTGCTGGCGCAACGGCAAGAGAGTTCTCGCTTGCCGGCCCAAACCCCCCTATAAGCCCGGCTTCCGCGACCGACCTGACCGGTTATCGAAGAGGTGCGCGAGGAGAGGACGATGAGCGAGCGTTGGACCCCCACGAGCTGGCGGCGGCTGCCGATTCAGCAGGTCCCGGATTATCCGGATTCCGCTTCCCTCAAGGCGGTGGAGCGGCAGCTCGCGAGCTTTCCCCCCCTCGTTTTTGCAGGTGAGGCGCGCAAGCTGAAGCAGGGGCTCGCCAAGGTGGCGGCAGGCGAGGCGTTCCTGCTCCAGGGCGGCGACTGCGCCGAGAGCTTCGACGAGCATTCCGCCGACAACATCCGCGATTTCTTCCGCGTCTTCCTCCAGATGGCGCTGGTGCTCACCTTCGCGGGCGGATCGCCGGTGGTGAAGATCGGCCGGATCGCCGGGCAATTCGCCAAGCCGCGCTCCTCGCCGACCGAGACCGTCGACGGCGTCTCCCTGCCGAGCTACCGCGGCGACATCGTCAACGGGATCGGCTTCACGGAAGCGGAGCGGGTGCCGAACCCCAACCGCCAGACCGAAGCGTATCGCCAGTCGGCCGCGACGCTGAACCTGCTGCGCGCCTTCGCGACCGGCGGCTACGCCAATCTCGAGAACGCGCATCGCTGGATGCTCGGCTTCGTCAAGGACTCGCCCCAGTCCTCGGCCTATGCCGACCTGGCGCAGCGCATGACCGAGACCCTCGACTTCATGCGGGCGATCGGCATCAACCCGGAGACGCACCAGGAGGTGCGCCAGACCGATTTCTACACCAGCCACGAAGCCCTGCTGCTCGGCTACGAGGAGGCCCTGACCCGGGTCGATTCGACCAGCGGCGACTGGTACGCCACGTCCGGCCACATGCTGTGGATCGGCGACCGTACCCGCCAGGCCGACCACGCCCATATCGAGTTCGCCCGGGGCATCAAGAACCCGATCGGCCTCAAATGCGGCCCGTCGCTGAAGGCCGACGACCTGATCCGCCTCGTCGACCTGCTCAACCCGGCAAACGAGGCCGGCCGCCTGACCCTGATCTGCCGCTTCGGGGCGGACAAGGTCGGCGACCACCTTCCCGCCCTGGTGCGGGCAGTGGAGCGCGAGGGCCGCACGGTGGTGTGGTCCTGCGACCCGATGCACGGCAACACCGTGACGGCGAGCGGCTACAAGACCCGGCCGTTCGAGCGGGTGATGAAGGAGATCCAGGGCTTCTTCGACATCCACCAGGCGGAAGGCACCCATGCCGGCGGCATCCACCTCGAGATGACCGGCAAGAACGTCACCGAATGCACCGGCGGCGCCCGGGCGCTGACGGCGGACGACCTGCGCGACCGCTACCACACCTATTGCGACCCGCGCCTCAACGCCGAGCAGGCGCTGGAAGTGGCCTTCCTGACCGCCGACCTCGTCAAGCGCGAGCGCCGGCAGCACGAGCGCCCGCGGATCGAGGCGGCGGAATAGGCGTTCCGTCCCCTCGCCGGAGGAGGTCGGGGGACCAAGACGAGGCCCGGGATGGAGCCGCCTTCGGGTGGGGCCTGCCCCGGGCCTTTTGGTGTCGGCCGGGGCTTGGAATCGAGGCGTCCCCGGTCGCGCATGCGGCGAGGATCGCGTCTGACCGACGGCCTCACGCTTCTGACGAATCCGGCGGCAAGCCGACGGCTTGGCGTCGATACTCGCGCGTCGGCCCTGCGCGAGACGCGACCGAAGGGCCGGCTCACCGCGTGTTGGTCTCATCCAATTGCCGGTCGAACGCGATCCCGGCGAACTCGCCGTTCCGCCAGACCAGCTTGGCGCGGCGCGTGACGTCCATCTGGGGAATGACGATCCAGATGCGATCCGGCAGCATGTGGCGACGGGAGAGATTGATCTTCGCGCCCGTGGCCGACAGGTCGCGCACCACGCAAGGGATGCGCCCGTAATCAGGTAGAATCACCGTCGCCGGCATCACCGTGCCGTAGCGGCGCCGGCCCCGCTTGTCGCCGCCGCTCTCGGTGTGAGCGTCCGACCGGTTTCCGGTCGTGACGATTGGTCCCTCGCTCATCCCCGCCCCGGCCCCAATTTTTGCACCGCAACGGATATATCACGCGTAACATGATTCAATCCTGTCGGCTGCGGCTCCATCTCACACACGCGGCATGGTATCGAGCGGCAGGGTTAAGCCACTCCTGCTTGTCCTAACGACAGGCTCCGACCAGGGCGCGAGGCCCGCCGGCCAGAACTGCGCCGTCGGTGCGAAATTGCCGGCTACCAGGCTTGCGCTCCCGCCGGCCCGTCTCTACAAAGCCGCCATCCCGCCGGGACAGCTCCCATCGTCTAGCGGTCTAGGACGTCGCCCTCTCACGGCGAAAACAGGGGTTCGAGTCCCCTTGGGAGCGCCATCGGCCGGATCTTCCCAACATGTCTGCCGCAGACGGCAATGGACTCGCCGCGGCGTCTGGGACCCGGATGGGTCGTGTCTGGCGCCGAGACGGGATCATCGTCGGTCTCGGGCGGTACTCACCCTGACGGTCCCGGGAACCTGGCCGCACTCTGCCATCGGAACGGCTGGGGTGATGCCGAAGGCGCGGCGCAGACGGCCGGGGCCTGCGTCAATGGCGGCGTCAGTCGCTGTTCGATCGCGGGCGTTGGGTCTGGACGATGCCCAGCGATCTGCGGCGCTCCCCTCCCCGTCCTTCGAGGCCCGACCCGATGCCTGCCGAGACCCACGCCCTCTCCGACCGCGCCCTGTCGATCTTCGCCTTCGCGGCCTATCACCATCTGATCAGCGGCCAGCCGATCGGATCGGTGGTGCGCCGGGACGGCAGCGGTCATCAGGCGGATCCCGAGGGCGCCGCCGAGGTCGAGCGGCACGGCCTCGCGACCCTGAGCGACGACGCGATCACCTTCACCGAATCGGGCGTCGCCCTCGTCGGGACGACGGTCGCGGCCATCCGGCAGGCCAGCGGACGCTGATCCCGGGCGCTTGACGGGCAGCGCGCCGCGCTTGCACTCCTGCGGTCGTGGCGCCAGGCATCCGGGCCCGGGGCGCTCCGGAGACGATTCCCTTGGATCTTCCCTTGGACCTTCCTTTGGACGCGCCCGCCCTCGCCCGCCTGATCGACCACACGCTCTTGCGGGCCGACGCCACCTCGGCGGAGGTCCGGCGCCTGTGCGAGGAGGCGCTGGCGCACCGCTTCAAGGCGGTCTGCGTCAATCCGGTCCATGTCGGCCTCGTGGCCGGGATCCTGTTCGGCAGCGACATCGCCCCCTGCTCCGTCGTCGGCTTCCCCCTCGGGGCGGTGAGGCCGGAGGACAAGGCGGCGGAGGCCGTGGGCGCCGTGCGCTGCGGCGCCGCCGAGATCGACATGGTGATCGCGCTCGGCCCCCTGAAGGAGGGCGACCACGCGGCGGTACGGGCCGACATCGCGGCGGTCCGGGCGGCTTGCCGGGAGCAGGTGCTGAAGGTCATCGTCGAGGCGTGCCTGCTCGACGAGGCGCAGATGCGCCTCGCCTGCACCCTGGCGGTCGAGGCCGGGGCCGATTTCGTCAAGACCTCGACCGGCTTCTCGACCGGCGGCGCCACCGTGGCGGATGTGGCGCTGATGCGCGCGACCGTGGGCGAGGCGATCGGCGTCAAGGCGTCGGGGGGCGTGCGCAGCCTGGAGGCCGCCCGCGCGCTGGTCGCCGCCGGGGCGACGCGGCTCGGGACGAGTTCGGGCGTGGCGTTGATGACCGCCGGGGTGGCGGGCGAGGCGTATTGACGTCGACGCTCTCTCAACCCGACCGCTTGGGGACCGGCTATCGACCGTCGGCGGGGGCGGAGTGCGGCCTGTCGACGTCAGCCAGATAGTCCTGAATCGCTCGCGCCGTCGTCTCGGCTCTCACGTCCTGCCCCGGACGATCACCGATGGCCATATGGTCACGCTCGACGCTCAAGAGGTATGCGACGGCCTCTCGGAGCCCTCCGCCACGACGAAGATCACCGGCGACCTTCAGCAGGTATGCATCATACTCATCGGCGAACGGCTTGTGGTCCCATGCCTCACCCGCCGCCAGGAGACCGATCGGGTCCCATTCTCTCCAGCCGATAGTCCTCAAGCGCGATAGAGCAATTGGCGGCGTATCGGTCATATCGGCGCTCCTTTAAGCATCAGCATTGCGCCTATTCTTAATCACAATCTCAGCCTCGGTCTCGATCATTCGTTTATTCATTTTCCCCCAGGGCCAATCTCTCAAATTCAGCCGGCGGCAGCTTGTGAAGCCGGCGCGAATAGTTCGGATCAAATTCTCTATCGTTGGGATCATGCCCGGACTTCGAGGCCGATTTCCGTCCGACAGCTTTGACAAATTGGGCGACGTCGCGTGATTGGCGCTCGTCACGGCTCAATGTGGATGAGGACGTCTCGTTGGTCGCCATCTCTCTTCCCTGGCGCCTCACAGTGATCTTGGTGAATGCCCGATCCAGGTTGTCATGCCGCCGATCATGTCGGCACGGATGAGTTCCACAAACCACCCTCACCTGTCCTTCACACTGTCACGCTGAGCAGGCTCGCATTTTACGTCCCCCCCGCCCGGTAGCGCTCCGGCCGGCTGCCATCCTCGTCCGTGAAGCCGTAAACCCGCGCCAGATCGCCGACATGAAGCACCTGGCCGGCGAAGGCCGTGACCCCGGGATCGCCCGCCAGCGCCGCCAGCGCCCGCCCGGCATAGACCGGGCTCTCCCCGGCCTCCCCGCCCATCCCGGCCTCCATCACCCGCTCGGTCCGCACGAGGCCCGGCGCCAGGGCGAGCGCCGTGACGCCATGGGGCTTCAGCTCCTCGGCCATCGCCAGGGCGAGGCGGTTGGTGGCGGCCTTGGCGAGGTCGTAGAACAGGTCGCCCAGATAGGCTTCCGTGCCGAAGGAGACCAGCGCCAGGAGGCCGCCCTTGGCCGAGACCATGGCGGGGGCGACGGCCCGGGCCAGGATCAGCCCGGCGAGCGGGCCGGTCTCGAGGTTGTGGCGCAGGGGCGCGAGGCCGCGGCGCCAGAAGGCTGTGCCCCAGGTGGCGCCGTCGGGATAGCGCACGCCGTCATAGCCCTCGTTGCCGCCCCAGAGGCTCGACACCGCGACATCGATGCGGCCGAAGCGGCGCAGCACCCAGCGCACCATCGCGTCCACCTCGGGCTCGCGGGTGTGGTCGCAGAGATAGTGGTGGCCGCGCCCGCCCGCGAGGTCGACCTCCCGGGCGGTGTCCTCCAGGGCTTCCGCCCGCTGGTCGGTGCGGGCGCCGGTCTCGCTGGAACGGGCGGTGACTACCACGGTGGCGCCGGCCTCGCCCAAGCCCCGGGCGATGCCGCGGCCGACCCCGCGGGAGGCGCCGGCGACGAGGCAGACTTTTCCGGAGAGATCCGGGACGCCCGCGGGCCTCACCGGGTGCCGCGGGACAGGAAGCGGCGGAAGGCGGCTTGGGCCTCGGGTGAGCGGAGCGCCGCGTCGAAGGCAGCGGCCTCGGCATCCACGGCGGCGCGCACGGCGTCGTGGTCGCCGCGGATCAGCCTGCGGGCGGCGGCGAGCGCCTGGCGGGGCTTGGCGGCGAGCTTGGCGGCCTGCGCGAGGGCATGTTCGAGGAGACCATCGGCCGGCACGACCGCATTGGCGAGCCCGAGCCGCACCGCCTCGTCCGCGCCGTAAGCCTCGCCGAGGAGCAGCAGTTCCGTCGCCTTCGCCACCCCGATCCGGCGCGGCAGGAGGTAGCTGGACGCCGCCTCCGGCACCAGGCCGAGATCGACGAAGGGCATCCGGAAGGTCGCGGCCGGCGCCACGTAGACGAGGTCGCAGTGATAGGTCAGCGTGGTGCCGACCCCGACCGCGAGCCCGTCCACCGCCGCCACCATCGGGGTGCGGATCACGGCGAGCTGGCGGATGAAGCGGAGCGACGGCGCCTCGCCGAAGGAGGCGTCCGCACGGGCGACGAAGTCGGCGATGTCGTTGCCGGCGGTGAACACCCCCTCGGCTCCGGCGAAGACCACGGCGCCGACGCCCGAATCCTCCCGGTCGGCGCTCGCCAGCGCCTCGCGCATGGCGTCGTACATGGCGCCGGTGAGAGCGTTCTTCTTCTCGGGACGCATGAGCTGGACGAGACGGACGCCGCCGGGCTCGTCGGTGATGCGGACGTGGTCGGTCATGAGGGCTCCGGGTATAGGGCGCGAATAACGGAGGATTGGCCTTGGGATGGGCCGGGGCAACGTCAGCTCTCCCCATCCCCGACCTCATCCTGAAGTGCCGCTGCTTGCGGCGTCCTCGAAGAAGGGCTCCGGATAGCGCGGAGATGTCCGGAGCCCTCCGTCGAGGTCAGTCGATCGTCACCGACGACACCCGGCGATGAGGTTCCGGGTGGGAGAGCCTGATCGGTCGCACGATGCGCGTCTCACCCCGCCAGCGCCAGAACCCCATCCTGGAGGAACCCGCCGCCCGCCGTCACCGTCTCCTCCAGCCCGCGGGCCGCGGTGGCGAGGTTCTCGGCGAAGAATCGGGCGAGCGCGATGCGGGCCGGATGCGCCGGGTCGCCGTCGCCGGCCTTCGCCGCCGCGTTCGCCGCAAGCGCGGCTTGCGCCAGGCAGGCGCCGCCCTGGGCGAGGCCGAACAGGCGCAGGTACGGGGTGGCGCCGGCCAGCGCCTCGTCGGGCCGGTTGGAGCCGAGGGTCTTGAGCAGGTAGCTCGTCGCCCGGTCCAGCGCCTCGATCGTCTCGCGCAGGCGCGGGGCGGTGTCGCCGAAGGCCGGACCGCCCTCCTTCAGCACCCGCTCGGCGACGAGGCGCAGGGCGCCGATCTGGCCGCGCACCACCGCGCCGTTCTCCAGCGGCAGCTTGCGGGTGACGAGGTCGATCGCCTGGATGCCGTTGGTGCCCTCGTAGATCGCCGCGATGCGGGCATCGCGCAGGTGCTGGGCGGCGCCGGTCTCCTCGACGAAGCCCATGCCGCCATGGACCTGGATGCCGAGCGACGCCACCTCGATGCCGATATCGGTCGAGAACGCCTTGGCCACCGGGGTCAGCAGGGAGGCCCGGGCTTGCGCCGCCTGGCGCGCCGCCTCGTCCGGCGCCCGGTGGGCGCGGTCGATCGCCTCCGCCGTCAGGTAGCAGATGCCGCGGGACGCCGCGGTCAGCGCCTTCATGGTGAGCAGCATCCGCTGCACGTCGGGATGCGCGATGATCGGGCTCGCGCCGCCGTCCGTGGCGGTGCTCGCCCGGCCCTGGCGGCGGTCGCGGGCGTAGAGAAGCGCCTGCTGATAGGCGCGCTCGGCGATGGCGACGCCCTGGAGGCCGACGCCGAGGCGGGCATTGTTCATCATCGTGAACATGCAGGCGAGCCCCCGGTTCGGCTCGCCGACGAGCCAGCCGGTGGCGCCGTCATACACCATGGTGCAGGTCGGCGAGCCATGGATGCCGAGCTTGTGCTCGATGCCGGCGCATGTCAGCGCATTGCGGGTGCCATCCGGCAGCACCTTCGGCACCAGGAACAGCGAGATGCCGCGGGTGCCGGCGGGCGCGTCGGGAAGCCGCGCCAGCACCAGATGGATGATGTTGTCGGTGAGGTCGTGCTCGCCCCAGGTGATGTAGATCTTCTCGCCCGAGATCCGGTAGCGGCCGTCGCCGGTGGGCTCGGCCCGGGTCCGCATCACCGACAGGTCCGAGCCGGCCTGCGGCTCGGTGAGGTTCATGGTGGCGGTCCATTCGCCCGAGACCAGCTTTTCGAGGTAGCGCGACCGCAGGTCCTCGCTGCCGTGGCGGCTCAGCGCCTCGACGCCGCCGGCGGTGAGCAGCGGCCCGAGGCCGAACGCCATCGCGGCGGAGTTCCACATCTCGATGCAGGCGGCGTTGAGCAGCACCGGCAGGCCCTGACCACCGTATTCGACCGGGCCCGGCAGGGCGTTCCAGCCGCCCTCGGTCCAGGCGCGGTAAGCGTCCCGGTAGCCCGGCGGCATCGTCACCACGCCGTCCTTGAGCGGCGTGCCGTGCCGATCGCCGACCCGGTTGAGCGGCGCCACCACGTCGTTGGCGAAGCGTCCGGCCTCGTCCAGGATGGTGTCGACGAGATCGTCCGAGAGGTCGCCGTGCAGCCCTTCGGCGATGGCGCGGTCGAGCCCGGCGACGTGCCGGAGCGTGAAGGCCATCTCGGCCACGGGCGCGCGATAGGTCATCGAGGGCTCCTCCCGAACAGAGCGGGGCGGCTTCACCGGGCGCGCCCGCCATGCGGGCTCGCCACGAGCCACCCTTTGGATTTGACGTGCAGCCGCCGCCGACGCTACGGCCGACGGCATGGTGATGGATAGTTTAGACGTGAACGATGATCGCGGGTCAATGCCGACCCGGCGGCTGACCGCCGATGACGCGGGTGTCCAGGAGGCCGGCGCCCTCTTGCGCGCCGGCAAGCTGGTGGCGATCCCGACCGAGACCGTCTACGGCCTCGGCGCCGATGCCGGCGACCCCGTCGCGGTGGCGGGGATCTACGCCGCCAAGGCGCGGCCGCGGTTCAACCCGCTGATCGCCCATCTGCCCGACCTCGCATCGGCCCGGCGGGAAGGCGTTTTCGGCGAGGACGCGCTGACGCTGGCGCGCGCCTTCTGGCCCGGCCCGCTGACCCTGGTGGTGCCGGTGGCCCGGACGGGCCGTGTCTGCGACCTCGCCCGGGCAGGCCTCGAGAGCGTCGCGCTCCGGGTGCCGGGCAGCGCCCTCGCCCGCGCCGTGCTGACGGCGGCGGGCTGCCCGGTGGCGGCCCCCTCGGCCAACCGCTCCGGGCGGGTGAGCCCGACGCAGGCCGAGCATGTGCTGGGCGATCTCGACGGCCGCATCGCGGCGGTTCTCGATGGCGGGCCCTGTCCGGTCGGGGTCGAATCGACCATCGTCGCCTGCCTCGACGGTCCGCCGGTGCTGCTGCGCCCGGGCGGCCTGCCGCGCGACGCCATCGAGACGGTGTTGGGCGGGGACCTAGCGCTGCCGGAGGCCCCGGACGGGGCGGCACCGATATCCCCCGGGCTTCTCGCCTCGCATTACGCGCCGCGCGCCGCGGTGCGGCTCGACGCCGCGGAGATCCGGCCCGGCGAGGCCGTCCTGCTGTTCGGCCCGGCCATGCCGGAAGGGCTCGACCGCGCGGCGATCGCCGTCAATCTCAGCCCGGCCGGCGATCTTGCCGAGGCGGCGGCGCATCTCTTCGCCGATCTGCGCCGGCTCGATGCGAGCGGCGCGGCGACGATCGCGGTGGCGCCGATTCCCGAGGCCGGGCTCGGCGAGGCGATCCGCGACCGGCTGGCACGGGCGGCCGCGCCGCGGTGAGTCTGTGGCCGACGCAAGCAGGACACGCAACACCGCCTCTCCCATCCGGCACCTCGGGATGAGGTTGTGGGTGGGAGAGGCGGTGACACTTGACCGAGCGGATTTCGAGGAGTCGGCCCAACTTTTTTCCCGAACCGGTGGAACCGGGCCCGCGGGTCTCGCGTTGAAGAGGTCTAGAAGGTCACCTAAGCCCCCATCGACCTTCCGCCTCAAAGGCCCGGACCCGCGTCCGGGCTTTTTCTTTGTCCCGGGCTCAGTCCGCCAGCTTCGCCGCGATGGCGGCGACGTGGCGGCCCTGGAAGCGGGCGCCCTCAAGCTCCACCGCGCTCGGCTGGCGGCTGCCGTCGCCGCCCGCGATGGTCGAGGCGCCATAGGGCGAGTTGCCCATCACCTCGGCCGTGCCGAGCTGGCCCTGGAAGCTGTAGGGCAGGCCGACCACCACCATGCCCTGGTGCAGCAGCACGGTGTGGAAGCTCAGGATCGTCGATTCCTGGCCGCCATGCTGTGACGCCGTGGAGGTGAAGACCGCGCCGACCTTGCCGATCAGGGCGCCCTTCGCCCACAGGCCGCCGGTCTGGTCGATGAAGTTCTTCATCTGCGACGCCATGTTGCCATAGCGGGTCGGCGTGCCGAAGATGATCGCGTCGTAGGACGGCAACTCGTCGACCGTGGCGACCGGCGCCGCCTGGTCGAGCTTGTAATGCGAGTTGCGGGCGACCTCCTCGGGTACCAGCTCGGGCACCCGCTTGACCACGACCTCGGCGCCGGCCTCGCGGACGCCCTCGGCCACCGCATAGGCCATCTGCTCGATATGGCCGTAGGTCGAGTAATAGAGGACCAGAACCTTCGCCATCGCGTGATCTCCCGTCGGTTGGTGGCGCGGACCATCGCGGATCGCGGACGCGCCGGAAATGGCCTATGATGCAAGCCCGCGCTTGCAGGCGCGCAAGCTCGGGAGTGCCACCACGTGACCGCCGCCCTCGCCTGGGACGATTTCCGGCTGGTGAAGGCCATCTCCGACCAGCGCGGCCTGACCCAGGCCGCCGAGCGGCTCGGGATCAACCACTCCACGGCCTTCCGGCGCCTCGGCCAGATCGAGGCGGCCCTGCGCACGCCGCTCTTCGAGCGCCACCGCACCGGCTACGTGCCGACGCCGGCGGCCGAGGAGATGGTCCGCATCGCCGCCCGGATGGAGGAGGACGTGCTGGCCTTCACCCGGCGGATCGAGGGTCGGATCTTAAGCCCCGCGGGGGAACTGCGCATCACGACGGCGGCCTCGCTGCTCACCGGCCTGCTGACGCCGATCCTCGCGGCATTCTGCGCCCGCTGTCCGGAGGTGCGCCTCGACGTGGTGGTGTCGGAGCAGGCGCTGAACCTCGCCAAACGCGATGCCGACGTGGCCTTGCGTGCCACCAACGATCCGCCCGACACCCTGGTGGGCCGGCGCCTCGCCACCATCGCCTGGGCGCTCTACGGCCGGAGCGACACCGATCCCGGCCTGCCGCTGAGCGCGCAACGCTGGGTCTCGCCGGCGCCCCGTCTCGGCGCCGCCGTCGCGGCGCGCTACGTGCAAGAGCGGACGGCGCCCGAGCGCGTGGTGCTGCGCCTCGACACCGTGCAGGGGCTGGCCGATGCGGTGGAGGCGGGAATCGGCATCGGCCCCCTCCCCTGCGTGATCGGCGACCGTCGTCCGGGCCTCGTGCGGCTCTCGGGCCCGGAGCCGGAGCTTGCCGCCGGGCTCTGGCTCCTCACCCATCCGGATCTGCGCCGGGCGGCCCGGGTGCGGGCCTTCCTCGACTTCGTCGGCGACGCGATCACCCGCGAGCGCGACGCCATCGAGGGGCGTCTCCCGCCTCAGCGTACCGAGACGATCTCGACCTCTTGACCCGCCACCGTCACGACGTCGCCCGCCTGCTTGCCGGTCAGCGCCCGGGCGAGCGGCGCCACATAGGCGAGCGTGCCCCGGGCCGGGTCGGCCTCGTCCTCGCCGACGAGGCGGAAGGTCTGCTCCGTCCCGCCCTCACGGGCGATGGTGACGGTGGACCCGAACTGCACCGTGTCGCCGGGCGGCTGCTCCACCACCTGGGCCGAGCTGCGCCGGGCGGTCCAGTAGCGGAGGTCGCGGTTCACCCGGGCCATGTTGGCCTTGTCGTCGGGCGACAGGCCGGCATGCTCGGCATGAAGCCGGTCCAGCTCCGCGTCGATGAGGGCGAGGCCCTCCGGCGTGACGAAGTTCGGGTGCGGGGAGACGGGACGGTCGGGGAGATCCTCGAAGGCTTCCCCGCCCTCCTTCTCGCGAACGAAGGCGATGCTCATGAAATGGGCAATGCGCGGAGCGTCGCCGAGGTTCCGTCGATGGTTCCGCCGATCGCCTGCGCTTGGGAGGTCGCCTACCCGATCACCACGACGGTGCGCCCGCGGGTGCGCCCGGCCAGGATCTCCGGCCCACGCGCGATCACCTCGGCGAGCGGCACGGTGGTGGTCATCGCCGACAGCGCGGCGGGGTCGAGGTCGCGGGCCAGCCGGGCCCAGGCTTCGCGGCGCAAGGGGAGCGGTGCCATCACGCTCTCGATGCCGTAGAGCGCCACGCCGCGCAGGATGAACGGCGCTACTGAGGTCGGCAGGTCCATGCCGCCGGCAAGCCCGCAGGCCGCGACCGCGCCGCCGGTGCGCGTCATCGCCAGCGCGTTGGCGAGCGTCGTGGAGCCGACCGCGTCGATGGAGGCGGCCCAGCGCTCCTTGCCGAGCGGCTTGCCGGGCTGGCTCAGCTCGGCCCGGTCGAGGATCTCGGCAGCCCCCAGGCCGCGCAGGTATTCCGCCTCTTCCTCCGCCCGCCCGGTCGAGGCGATGACGTGCCAGCCGGCACGCGCCAGGAGCGAGACCGCCACCGAGCCGACGCCGCCCGCCGCGCCCGTCACCAGGGCCGGGCCGGATTCGGGGGTGAGGCCGTGGCGCTCGATCGCCAGCAGGGCCAGCATCGCGGTGTAGCCGGCGGTGCCGATCGCCATCGCCTGTTCGGGGGTGAGGGTGGCCGGCAGGGCCACCAGCCAGTCGCCCTTGACCCGCGATTTCTCGGCATAGGCGCCGAGATGGGTCTCGCCGGTGCCCCAGCCGTTCAGCACCACGGAGTCGCCGGGCTTCCAGTCCGGGTGGGACGAGGTCTCGACCACGCCGGCAAAGTCGATGCCGGGGATCATCGGCCAGCGCCGCACCACCGGGGCTTTGCCGGTCAGCGCCAGCCCGTCCTTGTAGTTGAGGGTGGAGTGGGTGACCCGGACGGTCACGTCGCCGTCCATCAGTGCCGAGTCGTCGACATCCTGGAGCGCGACGCGCTGCCCGCCCTCGGCCTTCTCGATCACCACCGCCTTGAAGGTACCCACGCCGCCGCCTCCCTGGTCGCGCGCGGATCCCGCCGCGTTCGCTCGTCCAGGGTTGTGGGGTGCAGGGCCCCCGGCGGCAAGGTGGCCGAGGCAAGGTGGGCGAGGGATGGGGCGGGAGGGCGGCAAGAGAAAGGCGGCAAGAGGAAGGCGGCAAGCGGAGGGCGGCCCGGGCACGACCCGGGCCGCCGCGCGGCTCAGTAGCCGTCGTAGATGCTGCCGCCGCCGAAGACGAGACCGGTGCCGATCCCGATGCCGGCCCCCGCCAGGCCGAGCCCCGCGCCGATGATCCCGCCCGGGCCTGAGCCGGCCGCGTAGCCGCCGCCATGGGCCGGCACCCAGCCCGAGCGGGCGGGCTCGACCAGCACGCGGCGCTGGTACGAGGCGTAGGCCGGCGGGATCACCTGCGGCACGACCTGGGCCGGACGCACCAGCACCCGGCGGGTCTGGGTGGCATAGCGGGCCGGGATCGTGACCCAGCAGCCGACGGTCTGGCCATAGGCGTCGATGGAGGTCTGCCACACCCGGCGGGCCGGCTCGACCAGCACCTGCTCGGACACCGTGTCGTAGACCGGCGGCACGACGTGGGTCACCGTGCGCGGCGGGCGCACCATGACCTGCTCGGACACCGTACCGTAGACCGGCGGCGTCGAGACGTGGCGGTAGCAATCGGTGGTGCAGCCGTAGCCGCCGGCCAAGGCCGGGGCAGCGGAGAGCAGGCTCGCCACGAGGGCGGTGGCGGCGATGGCACGGGTGACCGGAGCGGTCATGGTCTGGCTTCCTCGGAGACGGGCGGGGTGATGGATCCGCGCGGTGCTCGTCAGCGCCACGCTTGCCCGAGAGAAAAGCCGCGCCGCCCGCCTTCAGGCAAGCCGAAACCGGTAAGAAGGTAAAATTGCCCTCGGGATTTACTACGTATTTCGGCGAAATGCGGAGGGATTCGCGCAAGCCTGAGAATCGATCGCCGGGTATGGACTCGGGAACATCCGGCTTGTCTTGCGCAGATAGTGGTTCCGTAAACCATTCTGGTCGATTGTGTTGGGGGAAACCGCGATGCCGGATCTGTCTCCGAGGCGACGGTGCCGGCTCGACGACGAACGCCCTCGCGGCATCCCGGGGTCGCGTCCAGGACATCGGGAGGGCATCGGGTTCGTCGGTCGAACGATTTGCCCCGCGAAGCCGCCGGGGGATCCCGCGCTCGATGGTGACAGGCGTCCTTTCCGCGGCGCGGAACGCGGGCGCCTACACGTCGCAGCTCAATCCCAGAGCGGCCAATCCCTCGTCGAGCAGGTCGCCGACATTGGGAATGCCCAACAGGTAATCGGCGGGACGGGAGCCGGCGGCCTCGCGCTCGCGCGCGAGACGGACGGCGTCGGGAAACTCCTCCGGCTCCATGTCGCCGCGGCCGACGAACAGGATCGCCACCAGCTCGGCCCGCTCGTCGTCGTTGAGGCCGGCCACCATCTCGCGCAGCTCCTCCTCGGTCGCGTCGTCGGTGCCGTCGACCAGCACGTCGCGGGCGCCGTCGTCGATCGGGTTCGAGCCGGAATCGGGGTCGCTCAGGCCCTCCTTCACGTCGAGAGCCCGGGCCCTTAGGATGAACTCACAGACCTTCTCCACGGCGATGTCCATCGGACGGACCTCCTTCAAGCCACACGCAACACGCGGTGCAGCCTCAACCCGCGAGGCGGAGGCGGGTTCGCCTCTGGACGGCGGGGCCGTTCGACATCAAGTGAGCGGCGGCGCGCCCACCCTCCGAGGTTCCCGATGCTTATCAACGCCGCCTTCGCGGCCCTGCGGCAGGTTTTTTCCCCGCCGCTCCGCGCGATCCTGTGGAAGTCGCTCGGCCTCACGGTCGGGCTCCTGGCCCTGGTGTGGTTCGGCCTCACCAAGGTCATCGCGGCCGTGCTCGCCGCCCACCCGATCTCGACCGACTACGCGATGGTCAATGCCGTGGCGTCGTTCCTGGCTGGGGCCGGGCTGTTCGTCGGGCTCGCCTATATCCTGCCGCCGGTCTCGATCCTGGTGGCGGGCTACTTCCTCGACGATGCCGCCGAGATCGTCGAGCGCACCGACTTCCCCGACGAGGTGCCGGGCCAGGCGATGCCGCTGTCCCAGGCGATGCTCTACACGGCGCGGTTCGCCGCGCTGGCGCTCGCCGTCAACCTCGCGGCGCTTCTGCTGCTGCTGGTGCCGGGCATCAACGTCGCGGCGTTCTTCCTCGCCAACACCTACCTGCTCGGCCGCGAGTATTTCGAACTTGCCGCCGCCCGGTTCCGGCCGCTGCAAGACGCCGGCGCCATGCGGCGCCACCACACGGCGACCGTGATGCTCGCCGGCGCGCTGCTCGCCGGGCTGATGCTGGTACCGATCGTCAACCTCATCACGCCACTCTTCGGCATCGCCCTGATGGTCCATGTCCACAAGGGCCTGAGCCGCGACCGGCTGCTGAAGGCGCCCGCTGCCCGCCTGCCGCTGGCGATGGACGGCGACCGGATCGACGCGGGCCGGCGCTGATACCAACGGTCGTTCTCAACGACCGTTGGTATGACACGGCAGCGGACCGCGCCGGGCCGTGCCCGGCGATCAGGAGCGGGTGCGTCCCTGAGACGTCACCCGAACACCACCTGCGCCATGATCCGGCCGGGCATGAGGGTGAACAAGCCGGTGATCACCAGCGCCCCGAGATAGAGCCCGATCATGCTCCAGCGATGGGTCGCGATGGTGCCGCGCCGTGCCGCGATCACCGCCCGCACCAGGGCGACGAGCGTGACCACCGACAGGAGGTGGATCCAGCTGAACGGCCCGACCTGGCGCAGGCCCGAGATGAAGAAGGAGCTGAGCGTCACCACGACCATCAGCCCGACCCAGAGCCGGCCCATCGCCCGGTGCCGCCCGCCGCCGCGCGGCAGGGCGAATTGCAGCGCCCCGAGCCCCAGGGCGGCGAAGGCCGCGGCGGCATGAACCTGGATCACCGGCGACGCTGCGATGAGGGGCTGAAGGGTCATGGCGGACGCTCGTCCCAGCAGGCGCGGTGCGGCCGCCGCGACTTGCGGCCCCGTCCTCGGCGCGTATGTTGACAGGCGCAACATACGAGGAGTGTGGGCATTGTCAACATCCGACGGCGGCGGCGCCTATCACCATGGCGACCTGCGCCGCAGCCTGATCGTGGCGGCGCACGCGCTGCTGCGGGCCGGGGGCGTCGAGGCGGTGACGCTTCGGGAGGCGGCGCGGCTCGCCGGGGTGTCGCACAACGCCCCCTATCGGCATTTCGCCAGCCGGGAGGCGCTCCTGGCGGCGCTGGCAACCGAGGGGTTCCGGGCCCTGCGCCAGGCTCTCGACGACGCCGGGCGCCGGGCGGAACCGGGTGGGCGGCTCACCGCCCTCGGCCGGGCCTATCTGCGTTTCGCCGATGCCGACCGGGCGACCTTCCGGCTGATGTTCGGCGGTGTGGTCGAGGAGGCCGGCCATCCCGATCTGGCGGAGGCGTCGGGCGCGGCGTTCGGGGCGTTGCGGAGCGTCGTGGCCGAGCGTGAGCCGTCGGCGGGCGCCGAACGCGAGGCCCTGCGGGCCTGGGCCCTGGTGCATGGCCTTGCCCATCTCGTCGCCGACCGGCAGATCGATGCGGAACGAGCCGAAGCCTGCCTCACATGAGAGCACATGTCATCGGCTTCGTTCGCCTTCGAACGATGCCGCCTAACATTAAGGCAATTTCGCTGCCCGTAAACCGGGCTCACGCTTGCGAAACAGTTGGCAGGGCTCTTGCAGCCATCTCCCCGTCAGTCACCAACGGGAAGTCCCACGATGCCGCTGCCCACCCGCCTGTCCCTGCGCCGGTCCGCGCTCGGGCGAACCCTGTCCGGGCTCGCCCTCGCCCTCGCGCTGGTCGGGCCCGCGAGCGCGCAGGGCGTGCTGCGCATCGGCATGACCGCCTCCGACATCCCGCTCACCACCGGCCAGGCCGACAATGGCGGCGAGGGCATGCGCTTCGCCGGCTATACGATCTATGACGCGCTCATCAACTGGGACCTCAGCCGGGCCGACAAGGCGTCCGATCTGACCCCCGGCCTCGCCACCTCCTGGACGATCGACCCGGCCGACAAGACCCGCTGGACCTTCAAGCTACGGCCCGGCGTCACCTTCCACGACGGCTCGGCCTTCGACGCCGCCGCGGTGGTGTGGAACCTCGACAAGCTGCTGAAGTCGGACAGCCCGCAATTCGATCCGCGCCAGTCGGCGCAGGGCCGCACCCGCATCCCGGCGGTGGCCTCCTACAAGGCGATCGATCCGCTGACCCTCGAGATCGTCACCAAGACCCCGGACGCCACCTTCCCCTACCAGATCGCCTGGATCCTGATGTCGTCTCCCGCCAACTGGGAGAAGCAGGGCAAGAGCTGGGACGCCGTCGCCAAGGCGCCCTCCGGCACCGGGCCGTGGACGGTGACGGGCTTCGTGCCGCGCGAGCGCCTGGAGCTGGCGCCGAACAAGGCGTACTGGGACAAGGGCCGCGTGCCGAAGCTCGATCGCATGGTCCTGGTGCCGCTGCCCGAGGCCAATGCGCGGGTCGCGGCGCTCCGCTCGGGCCAGGTCGACTGGATCGAGGCACCGGCGCCGGACGCGGTGCCCTCGCTCAAGGCCGCGGGCTTCGCCCTGGTCACCAACCTCTACCCGCATAACTGGACCTGGCACCTGTCGCGGGCCGAGGGCTCGCCGTGGAACGACGTCCGCGTGCGCAAGGCCGCCAACCTCGCCATCGACCGCGAGGGCCTGAAGGAATTCTTAGGAGGCCTCGCCACCCCGGCCGAAGGCTTCCTCACCCCCGGCCATCCGTGGTTCGGCAAGCCGACCTTCAAGCTCGGCTACGATCCGGAAGCGGCCAAGACGCTGCTGAAGGAGGCCGGCTACGGCCCGAACAAGCCGCTGACCACCAAGGTGCTGATCTCGGCCTCGGGCTCCGGCCAGATGCAGCCGCTGCCGATGAACGAGTTCCTGCAACAGAACCTCGCCGAGGTCGGCATCAAGATCGACTATGAGGTCGTGGAGTGGAACACGCTCATCAACATCTGGCGTGCCGGCTCCAAATCCGACAGCGCGCGGGGTGGCACCGCGATGAACTACTCCTACCTGATCCAGGATCCGTTCACTGCCTTCATCCGCCACGCCCAATGCAACCTGGCGCCGCCGAACGGCACCAACTGGGGCTATTACTGCGACCCGGCGATGGACAAGCTGTTCGACGAGGTCCGCACGACCTTCGAGCCGAAGGACCAGGTGGCCGTGTTGCGGAAGATCCACGAGAAGTTCGTGGATGACGCCCTGTTCCTGATGGTCACCCACGACGTGAACCCGCGGGCAATGAGCAAGAAGGTGCAGGGCTTCGTCCAGGCCCAGAGCTGGTTCCAGGACTTCTCGCCGATCACCATGGCGAAGTAGACGCCTGCCTCGCGTGAGAGGCCAACGTTACAACTGACATCCTCCTGGTCGTTCCGGGGCCGCGCCGCGGAGCCCGGAATCCAGAAGCGCCGGGACTTCAGGACAAGGCGGGCACGGTCCCGCCCCGTCCGGCACCTCCTGCGGTTCCGGATCCCGGGCTCCGCTTTCGCGGTCCCGGGATGCCCCGGAGGATCGCAGACCCGTCGGGCCAGGCCCGCCCCCCGAGATTCCGGCGCCGCCGCAAGGATCCGCTCGTCATGATCCTCTTCATCCTCAAGCGCATCGGCTACGCCGCCCCGGTCGCCCTGGGCGTCAGCCTGGTGTGCTTCCTCCTCGTCCACCTCGCCCCCGGCGATCCCCTGAGCGCGATCCTGCCGGTGGACGCCACCGCCGAGATGCAGGCGCAGATGCGGTCGGCCTACGGCTTCGACAAGCCGCTGCCGGTGCAATACGGCCTGTGGCTCTGGAAGATCCTGCACGGCGATCTCGGCACCTCGATCGCCACCGGCCGCCCGGTCCTGTCGGAGGTCGGCCGTGCCGTCGGCAACAGCCTGATCCTCGCCTCGATGGCGACGCTGATCGGCTTCACCTTCGGCACCTTCTTCGGCTTCGTCGCCGGCTATGCCCGCGATTCCTGGCTCGACCGGGTCGCTTCGGCCATCGCGGTATTCGGGGTCAGCGTGCCGCATTACTGGCTCGGCATCGTGCTGGTGATCGTGTTCTCGGCCACCCTCGGCTGGCTGCCGCCGACCGGCGCGGGGCCGCAAGGGTCGGGCAACTGGGTCCCCGATATCGAGCACCTGCGCTACATCCTGCTGCCCGCCATCACCATGTCGGTGATCCCCATGGGGGTGATCTCCCGCACCGTCCGGGCGCTCGTCGGCGACATCCTGCACCAGGACTTCGTGCAGGCGCTCCGCGCCAAGGGCCTGTCCGAGTTCGGCGTCTTCCGCCACGTGGTCAAGAACGCGGCACCCACCGCCATCGCCATCATGGGGTTGCAGCTCGGCTACCTGCTCGGCGGCTCGATCCTGATCGAGACGGTGTTCGCCTGGCCGGGCACCGGCTTCCTCCTCAACGCCGCGATCTTCCAGCGCGACCTGCCGCTGTTGCAGGGCACGATCCTGGTCCTGGCGATGTTCTTCGTCTCCCTCAACCTCCTGGTCGACGTGGTGCAGACCGCCCTCGACCCCCGCATCGAGAGGGCCTGACCCGATGTCGAGCCAGACCTCCCTCACGGGCGATCCCGTCGCGTCGGTGCCGGCGCCCGAGATCCCGGTGCAAGCCTCCCGCGGCTACTGGGGCAGCGTGCTGCGGCGGCTCGCCCGTGACCCGGTCGCGATGGCGGCCGGTCTCGTGATCCTCGCCATCGTCCTCGCGGCGATCTTCGCGCCGCTGATCGCCCCGATGGACCCGTTCAAGGGCTCGATGGTCCGGCGCCTGCGCCACGTCGGCGACGCGACCTACTGGCTCGGCTCGGACGAGCTCGGCCGCGACATGCTCACGCGGCTGCTCTATGCCGGGCGCCTGTCGCTGTTCATGGGCGTGCTGCCGGTCGTCATCGCGTTCTTCATCGGATCCGGCCTCGGAATCCTGGCGGGCTATGCCGGCGGCTGGGTCAACACGCTGATCATGCGCGTGGTCGACGTGTTCTTCGCCTTCCCGTCGGTGCTCCTCGCCATCGCGCTCTCGGGCGCGCTCGGGGCCGGCATCCTGAATTCCATCGTCTCGCTCACGGTCGTGTTCGTGCCGCAGATCACCCGCGTCGCCGAGAGCGTCACGGTGCAGATCCGCAACCGCGACTATGTCGAGGCGGCCCGGGTCTCGGGCGCCCATCCGGTCACGGTGGTGCGGGTGCAGGTGCTCGGCAACGTGCTCGGGCCGGTCTTCGTCTACGCCACCAGCCTGATCTCGGTGTCGATGATCCTGGCCTCCGGCCTGTCCTTCCTCGGCCTCGGCGTGAAGCCGCCGGAGCCGGAATGGGGCCTGATGCTCAACACCCTGCGCACCGCGATCTACGTCAACCCGGTCGTGGCGGCTTTACCCGGCGTGATGATCTTTCTCACCTCGATCTCCTTCAACCTTTTGTCGGACGGCCTGCGCTCGGCCATGGAGGTGCGCCAGTGACCGAGCTCGATCCCCGCGACCGCGGCGGTCCCGCCCAGCCGCTCCTGACCGTCGACGGGCTGGTGAAGCACTTTCCCGGCAAGGGCGGCCTGTTCGGCAAGGGACTTGCGGTGCGGGCCGTCGACGGCGTCGACTTCTCGGTGATGAAGGGGGAGACCCTCGGCGTCGTCGGCGAGTCGGGCTGCGGCAAGTCGACGACCGCCCGCCTGCTGATGCAGATCAGCCGGCAGGACAAGGGTGACATCGTCTTCGACGGCGAGCTGCTCGGCTCCCGCGCCCTCGACCTGAAAGCCTATCGCCGCCAGGTGCAGATGGTGTTCCAGGATTCCTATGCCTCGCTCAACCCGCGGCTGACGGTCGAGGAATCGGTGGCCTTCGGCCCGCGGGCGCACGGGCTGTCCGCGGCGGCGGCCCTGTCGCGCGCCCACGACCTGTTGCGCCGGGTCGGCCTGGAGCCGCGGCGCTTCGGCGGGCGCTATCCGCACGAGGTCTCGGGCGGCCAGCGCCAGCGGGTCAACATCGCCCGGGCGCTTGCCCTCGAGCCGCGGCTGCTCATCCTCGACGAGGCGGTCTCGGCCCTCGACAAGTCGGTGGAGGCGCAGGTGCTGAACCTGCTCACCGACCTGAAGCAGGAATTCGGCCTGACCTACATCTTCATCTCGCACGATCTCAACGTCGTGCGCTTCATGTCCGACCGGGTGATGGTGATGTATCTCGGCCGCGTCGCCGAGATCGGCCCGGCCGACGCGATCCTGAGCACCCCGCGCCACCCCTACACGGCGGCGTTGCTGGCCTCGCAGCCGTCGACCGACCCGAATGCCCGGCTCGAAGAGGCGCCGCTCACCGGCGATCCGCCGAACCCGATCAACCCGCCCCCGGGCTGCCGCTTCCACACCCGCTGCCAGTTCGCGGCCGACATCTGCCGCATCCGCGAGCCGGGCCTCGATCCCGTCGCGCCGGCGCATTTCGCCGCCTGCCACATGGCGGTGGCGGGCTCCGGCCACCCGAAGGCTCCGGCCGCCGCGATGGCGGCGTGAGGCGCGAATCATGAACGCACCCCTGCGCCCCTCCGATGCCGCTACGGCGGGCATCTCCGACGCCCTGATCGAGGTCCGCGACCTCACGGTCGATTTCCTCGGCGGCCGCAAACCCGTCCGGGCGGTCGGCGGGGTCGATTTCACCATCCGGGCCGGCGAGGCGCTGGCGCTGCTCGGCGAATCGGGCTCGGGCAAGTCCGTCACCCTGCGGGCCCTGATGCGGCTCCTGCCCGAATCCCGCACCCGGATCGGCGGGCATCTCCGGGTCGACGGGCATGACGTGCTCGCGCTCAAGCCCCGGGCGCTCTCGGCCTATCGCGGCGGCACCGTCGCGATGATCTTCCAGGATCCGGGCCTCGCCCTCGATCCGGTCTACCGCATCGGCGACCAGATCGCCGAGGCGGTGATCCGCCACGAGGGCGTGTCCCGGGCCGCCGGGCGCGCCCGGGCGCTGGAGCTGTTCGAGCGGGTCCACATCCCCTCCCCGGCCCGGCGCCTCGACGCCTATCCGCACGAGCTGTCGGGCGGCATGCGCCAGCGGGCGATGATCGCGCTGGCGCTGGCCTGCCGGCCGAAGGTGCTGCTCGCCGACGAGCCGACCACGGCGTTGGACGCCACGGTGCAGATCCAGATCCTGCTGCTGCTGCGCGAGTTGCAGCGCGACCTTGGCCTCGCGGTGATCTTCGTCACCCACGATGTCGGCGTCGCGGTCCAGGTCGCCGATCGGGTGGCGGTGATGTATGGCGGCCATCTCGTCGAGGTGGGCGCGAGCGGCGAGGTAATCGGCTCGCCGGCCCACCCCTATACGCAGGGCCTGCTCGCCTCCCGCATCACCCCGGATTCGCCGCGAGGCGTGCGGCTGCCCACCATCCCGGGCTCGCCCCCCGACCTCGCCGACCCGCCGCCCGGCTGTCCGTTCGAGCCGCGCTGCGGCCTCGTCGTGCCGGATTGCCGGTCGGGCCTGCCGGCGCGGGTGGCGGTGGCGCCGGGACATGCGGCGCGGTGCGTGCGCCTGGGCGCGGCGGCCTGACGCAAAGGTGATGCTGAGACCGTGATTTTCAATTCATCGTTGTGAGAGCGGCCCCCTGTCCCCGGGGCAGGGTTGTCACCGGGGAGGGGCGCATTTCCGCGCCTCGCCTGTCCCGTTACGGCCCGCCATGGCGGGCACCGGCCGGCACCAGCGGAGCGCCTGATCCGCCGCCGCGTCCGGCGGGCGACGCGTCTTGCCGCGTTGCACCCGTACCACCCGCGGTTTAACTCCGGTTTCGGACTTGGTGACGAAGCGGGAGACCGGAACACGGTGAGCAAAGCCGAGGTGACGAAACGCGGGCCCGCCAAGGCGGCCGCCGCCCCCTTCGCCGAGATCGTGATGCTGTGCGCCAAATGCGCCAAGCGGCAGGGGGTCGGTGCCAAGGCGGTCCGGGGCGGGCTGAAGCGCGCCCTCAAGGCGGGTCACCGCGGCCGCAAGGTGCGGGTGGTCGAGACCGGCTGCCTCGGCCTGTGCCCGAAGCGCAGCCTGACGCTCGCCACCGCCGGCTCCCTCGGCGAAGGGCGCCTCCTGGTGCTCGATCCCGCGCTCGAACCCGAGGCGATGCTGGACGCGCTGCTGCCGGCCAGGCGGGGGCAAGAGCCGGGCGGGACGCCGTGATGGCGGGCGCCGGTGCGGCGCAAGCCCGGCCGAGCCTCGGGCGCCGCCTGCTGCGGCGGGTCCCGCTCCTCGGCGCCGCGATCGGGGTGGGGCTCGCCCTCTGGCTCGTCGCCGCCAACGACGTCGGGGCGGTGGCCGATGCCTTTGGGCGCATCGGCCTCCTCGGCATCGCCGCGGTGGTGCTGGTGCGGGTGGCGATCATCGGGCTGTGCGGCGTGGCCTGGGCCCGGATCCTCACCGGCCTCGTCGGCGTCGCCGCCGGGCCGTTCGTGGTGCTGCGCTTCGTGCGCGAGGGCGTCAACACGCTCCTGCCCGTCGCCTCGGTCGGCGGCGAGGTGCTGGGCGCGCGCCTGCTCACCTTCTGGGGCGTCACCGGTTCGGCGAGCGCCGCCGGCATCCTGGTCGACATGTTCTTCCAGGTCGTCACCGAGGCGGCGTTCGCGCTCACCGGCGTCGTGCTGCTGTCGCAGGTCGAGGGCGAGCAGGCCGCGACCCTGGCGGCCTGGTGCGCCAAGGGGCTGGCCTTGAGCGGCGTCGTGCTCGCCGCCTTCTTCGCGGTGCAGCGCTACGGCGGCGCAGCCTTCATCGAGCGCCGGGTCACGGCGCTCGCCCGCCGCTTCGCCGCGGAGGGCGGGACCGCCCCGGCCGGCGGTGGCGTGCAGGCGTCCCTGGACGCGGTGTGGGACCGGCGGCGCTGGCTGCCGCTGACGCAAGGATTCCTGCTCCACCTCGCCGCCTGGTTCCTCGGCGCCCTGGAGATCTGGATCGCGCTCCGCTGCATCGGCATCGAGGGGGTGACCCTGGCCGAGGCGGTGGTGCTCGAATCCCTGAGCCAGGCGATCAAGTCCGCCGCCTTCCCGGTTCCGAGCGGGCTCGGGGTGCAGGAGGGCGGCTTCGTGGTCCTCGGCAGCCTGTTCGGCATCGATCCGCACACCGCGCTCGCCCTCTCGCTGGTCAAACGGGTGCCGGACGTGGTGCTGGGCGTGCCGGCGCTGATGGTCTGGCAGACGATCGAGGCCCGGCGCGGGCTGATGGTGGCGAAGGCGGTGCCGCCGCCGATTTAACGCGCCTCTCCCGCGGCGACCGCACGGGCAAGAAGCTCCGGCGTGTCCGGCGCGTTCATCGCGCGGGCGGCGCTCTCGGCGGTGTGGCCGCCGGCATCGCGCCGGGCCGGATCGGCCCCACGGGCCAACAGCGTCTCGACCATCGCGACGCGGTTGAACATCGCGGCCGTCATCAGGGCGGTGCGCCCGTCCGGGCCGGCGCCGTCGATCGCAGCCCCGCCGTCGAGGAGGGACAGGAGTACCGGCATCGCGCCCTTGAACGCCGCCGCGGCGAGCGGGGTCTGGCCGCGGTCGTTGGGAATCTCCGCATCGGCCCCGTGCGCCATCAGCACGCGCACCGTCTCGACATGGCCGTGATAGGCCGCGAGCATCAGCAGCGTGTCGCCCTTGTCGTTGCGCAGGTTGGGCGGCAGGCCCATGGCCAGCAGCTCGCCCAGCTCCGCATGGTGGCCGAGGCGGGCATACTGGAAGACCCGGCCCGCGAAGGCGATGGTGTCCTCGTCCAGTGCCGGCCGCGCCGGGGTGCCGGCCTCCTCGTTCTGCATCGCGCTTGTATCCCTTGCTGGTCGGGGCCGGATATCGGGCGGAGGGGCGGGCCGCCAAGAGGGGCGCAGATGCCGACCGGGCGGCGGCCGGGGCGGGCGCCCGATGGGCAGAAATCAAAGATCCGCGCCCGGATTCCTTAGGGACACATTCACTAAGCGCCCAAAGAAACGTGCTGAGGGTGCAAACGACAATGTGGATGTTCACCGCGCGGGGCGCACCTATCGCGCCATGAAGAGCCCACCCATGGGACGCAGCTCGTGACCGCCCTCTACAATTGTCTCGCCGCCACTCACGACCTCAAACTCATTTTTCTCGCGGCAGTTGTATGCAACTTGGCTGCGGCGACCAGCCTGACGCTTCTGGACCATGCCCGGCTCAGTGTGGGCCGCGAGCGCCGGCTCTGGCTCGCCACCGCCGCCCTGGCGGGCGGGACCGGGATCTGGGCCACGCATTTCATCGCCATGCTGGCCTTCTCGCCCGGCCTCGCCTCGGCCTATGACCTCGGGCTGACCGGGCTGTCCCTGATGATCGGGATCGGCATGGCGGCGGCGGGCTTCTGGGTCGCCCTGCGGCCGGGCCTGCCCGGGGCGGCGTGGCTCGGCGGCGCGCAGATCGGCCTCGGCGTCGGTGCGATGCACTTCACCGGCATGGCGGCCTTCGAGGTGGCGGGCCGCATCGCCTGGAATCCGGGGCTCGTGCTCGTGGCGCTCGCGGCCGGCGCCGGGTTCGGCAGCCTGGCCCTCGCCACGACCCTGCGGGACGGCTCGGTGCGGAGGAAGCTGGCCGGGGCCGGCCTGATGGTGGCGGGGATCTGCGGCCTGCACTTCACCGCGATGGCCGCCGCCGTGATCACGCCGGATCCGGGCATCACCCTGTCGGGCACCGCGGTGCCGGCGGAGATCCTCGCCATGGCGGTGGCCGTCGCGAGCATCACCATCCTGCTGCTCGCCTTCGCGGGCCTGTGGCTGCATCTGCGTGACGAGCGCCGCTCGGCCCTTGAGGGCGACCGGATGCGCGGGCTCGCCAACGCCGCGGTCGAGGGGCTGATGGTCTGCGACGGCGATCGGATCGTCACCGTCAACGACAGCTTCGCCGACCTCGTCGGCCGGACGGCCGAGGCGCTGACAGGGGCGGCCCTCTCGGACTTCCTCGACGAGGCGACCGGTTCCGGCCCGGCCGAGGCCCCGGACGTGCCCGAGGCCAAGCTGCGCCGGGACGACGGCAGCCTGATCCCGGTCGAGGTGATCCGCCGCGTCATCGATTTCGCCGGCCGACCGCACGCCGCCCTGGCGGTGCGCGACCTGCGGGCACGCAAGCGCGCCGAGGCACGGATCGCCTATCTCGCCCATCACGACGCGCTCACGGGGGCGCCGAACCGTACCAGCTTCAACGCCCGGCTGGGGCAGGAGATCGCGCTCGCCCAGGCCGCCGGCCGGCCGCTGGCGGTGCTCTGCGCCGATCTCGACCGCTTCAAGGAGGTCAACGACCTGTTCGGCCACGCCGCCGGCGACGCGCTGTTGCGCGCCGTCTGCGCGGCGATCACCCCGGTGCTGAGCCCCGGCCAGATGCTGGCGCGGCTGGGTGGCGACGAGTTCGCCGTGCTGGCGCCGAACCTCGATGCGGCGGGCGCCGAGGCGCTCGGCGAGGCGATCCTGGCCGCCCTGCGGCAGGCCGAAGCCGGGCCGGCCGGCGCCATTGCGGCGGCGAGCCTCGGCCTCGCGCTCTATCCGCATGATGGCGAGGATGCGGAGACCCTGATGGTCCAGGCCGACACCGCCCTGTACCGCGCCAAGCAGGAGGGCCGCGGCCAACTGCGCTTCTACGAGGCGCTGATGGGCGTGCAGGTCCGCGAGCGGCGCCAGATCGAGCACGACCTGCGCCACGCGATCGAGCGGGGAGAATTGCGGGTCGTCTACCAGCCCCAGACCCGCATCGATACCGGCGAGGCGGTCGGGTTCGAGGCGCTGCTGCGCTGGCACCATCCCGAGCGCGGCACCGTGCCGCCGGATCGCTTCATTCCGATCTCCGAGGAGACCGGCAGCATCCTGGAGATCGGCGAGTGGGTCCTGCGCGAGACCTGCCGCGAGGCGGCGTCCTGGGACAACCCGCTGCGCATCGCCGTCAACGTCTCGGCGGTCCAGCTTCATGCCCCGGGCTTCTCGGAGTTGGTGCACGAGGTGCTGTTCGCCACCGGCCTTCCCGCCGCCCGCCTCGAACTCGAGATCACCGAGACGGCGCTGATCCGCGACCTGCCGCGGGCGCTTGCCACCCTGCGCCGGGTCAAGGCGATGGGGGTGCGGATCGCCATGGACGATTTCGGGACCGGCTACTCGTCCCTGTCGAACCTGCGGGCCTTCCCGTTCGACAAGATCAAGATCGATTCCTCGTTCACCCGCGCGGTCGATTCGAGCGAGCAGGCCGCCACGATCGTGCGGACGGTGCTGGGCCTCGGGCGAGGTCTCGGCCTGCCGGTCCTGGCCGAGGGGGTGGAGACGACGGGCGAACTCGCCTTCCTGGGGGCCGAGGCGTGCCAGGAGGCGCAGGGCTATCTGTTCGGCCGGCCGGGTCCGATCGACGGGTTCCGGCACCTGACCACGGGCCTGCCGCCCGTCGCCGACACGGCGGCGTAGGGGATCATCGCGAAACCGGCCGGCCGGGCTGGCCGCCGGTGGCACGAGGCGGCATAAGCCTGGCAGACGGGGCCGCCCGGCCCCCGCCCTCTCCCGAGACGAGACCCCATGACCGTCAAGGCCGTCCCCACGCAGCCCTTTCCCGACCAGAAGCCCGGCACGTCGGGCCTGCGCAAGAAGGTGCCGGTCTTCCGCCAGCCTGCCTACGTGGAGAATTTCGTCCAGGCGATCGTCGATTGCCTGCCCGACCGGGCCGGCACGACGCTGGTGGTCGGCGGCGACGGACGCTTCCTCAACCGCGAGGTGGTGCAGACGACCCTGAAGATCGCCGCCGCCAACGGCTTCTCGCGCATCCTGGTCGGCCGCGGCGGCCTGCTCTCGACCCCGGCCGCCTCCTGCGTGATCCGGAAAGCCGGCGCGATCGGCGGCGTGGTCCTGTCGGCGAGCCACAATCCCGGCGGGCCCGAGGGCGATTTCGGCATCAAGTTCAACGCCCGCAACGGCGGCCCGGCGCCCGAGCCGGTGACCGAGGCGATCTTTGCCCGCACCAAGGCGATCACCGAGTACCGCATCGTCGAGGCGGCCGACATCGATCTCGACACCCTCGGCGACGTCTCGCTCGGTGAGGCCACCGTCTCGGTGATCGATCCGGTGGCGGATTACGCCGCGCTGATGGAGACCCTGATCGATTTCGACGGCGTTGCGGCCCTGTTCCGCTCCGGCTTCCGGATGCGCTTCGATGCGATGAGCGCCGTCACCGGCCCCTACGCGGTGGAGATCCTGGAGCGGCGCCTCGGCGCGCCTGCCGGCACGGTGGTCAATGCCGAGCCGCTGCCCGATTTCGGCGGCCATCACCCGGATCCGAATCCGGTTCACGCCCACGACCTGATGGCGGAGATGACAGGCCCGGACGCGCCCGATTTCGGCGCGGCGTCCGACGGCGACGGCGACCGCAACATGATCGTGGCGCCCCACCTCTTCGTCACCCCGAGCGATAGCCTGGCGATCCTCGCCGCCCACGCGCATCTGGCGCCGGGCTACAAGGCCGGCCTCTCCGGCATCGCCCGCTCGATGCCGACGAGCCGCGCCGCCGACCGGGTCGCGGCCTCTCTCGGGATCCCGGCCTTCGAGACCCCGACCGGCTGGAAGTTCTTCGGCAACCTGCTCGATGCCGGGCGGATCACGCTCTGCGGCGAGGAGAGCGCCGGCACCGGCTCGAACCACGTGCGCGAGAAGGACGGGCTGTGGGCGGTGCTGCTCTGGCTCAACCTGCTCGCCGCGACGGGCAAGCGCGCCGATCAGGTGGTGCGCGACCACTGGGCGGCCTATGGCCGCGACTACTACGCCCGCCACGATTACGAGGAGGTCGAGAGCGCTGCGGCCGAGGGCCTGATGACGGCCCTTCGCGACAAGCTCGCCGGGCTGCCGGGGCAGCGATTCGGGGAGCTGACGGTCGAGGCCGCGGACGACTTCGCCTATACCGACCCGGTCGACGGCTCGGTGACGGCGCGCCAGGGCGTGCGGATCCTGTTCCGCGAGGACGCCCGGGTGGTCTTTCGCCTGTCGGGCACCGGCACGGTCGGGGCGACGCTCCGGGTCTATCTCGAACGCTTCTCGAAAGATCGGCTCGACGCGCCGACCGCCGAGATGCTGGCTCCGGTCGTGGCGGCCGCCGAGGCGATCGCCGGGATCGTGCAGCATACTGGCCGGACCGAGCCGTCGGTGGTGACGTAAGGCATAGGGTGCACCGCCCCGAACCCTCCCCTCTTTGCGGGGGAGGGTTCCGGAGGCGGCGGCTCACGCCGCCCCCTCCTCCCCCGGCGGTGTGACCCGCGGGCGCTCGTGGTACAGGAGGTACAGCCCGGAGGCCGCCACCACCGCGCCGCCGATCACCGTCCAATGGTCCGGCAGGTGGCCGAAGACCAGGACGCCGAGGAGCACCGCCCAGAGCAGGTGGGCATAGGCGAAGGGCGCCAGCGTCGAGGCCGGCGCCCGGCGATGCGCCAGGATCAGCAGCCAGTGCCCGAGCGCCCCGAAGAATCCGACCGACACGATACCGATCCAGGTCGAGGGCGCACTCGGCGTCTCCCACAGGAACGGCAAAGCCGGTGCGGTCAGCACCGAGCCGACGAGGCCGGTATAGAACATGGTCGTCTCGGGCGGATCGGAGGCGGCGAGCATCCGCGTGACCACGATGTAGACGCCGTTGACCAACGCCGTCACCACGGCGAGCAACGCCGCCGGATGCATCCCTGAGACGCCCGGCCGGCTCACCACCAGCACCCCCGAGAAGCCGACCAGCACCGCCGCCGCCCGTCGCCAGCCGACCCGCTCGCCGAGGAGCGGTCCGGCGATCAGCGCCACCACGAGCGGCGAGGCGAAGGTGATCGAGGTCACCTGCGCCAGCGGCAGGTAGCGGAGCGCCACGAACGAACACATCGTCGCCGTCACGAGGCAGAGCGAGCGCAAGACCTGCAACCCGGGCCTGCGGGTCCGCATCAGCCCGACGATGTCGCGCCGCGCGGCCAGGAACGCCGCCACGATGACGAAGCTGACGAGGTAGCGCACGGCGACGATCAGCATCGGGCTCATTGTCCCGCTCAGGAACTTCGCCGAGGCGTCGATCGAGGCGAAGCCCGCCACCGCGCTCACCATCAGGGCGATGCCGATCAGGGTCTCGTGCTGGCCCGTTCCGCCGCGCATGCCCGTCTCCCCTCTCCGGTCCACCCGTCTTGACTTAGGACGGAACTCCATTCAAATCCAGAACTGCGTTCCATATTTGTGAGCGCATGAGACGAGACGAGAGATGGCCGGCTCCCTGCTGCGGCGCGTCCTGGATCTGGTGGAACTCCTCGCGAACCATCCGCGCGGGCTCCCGCTCCAATCCATCGCCGAGACGCTGGATATCCCGAAGAGCGGCGTGCACCGGCTCCTGGCCGAACTGGCCGAGTACGCTTACGTCGTGCAGGACGGCGAGACCGGCCGCTATCTCCTCACCACCAAGTTCGCGACGCTCGGCCTCAAGCACCTCTCGCGCACCGGCGTGGTCGACATCGCCCAGTCGGTGCTCAACCGGCTGGCGGATCTCAGCGGCGAGCTGGCCCGCCTCGCGGTGGTCGATTACCCGCGCCTGGTCTGGGTGGCGAAGGCGCAAGGCGCGCGCACCGGCCTGCGCTACGACGGCGACATGGGCACGGAGGCCCGGCTCTCCACCACCTCGACCGGCATCGCGTGGCTCGCCAGCCTCACCGACGAGGAGGCGCTGCGCCTCGTGATGCGCCAAGGCCTCGGCGCCCCGGAGGAGTGCGGGCCCAACGCGCCGCGCACCATCGCCGCCCTGATGAGCCTGGTGAACGAGGCCCGGGCCCGGGGCTATGCCTGGGTGCAGGACACCAACACCCCGGGCGCCGCCGCGATGGCGGCCAACATCGTGCATCCGCAGACCGGCCGGGCGATCGGCAACCTCAGCGTCGCCGGCCCGAGCCTGCGCCTCACGGTCGCGCAGCGCGACGCCATCGCGCCGGACCTGCTCTCGGCGGCGGCCGACCTGTCCTCGGTCGGCGCCTTCTCCGAGTATCTCGGAGCGCTCGGCGGCCGGGCCCCGGCCCTGTCCTGAGACACCGGCATCCCGAGGAGTTCCCGTCCTCGCGACACCCCGACATGGCTCGGCCCCCGGGACGGTGGTAAGTCCCGCGGGCACGTCGAACGACCGGGCCAGCAAGAGCCACCGAGGATCACCCCTCGCACGACCTGCCACGGCCCCGACGGGCCTCCAGGAGGAGACGATGACCGACGCCGACAGCGAGTTCCTGCAACGGGACCGTTCGATCCACCCGCCGGCCTTCACGCCGGACTACAAGACCAGCGTGCTGCGCTCGCCGCGCCGGGCGATGATCTCGCTGCAATCCTCCCTGTCGGAGGTGACCGGCCCGGCCTTCGGCCACTCCGAACTCGGCCCGCTCGACAACGACCTGATCCTCAACTACGCCCGCGAGGGCGAGCCGATCGGCGAGCGGATCTTCGTCCACGGCCATGTCCGCGACGAGAACGGCCGGGGCATACCCCACACCCTGGTCGAGTTCTGGCAGGCCAATGCGGGCGGGCGCTACCGCCACCGCAACGACCGCTACCTCGCCCCGATCGACCCGAATTTCGGCGGCTGCGGCCGGACGATCACCGACGCAAACGGCTTCTACTACTTCCGCACGATCAAGCCCGGGCCCTATCCCTGGCGCAACAACCTCAATTCCTGGCGCCCGGCCCATATCCACTTCTCGGTGTTCGGCTCCGGCTTCGCCCAGCGCCTCATCACCCAGATGTACTTCGAAGGCGATCCGCTGATCTGGCGCGACCCGATGGTGCTCGGGATTCCCGACCGCTCGGCGGCCGAACGGCTGATCGCCCCCCTCGACCTCGGCGCCGCGGTGCCGCTCGACATGCTCGCCTATAAGTTCGACATCGTGCTGCGCGGCCGCCAGCAGACGCTGTTCGAGAACAAGCTTCAGGGGAACTGAGACGATGGTCCAGCCGCTTCCCGTCCGCCTCCAGGAAACGCCGTCCCAGACCGCGGGCCCCTACGTCCATATCGGGCTGATCCCGAAACAGGCCGGCTTCGACATCTTCGAGACCAACTTCACCAACGTGCTGACCGACCCCGACACCGCGGGCGAGCGGATCCGCATCGAGGGCCGGGTCTTCGACGGCGCCGGCGTGCCCGTGCGCGACGTGCTGATCGAGATCTGGCAGGCCAACGCCGCCGGCCGCTACAACCACCCGGCCGACCGTCAGGAGGGCAAGCCCCTCGACGAGGGTTTTCGGGGCTGGGGCCGCACCGGCTCGGATTTCGAGACCGGCCTGTGGCACTTCGAGACGGTGAAGCCCGGCCCGGTCGTCGGCCGGAAAGGCCACCGACCGATGGCGCCCCACATCAACCTCTGGATCGCCGCCCGCGGCATCAATATCGGTCTCCAGACCCGGCTCTACTTCGCCGACGAGGCGGCAGCGAATGCCGACGACCCGGTGCTGAACCTCGTCGAGCGCGGCCAGCAGCGCGACAGCCTGCTGGCGAACCGCGAGGAGCGGGACGGCAAGACCGTCTACGTCTTCGACATCCACTTGCAGGGCCCGAACGAGACCGTCTTCTTCGACGTGTGAGATCGACCCGGTAAAACGTGAAACAGCACGACGCCGCGGCGATTGAAGCCTTCCGCGTCATCCCGGGGACGCGCAGCGGAGCCCGGGATCCAGAACCGTCGATGGTGCTGAAGCGAGCGGATCGCGTTCCGCGGACTTCTCAAAGACCTGAGTTTCTGGATTTCGGGCTCCGCGACGCGACTCCGGAATGACCTGGAGGGTGGAGTACCCCGGCACGCACGACCATCATCACTGAGGAAACCACCATGAACCCCGTCGTCATCGCGGTCGCGATCACCGGATCGGTGCCGCGCAAGAAGGACAACCCGGCGGTCCCCACCACCGTCGCCGAGCAAATCGAATCCACCCATCAGGCTTATCAAGCCGGCGCCACCCTGGTCCATATCCACGTCCGCAACGACGACGAGTCG
Source organism: Methylobacterium aquaticum (assembly GCF_001043915.1). Classification (GTDB taxonomy): domain Bacteria; phylum Pseudomonadota; class Alphaproteobacteria; order Rhizobiales; family Beijerinckiaceae; genus Methylobacterium; species Methylobacterium aquaticum. The sequence continues at coordinate 41,363 of NZ_LABX01000018.1, read as the reverse complement.
CCCTCCTCCGACCCGGACAAGTTCGCCGCCGTCCAGGAGGGCGTGCGCAAGCACTGCCCCGGCATGATCGTGCAGTTCTCGACCGGCGGCCGCGGCCGTGATCCGAGCGCGCGCGGCCTCTCGCTGGTGCACCGGCCCGACATGGCCTCGCTCTCGACCGGCTCGGTCAACTTCCCGACCATCGTCTACGAGAACCACGCCACCCTGGTGAACGACCTCGCCGGGTCGATGCACACGCATGGCATCCGGCCCGAGATCGAGATCTTCGATCTCTCCCACATCCACGGCGCCAAGCGTCTGATCGAGGACGGGCTGATCGACGCCCATCCCCACGTCCAGTTCGTGATGGGCGTGAAGAACGCGATGCCGGCGGACGAGCACCTGCTCGACATCCTGCTCGCCGAGACCAAGCGCGTGATCCCGGGCGCGACCTGGACCGCCGCCGGCATCGGCCGCGAGCAGGCCCGCGTGATGGGCTGGGCGCTCGCCCGCGGGGCGGATGCGGTGCGGACCGGGCTCGAGGACAACGTCCGGGTGACCAAGGACCGCCTGGCCGCGAGCAATGCCGAGCTGGTCTCGCTGGCCGCCGAGATGGTGACCCGCCACAACCGCACGGTCGCGACCCCGGCGGAGGCGCGCGCCCTCCTCCACATCAAGCCCGCGGCCTGATCCGATGACGCTCTCGGCCCTCGACTCCGCCCTGCTCGGGCCCCTCTTCGCCACGGATGCGATGCGCTCCGTCTTCGCCGACGAGGCCCGGGTGGCGGCGATGCTGCGGGCCGAGGCGGCCCTCGCCCGGGCGCAAGCCGAGGCCGGCCTGGTGCCGGCCTCCCTTGCCCCCGCCATCGAAGGCATGGCCCCGAAGGCGCTCGATCCGGCGGCTTTGGGCCGGCGCACTGCCGTCGCGGGCGTGCCGGTGATCCCCTTCGTCAAGGCGGTGCAGGGGGCGCTTCCCCCGGAGCTGGAACCCGCCTTCCACAAGGCCACCACCACCCAGGACATCGCCGATACCGCCCTGGTGCTCCAGGTCCGCGACGCCCTCGACCTCGTCGCGGCGGACCTGAAGGCGATCCTCGACGGTCTCTCGGGGCTCGCCCGCCAGCACCGCGAGACGCCCTGCGTCGGGCGCACCTACGGCCAGCACGCGGCGCCGGTCACCTTCGGCTTCAAGGTGGCGATCTGGGCGCTCGGCATCGCCGAGGTGGCGGCCCTGCTGCCCTCCTTGCGCGAGCGGGTGCTCACCGCCTCCCTCGGCGGCCCCGTCGGCACGCTCGCCGGCCTCGGCGAGACAGCGGAAGCGGTCGGCGACGGATTCGCGGCGGCCCTCGGTCTCCACCCCGACCTCGCGCCCTGGCACACGCGGCGCGCCCGCATCGCCGAGACCGGGTCGTGGCTCGCCCTCCTGATGGGGGCGCTCGCCAAATTCGCCACCGACGTGGCGCATCTCGCCACAACCGAGGTCGGTGAGGTGGCGGAGCCCTACGTGCCGGGCCGCGGCGGCTCCTCGGCCATGCCGCACAAGCGCAATCCCGTCTCCTCGACGGTGATTCTTTCTGCCTTCGGCGCCGCCAAGGGCACGAGCTTGATCCTTCTCGACGGGATGGCGGCGGCCCACGAGCGCCCGGCCGGCGCCTGGCACGCCGAGTGGCACGCCCTGCCGACCCTGTTCGGCCTCGCCTCGGGCGCCTTGCGCGAGGCGCGTGGCCTCGCCCAGGGGCTGGTGCCCGACCCGGAGCGGATGCGCCGCACCATCGACGTGACGCAAGGTCTCCTCTTCGCCGATGCCGCGGCGGGCCGGCTCAGCCCGGTGATCGGCGCCAAGGCCGCCCACGCCCTGGTCGAGGCGGCCGCCGGCGCCGTCCGCGACGGGCAGGGCTCGCTCCAGGAGGTTCTGCGCACCCGGCCCGAGGCAGCGGGCGCCGATCTCGACGCCGCCTTCGACCTGACCCCCGCCATCCGGGCCGGGGCCCGCACCGCCGACCGGGCGCTCGCCGAGGTGTCGCGCCTTGCCGCCTTCCTGCACTCCGCTTGAACCCGAGGTTCCCATGCCCCAGATCGAGGCCAACGGTACCCGTCTGAACTACGAGATCTCCGGCCCGAGCGGCGCGCCGGTGGTGGTCTTCTCCAACTCGCTCGGCACCTCGCTGGCGATGTGGGACCCGCTGGTGCCGCTCTTGCGCGGCCGCTACCGGGTGCTGCGCTACGACACACGCGGTCATGGCGCCTCGCAGGTGCGGGACGCCCAGATCGAGATCGCGGACCTGGCCGAGGATCTGATCGGCCTGCTCGATGCGCTTCAGATCCCCCGTGCCCACGTGGTCGGGCTGTCGCTCGGCGGCATGACCGGACAGGCGGCGGCGAGCCGCCATCCCGACCGGATCATCAGCCTGACCCTGATGGCCACCGCCGCCTTCATGCCGAGCGAGGCGTCCTGGAACGAGCGCGCCGCGCTGGTGCGGGAGAAGGGCACCGCGGCGATCGTCGAGGCGACGATGACCCGCTGGTTCACGCCCGACTTCCCGGCCAAGGCTCCTGAGGCGGTGGCACCGGTGCGCCAGCAGTTCACCGGCACGGATTCCGCCGGCTATGCCGTGTGCTGCAACGCGATCGGCCGCATGGACCTGCGGCCGGTCCTGAACCGCATCACCGCCCCGACCCTGGTGATCGCCGGGCGCGACGACCCGGCGACGCCGCCCGCCATGGCGCAGGAGATCTGCGACGGCATCCGCCACGCCGAGCTGGTGGTGCTGCCGAACGCCGCCCATCTCCTCGCCGTCGAGCAGCCGGCGGCCAGTGCCGCCCACCTCCTCGGCTTCCTCGACCGTCACCGCGGGGCGCCCGAGGCGGCGACCGGCGCGGTGGCGTTCGAGACCGGGCTTTCCAACCGCAAGAGCGTGCTCGGCGAGGCCCATGTCGCGCGCTCGCTGGCCGCGGCCGGCGACTTCGCGGGGCCGTGGCAGGACTTCATCACCCGCACTGCCTGGGGCGAGGTTTGGGGCGACCCGCGCATCCCGTGGAAGACCCGCTCCTTCGTGACGCTCGCCATGATGGTGGCGCTCGGCCGCGAGGAGGAGTTCAAGCTCCATATCCGCCCGGCCCTGCGCAACGGCGTCACCCCGTCCGAGTTGCAGGCGCTGCTGATCCAGACCGCGATCTATGCCGGCGTGCCGGCGGCGAACGGCGCCTTCCGCTGGGCCCGCGAGGTGCTGGACGACGAGCTGGCGTAACCAACATCCCGGCGCGAGCCGATGCGCCGGAGCGGCCGGGATGGTAGAGCACCCATCCCGGCCGCCCTCCCCCGCCCGCCGAAGTGTTCGACCCATGGACGCCGTCACGCCCCGCGCCTCCTCCCGCATCAAGGATCCCGAGCGGACCAAGGCCGACATCCTGGCGGTCGCCACGGAGGAATTCGCCGCCTTCGGGCTCAGCGGCGCGCGCGTGGACGCCATCGCGGAGCGCACCCGCACGTCGAAGCGGATGATCTACTACTACTTCGGCGGCAAGGAGGGCCTGTACCTCGCAGTGCTGGAGAAAGCCTATGCCGATATCCGCCAGGTCGAGGCCGATCTCGATCTCGGCAACGTGAGCCCGGCCGAGGCGATCCGCCGGCTCGTCGAGTTCACCTTCGACTATGACGAGGCCCATCCGGACTTCATCCGCCTCGTGGCGATCGAGAACATCCACCGGGCCGAGCACCTGGCGGGATCGGAGACGATCCGCGGGCTCAATCTCGGGGTGATCCAGACGATCACCGACATCATCGCCCGCGGCCAGCGCGAGGGCCTGTTCCGGCCGGATGTCGATCCCCTCGACGTGCACCTGATGATCAGCGCCCTGTGCTTCTTCCGGGTCTCGAACCGGCACACCTTCGGGGCGATTTTTTCCGTCGATCTCGGCGCGCCCGATTTGCGCGCGCGCCACAAGCGGATGGTCGGCGATGCGGTGGTGGGGATGCTCGCCCTGCGCTGATCGGGCGGGAACCGGATCCGGCGTGTGGCGATTGCTTCGGCAAGACTGCACGCCACCTTTCGCAGGAGAGCCCGATGACCCGTGGCATCCACCGCCTCATCCTGCTCGCCGTCCTGGCCGCCTCGCCCGTTGTGGCGCAGGTCACGGACACGCCGCAGCGCAGCCGCGAGCAGACCCCCAACATGCCGCCCCCCCACGAGACCCCGCCCGAGCGCGTCCGCCCGGGCGACACGGATGCGACCGGCACCGTGCGGCCGAGCGCCCCGGCGCCGGACCCGAAGACCAGCGATGGCGTGCTGCGGCCGCAGAAGGGATAGGAGGCTCAGCTCCGCGCCGCCGCGATCGGTCTTCGGCGAGGCGACGGCGATCGTGTCGAGGGGATGTCCTCGGCCCGGGCCGTCGGGCCCGCGACGGCGCGGCGCCGCCAGCAGCACCGGACCCAGCTCGAACGATCTCGCCCTGCCGATGGCTGGACCGGCAAACAGCGTGCGTGCAAACAGCGTGCGTGTCATACCAACGGTCGTTGGAAACGACCTTTGGTTCCGTTCGCGAATTTTCGCCAAGCCTCTGGCTTGGCATCGAAAATTTGAGATGGTTCATCGGCCCGATGCGTCAGCATCTTGGGCCGATGGTATCAGAGGGCCGCGAGGTCACGCCGCAGGGTCGGCAGCCCGATCCCGGCCGCATCGAAGCCGCCATCCACCGCCAGGGTCTGGCCGGTGACGTAGCTCGCCCGTGGACCGCACAGGTAGACGATGGCGTCGGCGATCTCGCGCTCCAGGCCGTAGCGGTTGAGCGGGACGGCGTCGTGGTAATCGGCGCGGATCGCCGCGCTGTGGACCTTCTTCGCCATGGCGGTGTCGACCGGCCCCGGCGCCACGGCATTGACCCGGATGTTCAGGTGCGCGAGTTCCACCGCCTGCTGCTTCGTCAGGTGCTTCAGCGCGGCCTTGCTGGTGCCGTAGGCGACCCGCAGGGTCGAGGCGCGCTGGCCTGAGATCGACGTGATGTTAACGACCGCGCCGCCGCCGCTCCGCGCCATCAGGGGAGCCGCCGCCTGCACGAACAGGAACGGGCCGGTGAGATTGACGGCAAGCACCCGGGCCCACTCGGCGGGGCTGGTGTCGAGGAGCGGCTTGAACACCGCGGTGCCGGCGTTGTTGACCAGCGCATCGAGCCGGCCGAACCGGGCCTCGACCGCGGCGACGGCCTGCGCGACCGCCTCGGCTTCGGCGACGTCGGCGGTCAGCGCCAGGGTGTCGTCGGGCCGGCCGAGCGCGGCCACCGCCTGTTCCAGCGCCGCTCCGTCGATGTCGAGGAGCGCGACGCGCCACCCCTCGTCGAGGAAGAGTTGCGCCGCCGCCAGCCCGATGCCCCGCGCCGCGCCGGTGACCAGCGCGACCTTGCTCTCGCCCATCATGGCGTGTCCTCCCGCTTGTTATGCGCCGTGCATCGCGGGCGGAGCCCGGCAGGTCAAGCCGGATCGGCGCGGTGAGCGTTGCGGGCCATGAAGCTCTGCGCCGTGCCGGTGCCGGGATCGACGAAGATCACGTCGGTCGGGGCGCGCCGGGGCGTGTCGACGGAGAGGAACACCACCGGCTCCTCGATCAGGCGCGGCAGGGCGTGGACGACGCCGCGCTCGAAGACAAGGAGCTGACCCGGGCCGAATTCCGCCTCGTCGGAGGCATCACCGATCCAGAACGTGCCGCGGCCGGACAGCACGTAGAGATATTCGTCGCAGCCCTCGTGGTAATGCGCCGGCGTCGGTCGGTAGACGCGAAACACCCGGGCGCTCGCCGCCGGCCGGTCTGTCAGGTAGGTGTCGACCAGCATCGTGGTCGCGCTCTCGGGCAAGGCGGCGGCGATCGCCCCGATGTCGAAACGGCCCCTTGTCGGCGGCGCGTCTGACCCGCTCTCGGCCATCTCATCCTCCCATCCGGGCGTTTCGAATCACCGACCTTAACCCGGCTCCCGGCCGAGCGGGAGGGGCGCCAACCCCAGGCCCTGCCGCATCGGTCGCGGGCAACTTTTCAGAAGCCTCTTATTCTTCGATCTTGACGGACCATCGGCGCCGGCTACCCTCTCACCCAATTCGCCGCGAAAAGGCGAAGCTGATGCAAGAGGGAGGAGAGTGGATGCCAGCATCCATGCCGCTCGACCATGCCATCACGGCAACGCCATGCCGCTGATGACGCGACGGGTTTATTTCTGGAATCGTGCTGCGAGCGTGGCCGTTGCCTTGTTTCTCGTCTGTGTCCCGGCCATGGCCGGCGATATCGACGTGGTGCATGCCTTCGTTGCGCCCACGGCAAAGGTCGGAGCCGACATCCCGCTCCACCTGACGGTGATGAACCGCGCATCCGAGGCCGATGCCCTGGTGCGCTTGCGCTGCCCCTTTGCGAATTTCAGCGAGCGGGTCACGGTCGACAAGGGCGGCGAGGGTCCGCCCTCGAAACGTCCGGTTCAGACCATTCCCGTCAAGGCCGCGGGCGAGACCGCCCTGACCCCCGAGGGCATGCACGTCATGCTGCTCCAGACCCGCCAGCCGCTGGCCGCGGGCGAGCGCTTCACCTGCCAGGCGAGCTTCCGCAAGGCCGGCGCGATGGACGTGCCGGTCGAGGTCCGCGCGTCCCGCTGAACGTCATGCGCCGCCGCGCTCATCGGCTCGGCGGCGAACATGACGCAAAGACAAGAAGCTGCGATGAGTCGTGCCACCCGACTCGGCTGAGCCACCGCACACCAAACCACGCCCGGCCGCGAGGCGGCCCGCGCCGAGGCGACGACAAACCATAAGGCCGCCTGGAGGAGAGACCCATGACGACGCCCCGCACGGCGCGACGCATCCTTGCCGCGACCTCCGTCGCCGCCCTGATGGCCGGCACCCTCTCCCTCGCCCCGGCCCGCGCGGCCGAGAGCGGCGTCACGCAGGAACGCCTGCTGAACGCCGACAAGGAGGAGGGCAACTGGATCCAGCACCACAAGAACTTCGCCGGCCACCGCTACTCGACGCTGAGCCAGATCAACAAGGGCAACGTCAAGAACCTCAAGGTCGCCTGGACGATGGCGCTCGGCGGCATCGAGTCCGGCGGCATCTGGAGCCATGGCGGGCTCGAAGGGACGCCGATCGTCGAGAACGGCATGATGTACGTCACCGACGGGTGGGGCTCGGTCTACAAGATCGACACCCATGGCGGCGAGGGCAAGCTCGTCTGGAAGATGGACCCGAAGACCGACCGGGAATGGGCCGGCGCGGTCGCCTGCTGCGGCGTCAACAACCGCGGCGTCGCGCTCTGGGGCGACCTCGTGGTCAGCCACACCCTCGACGGGCGCCTGATCGCCACCAACAAGGAGACCGGTCAGGTCGCCTGGCAGCGCCAGGTCGCCGATCCCGACAAGGGCGAGACCATCACGGGCGCGCCGCTCATCGTGAAGGGGATGGCGATCTCCGGCGTCGGCGGCGCCGAATACGGCATCCGCGGCTGGATCGCCGCCACCGACCTGAAGACCGAGAAGGAGGTCTGGCGCACCCACACCATCCCGGGCAAGGGCGAGCCCGGCTATGAGACCTGGAAGGGCCCGAACAACGCGGCGGTCAGCGGCGGCGGCTCGACCTGGGTCACCGGCACCTACGATCCCGACACCGACACGATCGTCTGGGGCGTCGGCAATCCGGGCCCGGACTGGGACAATGCCTACCGGCCGGGCGACAACCTCTACACCGACTCGACGCTGGCCCTCGATGCCACGACCGGCAAGATCAAGTGGCACTTCCAGCACACGCCGAACGATCCCTACGACTACGACAGCGTGTCGGAGAACCTGCTGGTCGATGCCAATGGCCGCAAGCTCGCCATCGAGGCCGATCGCAACGGCTTCGCCTATGCGGTCGACCGCACCAACGGCCAATTCGTCTGGGCGACGCCCTTCGTCAAGAAGGTGACTTGGACCAAGGGCATCAACCCCGATACCGGCAAGCCGTTCGAGTACGACCCGACCAAGGACGTGCAGCGCTACAACCCTGCGGCGACGCCTTCGGCCGAGAACAAGAACGCTGATTTCTGCCCGGGCAACATGGGCGGCAAGAACTGGCCGCCGACCGCCTATAACCCGAATTTGCAATACTGGTACATCCCGGTCATCGAGAGCTGCAACCGCGTCACCCACGAGGCGATGACGCAAGCGAACCTCAAGCCCCGCGAGTTCTTCACCGGCGGCGGGCCGAGCCAGCCGTTCCGCATCACCGGCAGCGTGACGGCGATCGACGTGAAGACCGGCAAGGTCGCGGGCAAGCACGAGACCCCGTTCCCGCTGCTGGGCGGCATGCTGGCGACGCCGGACCTCGTCTTCACCGGCGAGCCGTCCGGCGGGGTGATGGCGCTGGACGCCAAGAGCCTCGACAAGCTGTGGGAGTTCCGCACCGGCAGCGGCGTCAACGCCCCGCCGATGACCTTCACGGTCGACGGCAAGCAATATGTCGCGATCCTGGTCGGCCTCGGCGGCGCCTGGGACAAGTGGTTCATCGACTCGACCCCGGAGCTGAAGAACATCCAGACCGGCTCGATGCTCTACGTCTTCGCGCTCTGAATCGATGTCAGTCCAGGCGGGGCGCATCAGTGCCCCGCCGCGCACGAGGTTTTGACGGATGCGGAAAACGGTGTTGCCGGCTGTGCTCGCCGGCCTCGCGCTCGCCTGCGGTCCAGCCTGGGCGCAGGGCGCCCGGACGGCTGCGGGCGAAGGCGATCTCGCGGTGTTCAAGAAAGCCTGCTCGGGCTGCCACAAGTGGCATGGCGGCGGCGGCGGCGGCTATGGCGGCGACGCGCTGTCGCTGCGCAAGACGCAGCTCGACAAGGAGCAGGTCGCCGAGGTGGTGCGCTGCGGCCGGCCCGGGACCGGCATGCCCTACCACCTGCGCGGCGCCTACGAGACGGTGAAGTGCTACGATTCGCTGAAGGCCGACATGGCCGGCAACATGCCGCCGGAGACGGCGGTGTTCTTGCGCCCGGCGGAGATCGATGCGGTGGCGACTTACGTCGTCACCCAACTCAAGGGCAAGGGCGATCCGACCGCCGCGGAGTGCACGGCCTTCTTCGGCACGACCTCCCGGGCCTGCGACGTCTACCGCAAGAAGGAGGGCTCCGATGCGCCGACCGTCTCGCACTGATCTCGCGGCTCTGGCCGCCCTCCTGTGCGCCGGGCCGGCGCTCGCCGCCGGGCCCGAGACCGCGGATCTCCGCGACCTGCGGGTCGGGATGCCGGTCTCGGCGATCTCGAGCAAAGGCTATGGCGATCTCGCCTGCCGCGAAGGGCCGGCCCGTCCCCTCTCGGGCTGGAGCGAGTGGCGCTCCTGCCCGGCGGATGCCAAGGGCCGGCACGCCATCGGCTTTGCCTATGCCGACGGCACCACGCGCAACGGCACCCGGGTCGCCGGCCACCCGGCACGGCTGACGCTGCTCGTCGGTGACGACGCCCGGGTCGACGGGCTGGTGATCGAGACCGACGACGCGGTGCCGCTCTACCTGCGCAAGAAGGGGCACCTGCTCGGGCTCCAGGCCCGCAGCCATTGGGGCGATGACGGCTGGACCTGCGCCGAGGCCAAGCCCGCCGGCGACGAGACCCCGCTCGGCGAGACCTTCGTCAAGGAGGAATGCCGCAAAGCCCTGGGGAGCAAGAGCGTGACGGTCACCCGCGACCTCTACGGCCACCAGGGCGCCGACCCGCGCGCCTTCATCAGCCGGACGCGGATCGTGGTGGCGGCGACGCCGTAGCGCCGCCCCACCACAAGGATCATGCCGCCCGGATCGTCGCGAGGAACCGGGTCACCTCCTCGGTCAGCTGCCCGGTCCGCCGCGACATCGCCGAGGCCGAGGCCAGGACCTCGGTGGCGGCGGCGCCGGTGTCCTCGGAGGTCCGGGCGACCGCGCCGATGGTGCCGGTGACCTCGCCGGTGCCGGCGGCGGCCTCGGCGACGTTGCGGACGATCTCCTGCGTCGCCGCTCCCTGCTGCTGCACGGCGGTCGCGATCGCGTTCGCCACGCCGCTGATCTCCCCGATCCGCGCCGTGATCCCGTCGATCGCCCCGACGGCCCGGCCGGTCGAGGCTTGAATCGCCGCGATCTGGCTGGTGATCTCGTCGGTCGCCTTGGCGGTCTGGCCGGCCAGCTCCTTCACCTCGGCGGCGACCACCGCGAAGCCGCGGCCCGCCGCGCCGGCCCGGGCCGCCTCGATGGTGGCGTTCAGCGCCAGCAGGTTGGTCTGGCTGGCGATCGAGGAGATCAGCGCCACGACGTCGCCGACCCGGGCCGCCGCGCCGCTCAGGTCCTGCACCAGCGAGACCGTCTGCGCGGCTTCCGCCGCCGTGACGCGCACGAGCGCGGCCGAACCGTCGACCTGCCGGCTGATCTCGGCGATCGACGAGCCCAGCTCCTCGGCCGCGGTCGCGACGGTGTGCACGTTGGCCGCCGTCTGGCCGGCCGCCGCCGCGACGGCGTGGCTGTGATCGGCCGTCCGCGTCGCCGTGGTCACCATGGCCTGGGCGGTCGCCTGCATGGCGTGCGCCGCCTGTGCCACGTGGCCGACGACCGCGCTCACCGCGCCCTCGAACTGGTCGGCGATCCGGTGCAGGTCGGCCCGGCGCCGCGCTTCCGCGCCCGCCCGCGTCGACGCCGCTTCCGCTTCGAGGGCCCGGTTGCGCATCAGGCTGTCCTTGAACACCGCGACGGCCCCCGCCATCGCGCCGATCTCGTCGCGACGCCCCATACCGGGGATCGCCACGTCGAGATCGCCCCGGGCCACCCGGCCGATCGCCTGGGCCATGCCGGCGAGAGGCCGGATCACCCGCGCGACCACCAGAAGCAGCACGCCGAGCCCGACCGCGACCGTGGCGGCGAGGGCGGCCAGCGCCAGACCGAGGCCGCGTTCCGCCTCGGTGCGACGCTCCGCCAGGAGGGCGGCGGCGCGGTCGAACGCGGTGTCGCGCAGCCGCAGCACCGACGGCCACATCGGAATCGCCCGGTCGCGATAGGCCGCGCCGTCGAGCGGGAAGGCGCCGGTATCGACATGCGGCAGCAGGTCCTTCTTGAGTGCGGAGAAGGTCTGGACGTAGCCGCCCCGCACGCCCTCCATCGCCGCCGCCACCGCCTCGCCGGCGCCGGGATCGGCCACCGCCTTCTCGAGTCCGGCGAGCAGCTGGTCGACACGGCCCTGGGCGGTCCAGAAGGCGATCCGCTGCTCCGGCGTCACCGGTTTGCGGGCGACGACCAAGCTCTGGAGGAAGCCGGCCTGCCGGCCGCCGATGTCGCGCAGCTCACCGGCCGCCGCGGCGAGGAGGACCCAGCGATGGGCCTTGCCGTCGGCCGCGGCGAGCTCGCGGCTCAAGGCCGAGGCGGGCGCGGCGGCGGCGTCGTTGATGCCCGCCATGACCTTCGCCAGCGCGCTCTCGGCATCGCCGCGCTGGCCCACCAGCAGGGCGAGCCGGGCCTGGGCCAGTTCGCGGGCCGCCCCGTAGCCCGCCTCGATCTCCCGCGCCGTCGCCTGAAGGGAGCCGGATTCCGGCAGGGTCGCAGACGCCTCGACCACCCGCCGGAGCGTCGCCACGGCCGCGTCGGACCGGCGCCGCAGATCGGCGAGCCCGGCATGCTTGGCCGCCTCCTCCAGGGAGCCCGTCGTCAGGAGCAGGCTCCACAGGCCGCGCTCCATGTTGACCGCCTGGGGGATCGCCGCGAGGGCCCGCACGACGTCGAGGCGGATCGCGCCGCGATCGATCTCCGCGGTCCGGGACCGGTGGACCAGCGCCATCGTCGCCGCCAAGCCGCATGCGATCGCGCAGACCATGACGATGGACGAGAACAAAAGCTTCTTGATGCTCACGATCGCGGTCCTCTCCGATCTCGCCATGATGCATCAGAGTGGCTAATCGGAGATTACCGTGGGGAATTTTGATGTTCGCAAAAACCAATCGCGCGATTGAATCCTGCATGACCGTAGGCCATCCTGGTTCGCGATCCATCGTCATCTCTCGCCGGAGCGGGCCCGGTCCTGGCCGCCGCGAGACCCGCCCGGGACGGTGTCCGCTTGCGAGCGGAGGACGCTTCCCCGACCGCGCGGCCTTAGCAGACTTGCGGTGGCGGGCCACCGCTTCGTCCGCTTAGGTTCCTGTGTCATCGCAGATTTTTGCCGCCGAACCGGTGACCACGTCGGCGAGACCTGCTGAGGGCCGGATCCTGTCTGCCCGACAACGGCCGCTTCAGCCGTGGTTCAACGCCCGGGCGCTGGTGATGCCTCACCCGACGATCGGAATCTCCGTTCCGATCGTCACCTCGGTCGCATCGACCCGGCACGTGAAGGCGTGGGCCGCCACCCCGGCGTCCCGCGCATGCCGGAACGCGGCGGCAAAGGCCGGATCGAGATCGCCCGCGACGGTGAAGCGCTCGGCCCGCATCTGCACCACCCAGATCACCACGGCACGGCCGCCGAGGCGCACCACTTCGGCCAGTTCGTCCATGTGGCGGGCGCTGCGGGCGGCGACGCAGTCCGGGAACTCGGCGAGGCCGGGCGCCCGCATCAGGTGGCAGTTCTTGACCTCGACATGAATCGGCCCGGCGGCATCGCCGGCCAGGAAATCGACGCGGCTCGCCCGGCCATAGGCGCCCCCCGCCCGCCACGACGTGGCGCCGGCAAGCGGCGTCAGGCGCCCCTCGTGAAACGCCTCGGCCACCAGGGCGTTCGGCCGGGCGGTGTTGATGCCGACCCATTGCGGCCCGCCCGGCAGGTCCGCCTCGACCAGTTCCCACGACCAGGCGAGCTTGCGGGCCGGGTTGGTCGAGGCCGAGAGCAGCACCGGCCGGCCAGGCGCGGCCAGCCCCAGCATCGCCCCCGGATTGGCGCAATGCGCGGTGACGAGCGTGCCGTCGGCGAGTTCGATATCGGCGAGGAAGCGCTTGTAGCGGCGCACCAGCCGCCCCTCGGTCAGCGGGCCGGGGAAGCGCATGGGGAAGCGCAGGGGGAAGGGATGGCGATGGGCATGCCCGGCGCTTACCCGGCGAGGGCCCAGGTGTCACGCTTGAGCGCGCCCGGAGGCCGCGATAAGGCGGGCGTCAACCGACTGTTCCCGGGTCGCGGGACAGTCTTGAGGAAGCACGATGTCTGACGCCAGCCCCGCCCCGGTCACGGCCGCCATCCTGGTCATCGGCGACGAGATCCTGTCCGGACGCACCAAGGACAAGAACATCGGCTACATCGCCGAGTACCTGACCAATTCGGGCATCGACCTGCGCGAGGTGCGGGTGGTGCCGGACGTGGCCGAGGAGATCGTGGCGGCGGTGAACGCCCTGCGGACCCGCTACACCTATCTGTTCACCACCGGCGGCATCGGGCCGACTCACGACGACATCACGGCCGATTGCGTGGCGCAGGCCGTCGGCGTCGGGATCGACGTCGATCCGCGGGCGAAGGCGATGCTGCTCGAGCGGATCAAGCCGGAAGACCTCAACGAGGCCCGCCTGCGCATGGCCCGCATCCCGTTCGGCGCCGCGCTGATCGAGAACCCGATCTCGAAGGCGCCGGGCTTCATGATCGAGAACGTGATCGTGATGGCGGGGGTCCCGGCGATCATGCAGGCGATGCTCGATTCGGTCGCCCCGCGGCTGAAGACCGGCGCGCGGGTCACCGCCGAGACGATCGAGGCCGGCAACCTGCCGGAGGGCGGCTACGCCGAGGGGCTCTCGGCCATCGCCAAGGCGCATCCGGGCGTCTCGATCGGCTCCTACCCGTCGATGACGCCTGCGGGTTTCCGCAATCAGATCGTCGTGCGCGGTCGCGGGCCCGAGGCGCTCGCCGCCGCACGCACCGAGATCGAGGCGCTGATCGCGCGCCTCCAGGCCGAACGGAACTGAGGACACGATGGCTGCCCCGAGCGACAAGGCTTTTCCCGTTTCCTGGGACCAGTTCCACCGCGACGCCCGGGCGCTGGCCTGGCGCCTTGCCGGTGCCGGCCCGTTCGAGGCCATCGTCTGCATCACCCGCGGCGGGCTGGTGCCGGCCGCGATCGTGGCGCGCGAACTCGGCATCCGGCTCGTCGAGACCGTCTGCGTGGCGAGCTACCACGATTACCAGGAGCAGGGCGCCCTCCAGGTGCTCAAGGACGTGGCGCCGAGCATCCGGGCCATCGGCGACGGGTCCGGCCGCGGCGTGCTCGTCCTCGATGACCTGACCGATACCGGCAAGACCGCGCAAGTCGTGCGCGCGATGCTGCCTGGCGCTCATTTCGCCACCGTCTATGCCAAGCCCGCCGGCCGGCCGTTGATCGACACCTTCGTCACGGAGGTGAGCCAGGACACCTGGATCTACTTCCCGTGGGACATGGGCCTGTCGTACCAGGCGCCGATCCAGCCCGGAACGTCCGGTTAAGGTATTCGTCCCCCTAACGTGGCCCGGTGAATGCACCGGGCCAGATGAGTGAGGTCTTGGTCCTGTCCGCCGGGCCCTCTCCTTGCCGGGCCGATCGATAAAATTGCGCGGATCCATTTCAGCGCGGCCCAGCAGGTGGGGGGCCATTCTCCTTCGTAACGAAGGGGATGGCGCAGATGACCACGGGTTTCGGGCAGCGGGTGAAGCGGGTTCTGGTCGGTGCGGCGATGCTGTCGGCGGCGCTGGTGTCGGCCCAAGGTGACGAGGCGACGGCCCAGACCCTCGCCGCCCTGCCGGTGCCGAGCGCCGGCGCGCCGGATCTCGGCCATGCCCGCCCGATCGTCGGCTGGGTCGAGTTCTGCGCCCGCTACGCTGCGGAATGCGCGGTGGACGTGACCGAGCCGGCGCAGGTCACGCTGACCCCGCGTCTGTGGCAGACGGTCACCGGCATCAACCGGCAGGTGAACACCAGCTTGCGCGCGATCACCGATCAGGAGCATTGGGGCGTGCCGGACCGCTGGGACCTCGCCGAGGACGGCTCGGGCGATTGCGAGGATTTCCAGTTGCTCAAGCGCAAGCTGCTCGCCCAGGCCGGCCTGCCGCGCCGCGCGATGCGGATGACGGTGGTGATCGACGAGAAGGGCGAGGGCCACGCCGTGCTGATGCTGCGCACCGACCGCGGCGATCTGGTCCTCGACAACAAGACCAGCGCCGTGCTGCCCTGGCACAAGACCGGCTACACCTACATCAAGCGCGAATCGCAGACCACGGCCGCCTGGGTGTCCCTCGGTGGCGCGACGGCGCCGACCGTCACCGCCAACCGGTGACGGGCCGAATCAGCTGGAAAATCTGCGTATCAAATTGGAACCAAAGTGCGGCGGAGGCGTTTACCGAGGTTTAAATTTTTCGGTTGAGCGCCGCCCGGCCCCGTGGCAGCTTGGATGCGAGAACCAAGCGACGAGTCGATGGGGCAATGCGGGCAGTGTTGGACGGCCTCGGCCGGGCGAGCCATGTCGACATGCGGCATGTCGATCGCCAGGGCCTCCTGAAGCGCGGCGCCCGGGCGGCGCAGCTGGGACTCCTCGGCACGCTGCTGATGATCGGCGGCGCGACCGCACAGGGACGGAGCCAGACCCTCGCGGCCCTGCCCGATGCCAGCGTGGCGATCGAACGCGGCGGGTCGGCCAAGCCCGTGAGCGCCTGGACGGATTTCTGCAACCGCTATCCGGCGGAATGCGCCGTCGACACCCAGGAACCGACCACGGTGACGATGACGCCGGCCCTGTGGCGCACGCTCACCGCGGTGAACCGGCGCGTCAACGGCCGGATCCGGCCGATGATCGACCAGGACCATTGGGGCGTGGTCGACCGCTGGGATTTCCCGGATGACGGCATGGGCGATTGCGAGGATTACCAGCTCCTCAAGCGCCGGATGCTGGTCGAGCGCGGCCTTGCCCGCCGGGCCCTGCGCATGACCGTGGTGATCGACGAGATCGGCGAGGGTCATGCCGTGCTGATGGTCCGCACCGACCGCGGCGACTACATTCTCGACAACAAGACCAACGCGATCCTGCCCTGGCAGCGCACCGGCTACACCTACGTGAAGCGCGAGGGCCAGGACGGCCTCGCCTGGGTGGCGCTCAACGGCGTCGCATCGCCGATCACCACGGCGAATCGCTGATCCTGACGAGGCCGGGTCGGGCTCCGGGCACGGTCTACCCCCTGCGACGCACAGCCCGTCGCCTCTTGAAAGCCCGCGGACATTGCGCAAGGCTCGCGGACATTCCGCGGGCGCGCGGGCCCAGCCGACCTTGCGCAGGCGATGACGGATCGTGTCCTGGCGGCGCTCCGGTCTCCGAGGCCGATCTCTCGGCGCCGTGGCCGCGCGGGACACCGTCCCGGACATCCGGCTCACCGGCCCGCCTCCTGTGCTGCCGGACGATCTCTGATCCGACGGCTCCCCGGATTTTATGGCAAAGCCCGGCGGCCCGGAAAACGCCGCGGCGGAACCGGTGATCCGGCCTCGGCGCCGGGGCCGCTCCGCCGTCGCGGCTGAGAGTTCAGGCGCCCGACACCATGTGGGCGAGGTCGAGCACGAGCCGGCCCGAGACCAGGCTCCAGCCGCAAGCCAGCATCGTCGCCAGCATCACGAAGGGGATCGGCCGCCCCTCGATCCGCCGGCCGCGCACGGTGTTGCGCAGGATGATGAACGGCGCGCCAAAGACGAGGATCGGCAGGGAGGCGAGCGCCACGAGCCCGCCGCCGGACAGGAGGCCGAAGCTGGCCCGCCGCGCCGTCGCCCATTCGAAGGCGCTCGCCAGGAGGCCCGCGAAGGCGAGGCCGAGGATCAGGGTCTGGATGTTCTCGAGGGCGGAGGGCGAAAGGTTCATGGTGGGTTAACTTCCGGTCGGCGCGGTCGTCCCACCTTGCGCCAGGGGCGATTGTCGGGTGTGGTTAATTTTTCGTTATCCACAGATCTCTGAGGCCGATCCCATTGCGGGATTCGTTTCGGCATGAGGCGGCCGCGCCACGGAAATCCGTCCCACCCCGGCCTCTCCGTAGGGATGTGTTAACGGTCCGGGTAGACCGTTCGGGGACATGCCCGGTCCGGGCCTGGAATCGAACGAATCGGAGGCGGGCACCATGGAGCCTGCACTGAGCGCCGCGGTGGCGCGTCTGGAACGGGATATGCTGCACTCGGTCCGGCTCGGCCGGCCCGCGGCCGTGACCGGCCTTCCGGTCGACCGGCGCCTGATCCTGGCGGCGGCCGTCGGCCTCGCCGGCTCGGTCGCCCTCACGGGTGTCGCCGCCGCCTGGCTCGCCCGTCCGCCGGCCCCGGCCGGCCCGGTGGTGGTCGGCAGCCTCGCCCCCCGGCCGCTGGTGCTGCCGGCGGCCTGGTTCGTGCGGCCCGGGGCTGCCGCCGAGGCGGCGCCGGAGCGCATCGACCTGGCCATCCCGTGGGGCGAGCTGACCGGCAGCGCCCTGCCCGGCCTGATGCGGGTCACCGCGACCCGGGCGCCCGAGACTGACGCGCCCTTGAGCCCGGCCCGGCGCTATGCGCGGTTCCTGACCGCCGAGGCGCAGCCGCTGGCCGAGGGGCTGATGCGCCGGCGCTTCCGGGCCGGCACGCCGTTCGAGGGCGAGGATCTCTACCTCGCGCAAGGCGACGGCAGCCGCTTCGCGGCGCGCTGCGCCACCGGCCCGGTGCCGGAGCCGGACGCTGCCTGCCTCAGCGAGATCCGGATCGGCACCCTGTCCTTGCGCCTGCGCTTCTCGGCCGACCGGCTGCCCTCGTGGAGCGCCGGCCTCGCCGGGCTGGAGCGGGTGTTCGGCCCCAACCCCTGAGGGTGCAGGGCCGATCCCGGCGGGACTCCGTCCGGGATCGATGTGCATGGCCGAGGGACGCCGCCGTGCGACGCGGGGCGACAGGATCGCCGGACGCACGCGATCGGACGTCGTCCGGCTACTCGTCCAGGTCGGTATCGAGGATCGCCATCGAGAAGTTGAACGAGCGGTCGCCATCCTCGTCGTCGACCGACAGCACGCCGACGAATTCCTCGCCGATATAGACCTCCGCCGAATCCGTCTTCTTGGGACGGGCGACGAGCCGGATGTTGTGGTTGGCGAAAGTGCGGCGGAGATAGCCTTCCACCTTCGTCATCTCGGTCTTGTTCACGCTGGCCTCTTCACGTGCTTGGGCGTGGCAGCGACCGCAACGGGCGCAGGCACTGCCGCCGTCAACGAGGACCCCGCGCCGCCGGCACGGGATGCTGGGACGCCCCCTGCCCGCCGGGCGTGCCGCGGGCGCTGCCGCGGGATCCCTCCGGGAGATGTCCCTTCGGGCGTCTTCGGGGGCGGCAGGCCCCCGCCTTGCCACGGCGGGGCCGGGCGGGCAAGGCGCCAGCGCGCACCTCCGTCAGATCCCGTCCGATGCGTGGATGAACTGGTCCATCGCGCGCGCCGGATCGCAGCAGCCGGCTGAGCCGACGACGCGGGCCGGCACGCCCACCACCGTGGTGCAGGGCGGTACCGCCTGGAGCACCACCGAGCCGGCAGCGACGCGGGCGCAGGCCCCGACCTCGATATTGCCGAGGATCTTGGCACCGGCGCCGATCATCACGCCGTGGCGGATCTTCGGATGGCGATCGCCGCCATGCTTGCCGGTGCCGCCGAGGGTGACGTCGTGCAGCATCGAGACCTCGTCCTCGATCACCGCCGTCGAGCCGACGACGAGGCCGGTGGCGTGGTCGAGGAAGATGCCGCGGCCGATTCGGGCTGCCGGATGGATGTCGGTCTGGAAGACCTCGGACGAGCGGCTCTGGAGATAGAGCGCGAGATCGCGCCGGCCGCGGACCCAAAGCCAGTGGCTCAGGCGGTGGGCCTGGATGGCATGGAAGCCCTTGAAGTACAGGACCGGCTCGATCGCCCGGCCGGCGGCCGGGTCGCGGTCGATCACCGCGCCGATATCGGCGCGGAACGCTTGGCCGATATCGGGATCGTCCGCCACCGCCTCGCCGAAGCTCTGGGCGATCAGGTCGGCGGTGAGCGCCGGATGGCCGAGCCGGGAGGCGACCCGGTGAGCCACCGCCGATTCCAGGGTGGCGTGGTTGAGCACGCTGGCGAACAGGAAGGAGGCGAGGCGCGGTTCGTCGCGCATCACGGTCTCGGCCTCCTGGCGCAGCCGCCGCCAGACCGGATCGACGATGCCGGCCACCGGATCGGCGCCGGAGAGGGTGGGGGCGGGGCTGGACGACAACGGCCTTCTCCTCGGCAGCGGCGGCGGGCGAACGACTCTCCACCCGCCGCACAGAGCACGACGGCATTCTCCCGCCATAGCGTGGAGAGGCCCTTCCCATTCATCAAGCCCCCAGGGTCACGAAACCGCTTCGCGCGGGAGCCCGGCCTCAATCGCCGTCGGGCCGGAACACGTAGCCCATGCCGCGCACGGTCTTGATGAAGCGGGGATTGGCCGGGTCGGGCTCGACCTTCTTGCGGATGCGGTTGATCCGCACGTCGATCGCCCGGTCGAACGCCTCGGGGTCGCGGGCATCCGCGAGATCGAGCAGGCGCTCGCGGGTCAGCACCCGCTTCGGGTTGTCGAGGAAGGCTTTCAGCAGGGCGAATTCGGAGCGGGTCAGGATCTGCTCGGCCCCCGCCTCGTCGCGCAGGCGCAGGGTGTCGATATCGACGATCATCCGGCCGAAGCGGATCCCGCTCTCGTGTCGGGTCCCTGGTCGGCTGTCTGGCCTGTGTCCCGGGTGCGCCTCCTCGGGCGGGCCTTTGCGCGCCTGGGCCGCCCGGCGCAGCACCGAGCGGATGCGGGCGACCAGCTCGCGCAGCTCGCAGGGCTTGGACAGGTAGTCGTCCGCCCCCAATTCGAGGCCGACGACCCGGTCGATCGGGCTCGCGGTGGCGGTGAGCATGATGATGGGGACTGTCGAGCGGCCCTTCAGGTCGCGCACGATCGAGAGCCCGTCCTCCTCCGGCATGTTGAGGTCGAGGACGATCAGGTCCGGGGCGACCTCGGCGAGGCGTTGTCGCAGCGCGCGGCCGCCGTCGCACAGGCTCACCTCGAAGCCGTGCATGCGCAGGTAGTCGCCCACCATGGCACGGGCATCGGGTTCGTCGTCGACCACCACGACGTGCGGGGCCGCTCCCGGCATCACGCCGCCTCCGGCCTGGCCACCCGCCCGCATCCCCGCGTCTCCGCCATCCCTCACCCCCGTGCCGCCGCGATCCCCACATCCCCTGACGCCGGCACCGACAATGCCGTGCTGGGCGCATTCCGTCCACGTACCGCACCGGGGGCAAGAGCAACGCACGAAATTTGTCCTCAGATCATCGGGGCTTCGCGGCCGGCCGGGCGTCTCGGGCGAGGAGGCCGGCCAGCCGATCGGCGAGCCGGGCACGGGCGACGGCCGAGAGGGCGCCGGGCGCCTCGGCCTCGATCAGCGCGGCGATCTGGGAGCGGCTCGGCCCGCGCGGGCGGGAATCCTGGAGAATCGCGTTCAAGGCGTCGAGATCCCGCCGCCAGGGTGCGTCCTCCGGCAGCGGGTCGACGGTCACGTCGACATATCCCGGGACCACGTGAAGCATAGCGTGCCTCCGTTATCGGCAATCAGGGCGGGGCTCTGTTGCCTTCATATTACGGGGGGATGATCGTCAGGAGGGATGTGCTCTCGCGCACAGGACATCACGTCTCGCCGCGCCTGCCCGCGACCATCGCCCCACCCGTCACCGTCGCGATGCCACGGGTCGACCGGCGATGCGGAACGGGGCCGCTCCGCGCGGGACGGCGCGGGGCGTCCGGCGTGATCTTGTCCCGCCGCCGCCGCCCGGCCAGGATGACGCCGCGGCGCCGTCGAGCACCGGTCCGCGAAGACCCTCAACGGACGGTCGATGAGCGACGACGACATCCTGTTTCTCCTGCCGGACGACGAGCCCGGCCCCGAGGCTCCCGCCGCGTCTCCCGCCGCGTCCTGGCCGGTGCTGGTGGTCGACGACGATCCCGCCGTGCACGAGGGCACCCGCTTCGCCCTGTCGGGCTACGGCCTCGACGGGGCGGGGCTCGAACTCATCTCCGCCTATTCGGCGGCCGAGGCCAGGACCCTGCTCTCGGCCCGGCGCGGCATGGCGGTGATCCTGCTCGACGTGGTGATGGAGACCGACGATGCGGGGTTGAGGCTCGTCGATTTCGTGCGGCGCGAGCTGAAGGACGACACGGTCCGCATCATCCTGCGCACCGGCCAGCCCGGCCAGGCGCCGGAGCGGCGCATCATCGTCGATTACGACATCAACGACTACAAGGCGAAGACCGAACTCACCGCCGACAAGCTGTTCACCAGCCTCACCGCGGCGCTCCGCGCCTACCAGCAGCTCAAGCGGCTGGAGGAGACGCGGCGCGGCCTCGAGATCATCATCGACGCCGCCCCGATGCTGCTCGACTACAAGTCGATGCAGCGGTTGGCCGAGGGCGTGCTGACCCAGGTCGCCTCGCTCCTGAACGCCGCCTGCGAGGGCATCCTGGTCCTGCGCGAGCAATCCGGACCGCAGGACGCGGTGAGCGTGCTCGCGGGATCCGGCTGCTACCAGCACCTCGCCGGCGGGGACCGGCCGCGGCCCCTCGACGAGGACGTGCGGGCGATCGTCGCCCATGCCTTCGCCGAGCGGCGCCACACCTTCGGCGACCGCTGGTCGACCCTCTACGTCCGCACCGCCAGCGGCAGCGAGATCGTCGCCCTCCTGAAGGCCGACCGCTCGCTCTCGGAGACCGACCGCGCCCTGATCGGGCTGTTCACGTCGCGCCTGTCGGTCGCCTTCGACAACGTGATCCTCTACGAGCAATTGCAGCGGGCCAATATCGGCCTGGAGCAGCGGGTGGTGGAGCGCACCGGCGAATTGATGCGGGCGAACCGCCGGCTCGCCATGCAGCGCTCGGACCTGCGCCGCGCCAACCAGCTCAAGACCGAGATACTGGGCACGGTCGCCCACGACCTGAAGAATCCTCTCGCCGTCATCCTCGGCCGGACCGAGATGCTGGGCGACATGATCGCGGCGAGGCCCCAGCCGACCGAGGCGATGCACGCCCAGATCGGCCATATCCGCGACACGGCCCGCCGCCTCACCGGCATGATCGAGAGCCTGATCGCCGACGCGATGAACGACGCCCACGACATCACGCTGCGGCGCGAGTTGCTGGATGTCGCGGCCCTCGCCCGCGAGGTGTCGCAGGCCAACGCGCCGCTGGCCGAGACCAAGGGCCAGACCCTGCGCTCGGAGATCCCCGACAGCCTCACGCTCCACGGCGACGCCGAGCGCCTGCGCGAGGCGATGGACAACCTGATCTCGAACGCCATCAAGTACTCGCCGCCCGGAGGCGAGATCGTCGTCACGGTGACGCGCGAGGCGGACGACACGGTCTACGCCGTGCGCGACCATGGCCCGGGCCTGTCGCCGGAGGATATCGGCCGCCTGTTCGGCCGCTTCCAGCGCCTCTCGGCCAAGCCCACCGCCGGCGAGGGCTCGACGGGCCTAGGGCTCTCGATCGTCAAGCGCATCGCCGAACTGCATGGCGGGCAGGCCACCGCGGAGACGCACGCGCCCGAGCCGGGATCGACCTTCGCGATCCGGCTGCCGGCCGTTGCGGGCGACCCGGCATAGCCGGGTCCGGGCCAACCCGTCCAGGACGCCCCGGTGGATCGGGGCGAGCGGTCATCGGTGAGCCGGGCCCTCGCTCGTCGTTCCTTGGCAAATCTGTTTTCCGGGCCATGCGATGGCGGGCCGGAAAGTGTAAAGCGCGATTGACGCTCGCGGCCGCCCATGACAGACTACAACCTGTGATCAACAATCGATCAGCCTTTCGGCGATCGTCGTTCACGTCTCGTCACGATCCCGCATCACAGCGTCAGGCCGGCGGTCGTCGACAACGACCCTCGGCTCCAGTTTCGAAGTGTCGTCTGGGCCGAGTTTTCCGACCTGAGGGCTTGGTGTCGACAGCGCGCGATGTGTCGACGGCCTGATGTTCCAGCATATCAGGCCGTTTTGATAAGCCATCATCTTTCATATCAACAAAATACCGATGTCGTTCAGCCGGACGATCTTCGGCTGGCCGAAGACAATCTTTTTGAGCGATGACATTCATCGGCTTGAACACGCGATCGCCCGCCCAGTCGTCGGACGCCTGGTCGACCGGTGCGGCGCGCATAAAAACAACACGAAGTTGTATCGACAGGCTGACAGGGAGGCACGCCATGGGATTGTTCTCTGCTTTCGAAATTCTGGCCGAGACCTTGGTACCGGCGAGCGTGGGGGTTCCCGCCGCCATCAACCCGCTGGTGATTCAAGGCTATTGGGTGCAGATCTCGCTGTTTCCCGGCTCAGGCCCGGTGCAGTTCAACATCATCTTCCAGGAGACGACCGATTTCAAACAGGGCGGAGGCCCTGGAATTCTCCAGGCTCAGTACATCGACGAGAACGGAAACGTCAATTTCTATCAAAACTTCTTTGCCTCGACCGGTCGCGGCTTTCTTGGCTTCCAGATCTTTCCAGGACAAACCAAGATCTTCGGTGTCCAGGCCATTCCCGGCCTCCAGACCGACAGTGCCGTTCCCCAGTCCGGCACGGGATGGCGCGGCACGGTGTCGATCAATCCGTCGGTTGCCAACGCGCTGATCGCGACCCCGACCCATCGCCTGCTTTACGTCAACGGAACCGACCTCAGCAAGGCGACCGCGCTCGATGCCGTCGTCTACCCGGTTGCGACCTTCGCCGGCAACCTGAGGGTGTGAGCATGACAACCCAGAGCATCACGGCCTTCTGGCTCGGATATGTCCCGTCGGGAGAGGGCGCGGGCCCTCTCCTCCAGGCGACCCCGCCCTGCGTCGACGTGCTGATCCTGGCTTTCGGCAATCTCTTCCCGGGCAACACGACCTGCCTGCAATTCCTCCAGACATCGCATAGCCGCGATCAGATCCGCGCGGGGCTCGCCGCACTGCGCCGGTCCTCGCCCGACCTCAAGATCCTGCTGTCGCTGATCGGCACGCCGAATCCGCCGGTCGGCTGGAACACCGGGATCACCGATCCGGCCGCGTTCGGGGCGTGGTGCGCGCAGCTCGCCCGGGAGTGGGACCTCGACGGCTTCGACATCGACAACGAGGATCTCGACACCTTTCCGGGAGACGCCTTCGTCGCAACGGTGAAGGGCATGCGGGCGGCGATGCCGGACGCCGTCCTCACCCTCGACACCTACCTGTTTGAGCGGGACAGGGCGGTGATCGCGGCGCTGAGCACGACGCTCACCGCCATCAACACCATGGCGTATTTCTATGATTTCGACGCGATGACCCGCCTCGTCGAGCAATACGCCACGGTGATCGATCCCGGACGGATCGCCGTCGGGGTCAAGGCCGGCAAGGTCGGCCTCGATCAGGGCACGTCGGTCGCCGATACGGCGAAGCTCTGCCGCTGGAATCCGGGCAGCGGCCCGAAGCGCGGGATGATGCTCTGGAACCTGAGCCAGGACATCCAGAGCGTGACCGGCCAGCCGGACGGCACCTGGATCCGGACGATCCAGGAGAACCTGCCCGGACACCCCCCGGCCCGCGACGCGCAGGCTGCCGCCATCGACACAGCTGGTCCGAGGAATCCGGGATGACCTTCGCCTCCCTCGACGACAGGGTCCTGATGACCCTTGCGGGCATCGCCTATGGCGATCCCGGCTCGATCGCGACCTTCCTCGCCGAGGCGGAGCCGACGGCGGGATGGGACCTCGTCTGGCTCGCCGCGCCGCCCGATCCACCGGTCAACTTCGCCTATCTCGCCCGTGACCCCTCCGGCGGCGCGGCCGTCCTGGCGATCCGCGGGACCTACCCGGATCCGTTCTCCTCGGCCTACTGGGACGATGGTGCCGAGGATTCCCCCTTCGGCGACATGATGGCATGGCCGTCGGCGCCCGGCGCGGCGATCTCGGCCGGCACGGCGCGCGCCCTCGCCACTCTCCTGGCCCTGACCGATGCGTCCGGGACGACGCTGGAGGCTGCCGTCGCGGCGCTTCCGGCCGGCTGCGCCCTCACCGTCACCGGCCACAGCCTCGGCGGCACCCTGGCGCCGGTCCTGGCGCTGCACCTCGCGGAGTCGGACCGGCACCGGGTCCCCGCGGCCACGAGCTACGCCGGCATGACGCCCGGCAACCAGGCTTTCGCGGCCCTGTTCGGTCCCGGAACGTCCCTCGACGGCCGGGTCCGGCGCGTCTTCAACACCCTCGACACGGTGTCCTATGGCTGGGACCGGGTGCTCGAGACGCACAGCTTCTACGAGCCCGCCCCCCGGGGCGGTCCCGTCGTCGCCGCGATGCTCCTCGTCACGCAGGCACGCCTGACGGCGGGCGGCTACGACTTCGCCCCGGTGGGCGAGGCGGTGGCCCTCGACGGCGTGCTGCGCCCGCCGAGCGTGTCTTGCGAACTTGTCGCCTACGTGCTGGAGAACCTGCACCAGCACATGCCCGATACCTATCTCGCTTTGCTCGGCGCACCCCCCCTTCCGTTCTCGATCGGGTTCGGCACCCAGGTCGTGCCGCGGAGCCATCCGGCCGCGGCGCGGCCGCTCTCCCCCCATCCCCCGGTCGTCTACGTCGCGCCCGGTGCCGGGTGACCCGCCGGCCGACCGGATCAGCCCGCGTCGCTCGCCCCCAGCCCCTGTTCGTGCGGGTCCGTCACCGCGTCGGGAATCGGGCTGCGGGCCTTCGGGGTGATGTGCAGGGCGGTCAGCGCCAGGGGGTCGAGGCCGTGATCGGCCTCCTCGCAATAGGCGGCGAGCTGGTCGCGCATGCGCGGGGTCCAGAACGCCACGACGTGCTTGTGGATGCCCGCCACCGCCTCGTCCTGCGGGTAGGAGCGGAAGAAGGCGGCGATCTGGTTCGCCATGCGGACGAGCTTCTGGTTGGGATCGACGGCGCTCATTGCGACACACTCACGGCAAAGACCTTACGGAACGATCAGGCGCTCGGGCGCGGTGAACAGGGTGACGGTGTCGTGGCGGGCGATCGCCGCCAGGGTCAGGCCGTGGAGGGCGGCGCGGTCGACGGCAAGCGCGGTCGGGGCCGAGATCGCCACCAGGATGGCGGCGCCGAAGCTCGCCGCCTTCTCGACCATCTCGAACGAGCAGCGGCTGGTGATGACGAGGAAGCCGGATTCCGGCGCCGTGCCGGCCCGCATCAGCGCGCCGATCAGCTTGTCGAGGGCGTTGTGGCGCCCGACATCCTCGCGCACCGCCAGGACGGCGCCGTCCCGGTCGGCCCAGGCGGCGGCGTGGACGGCGCGGGTCTCGCGGCCGAGCACCTGGAGACCGTCGAGGGCCTGGAGCGCCCGCTCGACCGCCGCCAGCGAGACGGTCACGCCGTCGGCCGCCCGCCGCTCGGCGCGGGGAATGTCCTTCAGGTCGTCGATGCCGCAGACGCCGCAGCCGGTCCGGCCCGACAGCGCCCGCTTGCGGGCGAGATGCTCGCGCAGGCGCCCCGGGGCGAGGTCGACGACGAGGCGCAAGCCCCCCTCCCCGGCCTCGACCACGGCACCGCGGATCTCGGCGGCCCCGGCGACGACGCCCTCGGTCAGGCTGAAGCCGTAGGCGAAATCCTCCAGGTCCGCCGGCGTCGTCATCATCACCGCATAGGGAACGTCGCCATAGACGACGTTCACCGGCATCTCGACGGCGAGCGCGCGGGTCCCGTCCTGCGCCTCGCCGCGGCCATAGGCGACGGTCCGGGTCGGGACGGGCATGCTCGTCGCGACGCCGCTACTCGGCGGCATCGAGGCTCTGGGCGATGCGGGTGAGGGAGATGTCTTCCTCATAGAACCGGGCCTGCCAATCGGAGGGCCGGTTGGTACGCCGAACCTGCACCGCCGTCACCTTGTACTCGGGGCAGTTGGTCGCCCAGTCCGAATAATCGGTGGTGATGACGTTGGCCCCGGTCTTGGCATGGTGGAAGGTGGTGTAGACCACCCCCGGCTGCATCCGCTCGGTGACCCGGGCCTTCAGGGCGATGTCGCCGGACCGGCTCTCTAGGCTGACGAGGTCGCCGTCGACGATGCCGCGGCTCTCGGCGTCGAAGGGGTGGATCTCCAGCACGTCTTCCGGGTGCCAGAGCGAGTTGGCGGTCCGCCGGGTCTGCGCGCCGACATTGTACTGCGACAGGATCCGGCCGGTGGTGAGGACCAGCGGGAATTTCCGGGTCGTGCGCTCGTCGGAGGGCACGAACTCGGTCAGCATGAACCGGCCCAGACCGCGCACGAAGCGGTCGACATGCATCATCGGCGTGCCCTGCGGCGCCTTGTCGTTGCAGGGCCACTGGATCGAGCCGAGTTCGTCGAGCTTGGCGTAGGATACGCCGGCGAAGCTCGGGGTCAGCCGCGCGATCTCGTCCATGATCTCGGACGGGTGGGTGTAGTGCATCGGGTAGCCGAGCGCGTTGGAGAGCAGCATCGTGCCCTCCCAATCGCCATAGCCGCCCATCGGCGCCATCACCTGGCGCACCCGGCTGATCCGCCGCTCGGCATTGGTGAAGGTCCCGTCCTTCTCCAGGAACGAGGCGCCGGGCAGGAAGACGTGGGCGTATTTGGCGGTCTCGTTCAGGAACAGGTCCTGGACGACGATGCACTCCATCGCCCGCAGGCCGGCGGTGACGTGGTGCGTGTCGGGATCGGACTGGGCGATGTCCTCGCCCTGGATGTACAGGCCCTTGAAGGTGCCGGCGACGGCTTCGTCGAGCATGTTGGTGATGCGCAAGCCCGGATTCGGCGACAGCGCGGCGCCCCACAGGGCCTCGAAGGTCTCGCGGGTGGCGTCGTCCGAGACGTGGCGGTAGCCGGTCAGCTCGTGCGGGAACGAGCCCATGTCGCAGGAGCCCTGGACGTTGTTCTGGCCCCGCAGCGGGTTCACGCCGGCACCCGGCTTGCCGATATTGCCGGTGGCCATGGCGAGGTTCGCCATGCCCATCACCATGGTCGAGCCCTGGCTGTGCTCGGTGACGCCAAGGCCGTAATAGATCGCCGCGGCCCCGCCCGTGGCGTAGAGCCGGGCGGCCGCCCGCACCTCGGCCGGGTCGCAGCCGGTCAGGTCCTGCACCGCTTCCGGAGCATGGCGCTCGTCGGCGATGAACCGGGCCCAGATCTCGAAATCCTTGAGGTCGCAGCGCTCGCGGATGTAAGCCTCGTCGATCAGCCCCTCGGTCACGATGGTGTGGGCGAGCGCATTGACGATCGCCACGTTGGCGCCGGGCTTCACCGGAAGATGGTGCGTGGCCTTGATGTGGGGCGACTTGACGAGGTCGATCCGGCGCGGATCGATCACGATCAGCTTGGCGCCCTGGCGCAGGCGCTTCTTCATCCGCGAGCCGAAGACCGGATGGCCGTCGGTCGGGTTGGCGCCGATCACCAGGATCACGTCGGACTCTTCGACCGACTTGAAGTCCTGGGTGCCGGCGGAGGTGCCGAGCGTCGACATCAGGCCGTAGCCGGTCGGCGAGTGGCAGACCC
The DNA here is from genome assembly GCF_001043915.1 of Methylobacterium aquaticum. Classification (GTDB taxonomy): domain Bacteria; phylum Pseudomonadota; class Alphaproteobacteria; order Rhizobiales; family Beijerinckiaceae; genus Methylobacterium; species Methylobacterium aquaticum. Next base: position 12,963 of record NZ_LABX01000018.1, on the reverse strand, counting down.
GGGCGCAGGTATCGACGTTGTTGTTGCCGAAACCGGCGCGCACCAGCTTCTGGACGAGGTAGGCTTCCTCGTTGGTGCAGCGCGACGAGGTGATGCCGCCGATCGAGTCGCGCCCGTACTGCGCCTGGATGCGCTTGAAGGCGGTGGCCGCGTGCTGGATCGCCTCCTCCCAGGACACTTCGCGCCACGGATCGGTGATCGTGTCGCGCACCATCGGCGTGGTGATGCGGTCCTTGTGGGTGGCGTAGCCGTAGGCGAAGCGGCCCTTGACGCAGGAATGGCCCTCGTTGGCCTTGCCGTCCTTGTAGGGCACCATGCGGACGATCCGGTCGCCCTGCATCTCGGCCTTGAACGAGCAGCCGACGCCGCAATAGGCGCAGGTCGTGACCTTGGAATGCTCCGGCTGGCCCATCGCGATGACGGACTTCTCCTGAAGCGTCGCCGTCGGGCAAGCCTGCACGCAGGCGCCGCAGGAGACGCATTCGGAGTTGAAGAAGTCGGTCGGTCCCGCCGCCACCCGCGAGTCGAAGCCGCGGCCGGCGATGGTCAGCGCGAAGGTGCCCTGCACCTCCTCGCAAGCCCGGACGCAGCGGTTGCAGACGATGCACTTCGACGGGTCATAGGCGAAGTACGGATTCGACTCGTCCTTCGGCAGGTACAGCTCGGAATTCTTCGAGACGTGGTTGGCCCCGTCATAGCCGTAGCGCACCTCGCGCAGGCCCACCGTCCCGGCCTGGGTCTGCAACTCGCAATCGCCATTGGCCGAGCAGGTCAGGCAGTCGAGCGGGTGGTCGGAGATGTACAGCTCCATCACACCTTTCCGCAGGCGCGCGAGCTTGTCCGACTGGGTGTGCACCACCATGCCGTTCTCGGCCGGGGTGGTGCAGGAGGCCGGCGTGCCGCGCCGCCCGTCGATCTCGACGAGGCAGAGCCGGCAGGAGCCGAAGGGTTCGAGGGAATCGGTGGCGCAGAGCTTCGGGATCTGGGTGCCGGCATGCATCGCCGCCGCCATCACCGAGGTGCCGGCGGGCACCGTCACGCTCTGGCCGTCGATCGTCAGCGTCACGCTCTGGTCGGAGACGCGGATCGGGGTGCCGTAGTCGATTTCCTTGATGAGGGCCATCGGGTGCGTCCTCACTCGGCGGCCAGCGGCAGACGGGCGCCGCGGCCGGAAAAGTCTTCCGGGAAGTGGGTGAGCGCGCTCATCACCGGCACGGGCGTGAGCCCGCCCATGGCGCAGAGCGAACCGTCGGTCATGACCTCGCAGAGGTCGGTGACGAGGGCGAGGTTCTCGCGCGGCGACTCGCCGGCGAGCACCTTGTCGATCGTCTCCATGCCCCGCACCGCGCCGATCCGGCACGGCGTGCACTTGCCGCAGGATTCGGCGGCGCAGAACTCGAAGGCGAAGCGGGCTTGGCGGGCGAGATCGACGGTGTCGTCGAACACCACGATGCCGCCATGGCCGAGCAGGCCCTTCTTGGCCGCGAAAGCCTCGTAATCGAGCGGCGTGTCGAGGAGCGAGTCGGGGAAATAGGCCCCGAGCGGCCCGCCGACCTGCACCGCCCGCAGCGGCCGCCCCGAGGCGGTGCCGCCACCGAAATCCTCGATCACCTCGCGCAAGCTCAGGCCGAAGGCGGTCTCGATCAGGCCGCCGCGCTTGACGTTGCCGGCGAGCTGGATCGGCAAGGTGCCGAGGGACCGGCCCATGCCGTAGGCGGCATAGGCCGGACCGCCATGCTCCAGGATCCACGGGACGGCGGCGAAGGACAGCACGTTGTTGACCAGCGTCGGCTGGCCGAACAGGCCCTTGAGCGCCGGGATCGGGGGCTTGGCCCGCACGATGCCGCGCTTGCCCTCCAGGCTCTCCAAGAGCGAGGTTTCCTCGCCGCAGATATAGGCCCCGGCGCCCAGCCGCACTTCCAGGTGGAAGGCGTGGCCCGACCCCATCACGTTCGCGCCGAGGGTGCCGGCCCGCTCGGCCGCCGCGATGGCGGTCTCCAGCGCCGCGAAGGCGTGCGGATATTCGGAGCGGCAATAGATGTAGCCGCGGGTGGCGCCGACCGCGACCGCCGCGATGGTCATGCCCTCGATCAGCGTGAGCGGATCGCCCTCCATCAGCATCCGGTCGGCGAAGGTGCCGGAATCTCCCTCGTCGGCGTTGCAGACCACGTATTTCTGCGGCGCCTGCGCCAGCATCACCGTGTTCCACTTGATGCCGGTCGGGAAGCCGGCGCCGCCGCGGCCCCGGAGCCCCGACGCCTTCACCGCCTCGACAGTGCCGGCCGGCCCGGCCTTGAGGGCGGCTTCGAGGCCGCGATAGCCGCCATGGGCGCGATACGAGTCGACCGAGGCCGGGTCGATCACGCCGCACCGGCCGAAGGTCAGGCGCTGCTGGCGCGCGAAGTAGGGGTGGTCCTCGGGCCGGCCGATCCGCAGGCGGTGGGCGCCACCTTGCACCAGCCCGGCATCGAGCAGGGATTCGATGTCGCCCGGCCGCACCGGCCCGTAGGCGATGCGCCCCTCCGGCGTCTCCACCTCGAGCATCGGCTCGAGCCACAGCATCCCGCGCGAGCCGGTGCGGACCAGGGTGATGTCAAGCCCGCGGGCTTGCGCCGAGCGCCGGAGCGCCTTGGCGACGCGCTCGGCGCCGAGCGCGAGGCTGGCGGCGTCCTTGGGCAGATAGACGGTGATGCTCACGCCGCCTGCTCCGTCAGGGCATCCGCCAGGGTGTCGAGGTCGAGGCGGCCGACCGGCGCGCCGTCGACGAGGGCCGCCGGGCCGCAGGCGCAGAGCCCGAGGCAGAAGACCGGCTCGATCGTCACCCGGCCGTCCCGGGTCGTGCCGTGCCAGGCGACGTCGTAACGGCGCAGCACGTCGTCGTGGAGCGCATCGGCGCCGACCGCCTGGCACGCCTCGGCCCGGCACAGCTTCACGGTGTGGCGGCCCGCCGGCTCCTTGCGGAAATCATGGTAGAAGGTGAGGCAGCCATGAACCTCGGCCCGCGACAGGTTCAGCGCCTCGGCGATCAGCGGCACGGCGGCGGCGTCGACATAGCCGAACGTCTCCTGGAGCGCGTGCAGGATCGGCAGGGTCGCGCCCTCGCGATGGGCGTGATCGGCGATGATCCCGGTCGCCCGGTCGGCGTCCCAGGGTTCGTATCCCGGCATGGTTTCCAGCCCAGATCGTTGTCGTTCTAATCTCCAAACTGACCGCCGCAGGGTGGGGAATCAATCGCGCGGTTCCGTGGTGCGACAAGGATTTTTTGTCAAACTCGGTCGCGGCGACGCGGTTTCGTCGAACGACTGCGCGCCTGCGGGGGCCCTGGCTCGCCGGACAACGCATTGACGGAAAATATGATTTCGCAATCCTGGCGTCCCCGCGGCCCGTCCGCGTCGCCCTCGGCATCACGCGCCGCACGGGTCACCGGGACGGCGGCAGGATGATGCAAAAAGCGCCAGATGCTGAGCGGCGTCGCGCGCTGCCACTCTGCTCAGAGGGCCGCCACCTCCGCCGCCAGACCGGGGGCGATCGCCCGCGCCTCGGCCAGGAAGGCGGCGACGAGCGGGGTCATCGGGTCGCGCTCGGGCACGACGAGGCCGATCGTGTGGCTGACGTCGGGATCGGTGATCGGCACCGCCCGCACCCGCTCGGTCAGGCGGAACGTCTCGGCGAGCGCCGCCGGCATGATGCTCGCCCACTTGGCGGTCCGCACATGGGTGACGAGCACGATCATCGAGTTCGATTCCAGCAGCGGCGCCGGCTCGGCGCCGGCCGCGCGCAGGTGTCGATCGATGATGCGGCGGTTCTGCATCGCCGGGGTGAGCAGGCAGAGCGGGATGCGCCCGACCTCGGCCCAGGTCACGCTCTCGCGCCCGCCATAGATCCCGTCGGCGGCGGTGAGGAGCCGGTAATGCTCGCGGTAGAGCGGCAACGCCGTCACCCGCCCGAGGGGCTCGTCCTCGATATAGGTCAGCCCGGCATCGAGTTCGAGATTGGCGATCTGCCGGACGATCTCGTGCGAGGTCGAGGATTGCACCGAGAAGCGCACCGCCGGGTGCCGGGCGCGGAACGGCGTGGTGAGCGCCGCCACCATCGGGGTCGCGGTCGGCACCGCCGCCATCCGGAGCGTGCCCGAGAGGCCGCGGCGCAAGGCCGCCACCTCCTGGCGCATGGCGCGGGCGTCGCCGACGATCCGCCGCGCCCAGTCGAGCACCCGCTCGCCCTCCGGGGTGAAGCCCTGGAAGCGCGAGCCGCGTTGCACGAGAAGCACACCCAGCCGCTCCTCGAGCTGCTTGACCCCCGCCGAGAGGGTCTGCTGCGACACCCCGCAGACCTGGGCGGCGCGGCCGAAATGCTGCTCGCGGGCGAGCGCCAGGATGAACTCGAGACGATCGATCATCGCAGGGTGAGGGTGAGGGTCCGGCGGTCCGAGACGGCCCGGCAGGACGGGGCGCGGTTGGGCGGAATCATTCGAGCCTCAGGACGAATGTCCAGTGCCCACAGGCGAATTCCCGACGCCGATGCGACGCCAACGCCGTTGCGCTTGCGGCGGCATTGTGGTGAGAGACGGCGACCGGGTCTCGGCCGGATTTCGGCCGCAGGGCGGCGAGCCGGCACCGCGCGGCCGAAACAGGACGGCGCTCCCGCCCCGCGGGCGGCCGTTGCCGGCAGACAGCCTGTTGGGGAGCATCGAGGGCACCATGGGGATGGCGAGGGCGCAAGGCCGGCGGTTGAGCCGGGGCTTCTGGGGAGGCGCCGCGGCGCTGGCGGCGGCCGGGATCCTCGGCACCGTGACGGTGGCGAATGCGGCGGGCATCGGCCAGCCGGTCCCATGGCAGATGGACCTGCAGAAGCCCGTGACCGAGGTGGCGACGGAGATCTACAATTTCCACCACCTCCTGAACTGGATCATGCTCGTCATCGTCCTGTTCGTGCTCGGACTGCTGATCGCGGTGGTGGTCAAGTTCAACGAGAAGGCGAACCCGAACCCCTCGCGCACGACCCACAACACGATGCTGGAGGTCGCCTGGACGATCGTTCCGGTGCTGATCCTGGTGGCGATCGCGATCCCGTCGTTCCGGGTTTTGCGCACGCAGCTCTCCGACCCGAAGGCCGACCTGATGGTCAAGGTCATCGGCCACGCCTGGTACTGGTCCTACGAGTACCCGGAGACGGTCGGCGGCTTCAAGTTCGACGCCAACCTGCTGGAGGGCGACGACCAGGTGAAGTCCGGCCAGCCGAAGCTCCTCGCCACCGACAACGAGATGGTCGTGCCGGTGAACAAGATCGTGAAGATCCAGGTCACGGCCGCCGACGTGATGCATTCCTGGGCGATGCCGTCCTTCGGCTTCAAGATCGACGCCATCCCGGGCCGCCTCAACCAGTTCTGGTTCAAGGCCGAGCGCGAGGGCACCTATCATGGCCAGTGCTCCGAGCTGTGCGGCCAGCGCCACGCCTACATGCCGATCACCGTGAAGGTGGTGAGCGAGCAGGCGTTCCAGGCTTGGACCGCCGAGGCCAAGACCAAGTTCGCCCGCACCGATGGCGGCGCCAAGTTCGCCGAGGCGAAGTAATCCAGTTCGCGAACGCCGACTGATTTCATGATGCGGGGTGCGGCCGGCGGCGCGCCCCGCCCCTTCGACAGACCGACCGAGACATACCTCGAAGAGGCTGACCCCATGGCTCAAGCCGTTGCGGCAGGGCACGACCACGCCCACGACCACACACCACCGTTCTTCCAGCGCTGGTTCAACTCGACCAACCACAAGGACATCGGCACGCTCTACCTGCTGTTCGCCTTCTCGGCGGGCATCGTCGGCGCGTTCCTGTCCTTCGGCATCCGGATGGAGATGGAGGCCCCCGGCCTTCAGTATTTCTCCAACCCGCAGACCTACAACGTGTTCGTGACCGGGCACGGCCTCATCATGGTGTTCTTCATGGTGATGCCGGCCCTCATCGGCGGGTTCGGCAACTGGTTCGTGCCGCTGATGATCGGCGCGCCCGACATGGCGTTCCCGCGCATGAACAACATCTCGTTCTGGCTGACGGTCGCGGGCTTCATGAGCCTCGTCTGCTCGCTGTTCGTCGAGGGCGCCCCGGGCGCGCTCGGCGCCGGCACAGGCTGGACCGTCTACCCGCCGCTCTCCACCGCCGGCCATCCCGGCCCGGCCGTCGACTTCGCGATCTTCGCCCTGCACCTGTCCGGCGCGGGCTCGATCCTCGGCGCCATCAACTTCATCACCACCATCCTGAACATGCGCGCGCCGGGCATGACCCTGCACAAGATGCCGCTGTTCGCCTGGTCGATGCTGGTGACCGCCTTCCTGCTGCTGCTGTCGCTGCCGGTTCTCGCCGGCGCGATCACCATGCTGCTGACCGATCGCAACTTCGGCACGACCTTCTTCGATCCGGCCGGCGGCGGTGACCCGATCCTGTACCAGCACCTGTTCTGGTTCTTCGGCCATCCCGAAGTCTACATCATGATCCTGCCGGCCTTCGGCATCGTCTCGCACATCATCTCGACCTTCTCGCGCAAGCCGGTCTTCGGCTACCTGGCGATGGCCTACGCGATGGTGGCGATCGGCGTCGTCGGCTTCGTGGTCTGGGCCCACCACATGTACACCGTGGGTCTCACGCTCCAGACCCAGTCCTACTTCGTGTTCGCCACCATGGTGATCGCGGTCCCCACCGGCGTGAAGATCTTCTCCTGGATCGCCACGATGTGGGGCGGCTCGATCCGCTTCACCGCCGCCATGCACTGGGCCGTCGGCTTCGTGTTCCTGTTCACCGTCGGCGGCGTCACCGGCGTGATCCTGGCCAACGCCGCCGTCGACCGCTACCTGCACGACACCTACTATGTCGTCGCGCACTTCCACTACGTGCTGTCGCTCGGCGCGGTGTTCATCATCTTCGCCGGTGTCTACTACTGGTTCCCGAAGATGACCGGCCGCATCATCCCGGAATGGGCCGGCAAGCTGCACTTCTGGCTCGCCTTCGTCGGCGCCAACGTGCTGTTCTTCCCGATGCACTTCCTCGGCCTCGCCGGCATGCCGCGTCGCTATGCCGACTATCCGGAGGCGTTCGCGGGCTGGCACTGGGTCGCCACGATGGGCGGTCACATCTTCGCCCTCGGCATGGTCGTGTTCGTGATCGGCGTGGTGCTCGCCTTCCGCTCCAAGGAGCGGGCTGCGGACAACCCGTGGGGCGAGGGTGCCACCACCCTCGAATGGACCCTGTCCTCGCCCCCGCCCTTCCACCAGTACGAGACCCTGCCGGTGATCGTGGACGAGCCGTCCCACGCCCACTGACGGATCAAGACCCGGTTCGCCGCGGGATCCCGCGGCGAACCATCATCGGAAGCGGACGGGCCCGCGACGGTGCGGCCCTTCTCGACGGGGACCGCCCTCCCGGCGGTCCCCGCTCTTCCCCCGAGCGCCACGCGGGCGTTCCGGCGAGGAGCGCGACACACGAAACCTCGCCCGCGAAACCCTCACACGATGGCCGCGACACCCAGCATGACCACCCTGTCGAACAGCGCGATCTCCGACCGTCCCTTCGTCGAGGCGAACAGTTCCGGCGGCGAGGTCGCGGATTACTTCGCGCTCCTGAAGCCCCGGGTGATGGCGCTGGTGATCTTCACCGCCCTGGTCGGCATGACGGTGACGCCGTCGCACGTGAACCCGGTGATCGGGGCGATCTCGCTCCTGATGATCGCGGTCGGGGCCGGCGCCTCGGGCTGCCTCAACATGTGGTGGGACGCCGATATCGATGCGGTGATGACCCGCACCCGCACCCGGCCGATCCCGGCCGGGCGGATCCAGCCGGGCGAGGCCCTGTCCTTCGGGCTCACCCTCTCGGTCGGCTCGGTGCTGGTGCTCGGGCTCGCGGCGAACTGGCTGTCGGCGGCGCTCCTCGCCTTCACCATCGTGTTCTACGCCGTGATCTACTCGATGTGGCTGAAGCGCGCGACGGCGCAGAACATCGTCATCGGGGGTGCGGCCGGCGCCCTGCCGCCGATGATCGGCCAGGCGGTGGTCACCGGATCGATCGGGATCGAGGGCACGGTCCTGTTCCTGATCATCTTCATCTGGACGCCGCCGCATTTCTGGGCGCTGGCGCTCGTCAAGGCCGGCGAATACGCTCGCGCCGGCATCCCGATGATGCCGAATACCGCCGGCCCCGATTCCACCCGCCGACAGATCCTCGCCTATTCGGTGCTGCTGGCCCCGCTCGGCCTCGCCCCGGTCTTCCTCGGCTTCGGCGGCCTGATCTACGGCGTCGTCGGCCTCGTCGGCGGGCTGGCCATGATCGGCCTGAGCGTCCAGGTGCTGCGTCGCCGCGAGGGCGAGGCGGCCAACAAGGCAGCGATGAGCCTGTTCGGCTTCTCGATCCTCTATCTCTTCCTGCTCTTCTCCGCCCTCCTGGCGGAACAGGGCCTCGGGCTGTTCCGGCCGGTCTTCGGCTGACACGGCGTTCCATGGTCGATCCGGTGATGAGCACGGTGCCCCAGCCACTGACCCCCGACGAGATCCAGCGCCGGCGCAAGCGCTCCATCGCGATCGCGATGGTGCTCGCCGCCCTGGTCCTGATCTTCTACGTGCTGACGATCGCCAAGCTCGGTCCCCAGGTCCTCAACCGGCCGCTGTGACGATCCGCGAGGCGATGCCGTCATGACTGTTTCCCGCACGCAGAGGCAGACGAAGACCCGCACCACGGCGCTCGCCTGTCTCGGGCTCGTGGTCGGAATGACGGCGCTGGCCTTCGCCTTCGTCCCGCTCTACGATCTGTTCTGCAAGGCGACCGGCTATGACGGCACACCGCTGCGGGGCACGGCCGCGTCCGGCCCGGCGAGCCAGGACAGGATGGTGGTGCATTTCGACACCAACGTCGCGCCCGGCCTCCCCTGGCGCTTCCAGCCTGAGACGCCGCAGATCGAGGCGCAGCTCGGCGCAACCCAGACGGTGTTCTTCCGCGTCACCAATACCGGCACCGCGCCGAGCACCGGGATCGCGACCTTCAACCTCCAGCCCGGCCTGACCGGCGGCTACTTCGTCAAGGTGCAGTGCTTCTGCTTCAACGAACAGACGCTCCAGCCCGGCGAGACCATGGACTTTCCGGTGGTGTTCTACGTCGAGCCCGGCATCAAGGCCGATTCGAACACCCGCGATCTCACCGAAATGACCCTGTCCTACACCTATTTCGCGTCGAAGAACGGCCAGCCGCAGGCGGCGCTCGCGGCGCCGACGCGGACCAGGCCGAATTGACGAGTTGGGCCCATCGACGGGATGGGCCAATTGACGAGGTGACAAATCCGCCGGGGCGGCATTAAAGCGTGACCGTGAGGCGCCGACGGCCGACAGGGCCGGGGCGCCGGGAGCGAGCCGCCTCGCGAACACCAAGATCCAGGGCCGGCGCGGGGCGCGACCGGTCTCGAGACAAGGCAGGAGACCCGACACGATGGCCGAGGCGCACGGGAAGCACCACGACTACCACCTCGTCAATCCGAGCCCGTGGCCCCTCATCGGCTCGATGAGCGGCTTCACCATGACGACGGGCGCGGTCCTGTGGATGAAGAGCCTGACCGTCGCCAACATGGCGCTCGGCCCCTACGTGTTCTTCGCCGGACTCCTCGGCGTGCTCTACACCATGCTGAGCTGGTGGCGCGACGTCGTCCACGAGGCCAATACCGGCGACCACACCCGGGTGGTGCAGCTCTCGCACCGCTACGGCATGATGATGTTCATCGCCTCGGAGGTGATGTTCTTCGTCGCGTGGTTCTGGGCCTATTTCGAGGCGGCGCTCTATACTGGCGACCCGATCCAGGCGTCGCGGGTCGAGTTCACCGGTGGCCTGTGGCCGCCGAAGGGCGTCGAGGCATTCGACCCCTGGCACCTGCCGCTGCTCAACACCCTGATCCTGCTTACCTCTGGCACCACGATCACCTGGGCGCACCACGCCCTGCTGAACAACGACCGCAAGGGCGTGAAGTACGGCCTGTGGCTCACCATCGCGCTCGGGGCGCTGTTCTCCTGCGTCCAGGCGTATGAGTACGGCCACGCCCATTTTGGCTTCTCGGGCAGCATCTACTCGGCCACCTTCTTCATGGCGACCGGCTTCCACGGCGCCCACGTGCTGATCGGCACGATCTTCCTGGCGGTTTGCCTCTACAGGATCTATCTCGGCCAGTTCACCCCCAAGCAGCATCTCGGCTTTGAGTTCGCTGCCTGGTACTGGCACTTCGTCGACGTGGTGTGGCTGTTCCTGTTCGCCGCGATCTACGTCTGGGGCTCGGGCGTCGGCCACGCCGCCGCGCACTGACCGCGCCGCGCTGCGCCAGGATCATGAGAGGGCGGCGAAAGCCGCCCTTTTTCTTATGGCGTCCAGGGTCCAGATCGGGCTCAGCGCGCCGACCGCGTTCAGGAGCAGGTCATGGACCACAACCGCACCGTCGATTCCCCGGCGACCGTGGGCTTACGCGGCCGCTGCCCGCGCTGCGGCGAAGGGCACCTGTTCAAGGGCTATCTGAGCTTCCGGCCGTCCTGCGAGGTCTGCGGGCTGGATTTCCGCTTTATCGATTCCGCCGACGGCCCGGCCTTCTTCGTGATGTCGATCGTCGGCATCGTGGTGGTGGCGTTGGCGATGTGGGTCGAGTTCGCCTACGAGCCGCCGATGTGGGTCCACGCCGCGCTCTGGGCGCCGCTCTCGATCGTCTTGAGCCTGATCCTGGTCCGTCCGCTCAAGGGCATGATGGCGGCCCTGCAATATTCCAACAAGGCCGCCCAGGGCCGCTTCCGGTGACGGTGCCGGACCCGGCGGGGCGGCGCGCCGCGATCCGCGACCTCGTCGCCCCTGCCCTCGCGAGTCTGGTCTGTCTGGCGATCCTGATCGGCCTCGGGGTCTGGCAGCTCGAGCGCAAGGCGTGGAAAGAGGCGCTGATCGACCGGATCGTCGCCCGCTCGCGCATCGAGCCGCCGGCCGCCCTTCCGGCCTTCGATCGCTTCGACCCGGCGCGGGACGAGTTCGAGCGGGTGCGCGCCACCGGCCGCTTCCTCCAGGACCGGGAGACCCTGGTCCACGGCCTGGCGCCCGGCGACACGCCGGGCCGCGCGCTCCAGGGCTACTACGTCGTCACCCCCCTGCGCCTCGATGACGGCCGCACGGTTCTGGTCAATCGCGGCTTCGTGCCGACCGAGCTGAAGGACGTCAGCCGCCGTGCCGCCGGCCAGGTCGAGGGCGAGACCACCGTGACCGGCATGCTGCGCCAGAGCGAGGCACGGGCGATGTTCGTGCCGGCCCCGAACCCGCAGACCGGCGAGTGGTTCAACCGGGACGTGGCCGGCATCGCCGCCGCCAAGGGCCTCACGGGCGTCGCGCCCTACCTGATCGAGGCCGACGCGACCCCCAATCCCGGCGGCTGGCCGAAGGGCGGGCAGCTCCGGGTCGACCTGCCGAACAACCACCTGCAATACGCCTTCACGTGGTTCGGCCTCGCGCTCTGCCTCGTCGGCGTGTTCGTGGCCTTCGCCCTCCGTCGCCTGCGCGACGAGGCTGTGGAGAGTGCCGCTCCGTCAGCAGCGCCCCCGCCGCGTCCTTAAAAGAGCCGCGTTGTCCAGGCTCGGTTCATCCCGCTAGGCGCCTCCTGCCGCCGGGCGCTCTCTCCCACTGGCGCCCTCGGCCCTCTGGTCATCGATGAACGCGATCCTCATCAAGCTGTTTGCCACGGCCCTGACCCTGAGCCAGGTCACCACCCGTCCGGATGCGATCCGGACCCAGTTCGATCCGGTCAAGGACGGGCCGGCGGTGGTGCAGCTCCTGCGCGACGGCTGCGCCCATATGCGCAAGGCGTTCGACATCGAGGACATCAACCTCGACGACCTGATCTCGACGGCGATGGAGGATCCGAAGGCGGTCGCGGGCGAATCGAAGCTCCTGCACGGCCTCGATATCGGTGAGCTGAACACGAGCTACAAGCAGTTCTGCAAGGGCGAGAACCCGGCGAACTCGCCCTTCGTGGCGCGGGACGTGATCGAGTTCTACAACAAGGCCGTCACCGACCTGCCGGACGCCAATGCCCTCAAGACCCTGCGCCTGCCCGGCGCGACCACGATCCTCGACGGGCGGGGCAACCGCTTCTCCGAGACCTTCGAGCCCAACGGGCGCCGGATCGCGGTGCCGATCGGCGAGGTTCCGCCGCTGGTCCAGAAGGCATTCATCGCCGCCGAGGACAAGCGCTTCCTCACCCATCACGGCATCGACGAGCGCGGGGTGATCCGCGCCTTCATCGGCAACCTCGCCTCGCCGGGCCGGCCGCAGGGCGGCTCGACCATCACCCAGCAGGTGGTGAAGAACCTGTCCGTCGGCGACGACGTCACCTACGAGCGCAAGATCCGCGAGATGATCGTCGCGGCCCGGGCCGAGCGGGTGATGACGAAGCCCGAGATCCTCGGGCTCTACCTCAACGGGATCTATCTCGGCCGCGGCGCCTATGGCGTCGAGATGGCCTCGCGCAGCTATTTCGGGAAATCCGTCAAGGATTTGAACGTGGCGGAGGCGGCGCTCCTCGGCGGCATGCCGAAGGGCCCGAACTTCTACAACCCCGATCGCTACCCCGAGCGGGCGCGGGAGCGCCGCGCCTATGTCCTCACCCGGATGAAGGAGGAGGGCGCGATCACGGATGCCGAGATGACCGCGGCCCTGGCCGCGCCGCTCGGCCTCGCGCCCCTGGAGCGCCTGCGCCAGGATGCCGGCTTCCATTTCGTCGACCATCTCACCCGCGAGGCGCGCACCCTCGCCGGCCTCGATTCGCTGACCGCCGGCGCCTACACGGTGCGGTCCACTCTCAATGCCGGGCTCCAGGAGGCGACCGAAGGCATCCTTCAGGAAAGCCTGTCGCGCTACGAAGCCTCGACCGGCCGCGCCCGCTACGAGGGACCGGAGGCGAACCTCGCCGAGGCGGTGCGCCGG
>NZ_LABX01000179.1 GCF_001043915.1 Methylobacterium aquaticum | reverse complement strand
CCAGGAACGAGCCCATCCGCGACAGGTCGCGCTTGGTCGTGTAGCCGTAGAGGCTGGTCGCCCCGAACATCGCCGCCGTGATGAAGAAGGTGCGGGCGATGCTGGTGCCGGTGAAGACCAGGAAGATCGAGGCCAGGGACAGGCCCATCACCCCGCAGAAGGTCCAGAACAGGGCGTGGGCGGTGCCGGCCGAGATCCGGTCGGCCCGGAAGGACAGCACCATGATGAAGGCCAGTGGGGCCAGCATCACGACGTATTTGAGCGGCGTGCCGAAGAGCGGCTTGTAGAGCGCCGGGGTCGACGAGACGCCGAGCGCCACGAGGCCGGTCAGCGCCAGGCCGAGGCCCATCGTGTTGTAGACCCGCAGCATGTGCCGCCGCAGGCCCTCGTCGAAGACCGCACCGGCGGGGGCCGCGTGGGTCTGCCAGGCGTAGGGGGTGTTCATCGGGGAGATCGCTCCGGGATGGGGACGGGTGAGGACGTCAGTGCCGCAGGGCCGCCAGGGTGGCGGCGGCGCGGCCGAGATCGGGTTCGCTGCCCGAACCGCTGAGCGCGTAGGCGCCGTTCCCGGCCGTCCAGTAGACCGTGACGGCCTCCGGCGAGCGGACGATGGCGGGGGCGCTCGCCTCCGCCTCCGGCGAGCGGGTGGCGAAGAGCGCGACCTTGCCGAGGCTCCCGGCGTCGATCGCCACCTCGACGCCCGCGCCGCTGCGCGAGGGGAAGATCTGCATGTCGTCAACGCGCCAATCCGACGGCAGGTCAGGCAGGGCGATGCCGGTCGCCGCCTCGACCTCGCGGCGGTCATAGGCCGGGGTCGGGCGCTGCGAGGTCACCCGGGCGCGCACCAGGGCGGCCTGGCGGGCCTGGAGCGCCTCCTCGACGAAGGCCGGGGAATAGGTCGAGGCGTTGGTGTTCTGCACCCCGAAATCGCCGGTCTCGTTGTGGAGGAGCCAGCCGGTCCCGACCAGCATGGCGATCACGGCGGCCCGCTGGAGCCGCGCGCCGATGCGCCGCCAGGTCAGCGCCCGATCGAGGCGACGGGCCGCCGCGGCGAGGCGCTCAGGGGAAGGGCCGGGCCGCACCCCCGCGCTCTCCACCGGCCCGAAGGCCGCCCGGAGGGCATCGCGGGTATGCAGGTCGGCCATCACCCGGGCCGCCACCTCGGGCCGTGCCGCCAGGTGCTCCTCGACCTCGATCCGCCGGCCGAGATCGAGTTGGCCATCGATATAGGCGTTGAGGTCAGCCTCGGTGATCGGATCCATCATCGCCTCCGGTGACTGCTCGCCGTTCATCACGACGCCCTCGCGCTGGAGCCGCCCTCGACCACGCGCAGGCGCGGTCGCTCTGGCGCATCCTCGGGAGCCGCCCGGCGCGCGCCGCCGCTCTCGATCGTGCGGAGCGCCGCCCTGGCCCGCCCGAGGCGCGACATCAGCGTGCCGATCGGGATGCCGAGCACGTCGGCGGCCTCCTGGTAGGCCAGCCCCTCGATGGTCACGAGGTGAAGGGCCTCGCGCTGCTCCGCCGGCAGGCGCTGGAACGCCTCGCGCACTTGGGCCAGGCGCACATGCCCTTCCTGCGCCGGCGGCGTCGCCTCCTCGACGAGGTGGCCGAGGGCATCGGCGTAGCGCGCCTCGACCTTGCGGCGGCGCTGCTCGTCGATGAAGGCGTTGTGCAGCACCGTCATCAGCCAGGTGCGCAGGTTGGTGCCGGGGCGCAGGGAGCCCTGGCGTTCGAGGGCGCGCACGAGGGTGTCGTGCACGAGGTCGTCGGCCTGCGCGGGATCGCGCGTCAGGGACCGGGCATACCGCCGGAGCGGGACCAGGAGGTCGAGGACGTCGGGGCGCTTGCGAAGCATCATGATGGGTGAACGTGCGCCGGGCGGTGCCTAATCCCGCGCGTGTTCGCCGATGGGCCGAGCGCGGTCACATCGGCGTGAGCGATGAGGCGCGGCCCCGACTCGCGACAAGGGGCCCGCAGCGGGGCCCCTCGCTCGTCTCAGGCGATGTCCGTTCAGTGCGACAGGATCCGCGACAGGAAGGTCTGGGCGCGCTCGCTGCGGGGCGACCCGAAGAACTCCTCCTTCTGCGCGTCCTCGACGATCTCGCCCTTGTCCATGAAGATCACCCGGTGGGCGACCTTGCGGGCGAACCCCATCTCGTGGGTCACCACCATCATGGTCATGCCCTCGCGGGCCAGCTCGACCATCACGTCCAGCACCTCCCCGACCATCTCGGGGTCGAGGGCCGAGGTCGGCTCGTCGAACAGCATCACGATCGGGTTCATGGCGAGCGCCCGGGCAATCGCCACGCGCTGCTGCTGGCCGCCGGAGAGCTGGCCCGGGAACTTGTGGGCATGGGCCTTGAGGCCGACCCGCTCCAGCAGGGCCAGGCCCTTGGCCTCCGCCTCGTCCTTGCCCCGGCCCAGCACCTTGCGCTGGGCGAGGCTCAGGTTGTCGGTGATCGACAGATGCGGAAACAGCTCGAAATGCTGGAACACCATGCCGACCCGCGAGCGCAGCTTGGGCAGGTTGGTCTTCCTGTCGGCGATCTTGGTGCCGTCGACGGTGATCTGGCCCTTCTGGAACGGCTCGAGAGCGTTGACGCACTTGATGAGCGTCGACTTGCCGGAGCCCGAGGGGCCGCAGACCACCACCACCTCGCCCTTGGTGACGGCGGTGGTGCAGTTCGTCAGCACCTGGAAGTCGCCGTACCACTTCGAGACGCTGTCGATGGCGATCATCGGGCCGGTGGTCGCCGTCACGGGCGGCTGCCCGGTGAGCAGGGTGCCGACGGGGCCGGTGCCCGGCGCCGCGCCGGAAGCGGCCTGCGGCTCCGAAACCGGGCTGACGGGCGGCATCGCGGAGGAGGTCATGGCGGCAAACCCTATCGGATGATGGCGACCCGGCGCTGCAAGCGGCGCACCAGGAGCGAGGCGATGAAGCAGATGGTAAAGTAGACGACGGCTGCGAACAGGTACATCTCGACCAGGCGGCCGTCGCGCTGCGCGATCTTCGAGGCGGCGCCGAGGAAGTCGGTGATCGACAGCACGTAGACCAGCGAGGTGTCCTGGAACAGCACGATGGTCTGGGTCAGCAGCACCGGCAGCATGTTGCGGAACGCCTGGGGCAGGATGACGTTGGCCATCGACTGCCAGTAGGTGAGGCCGAGAGCCGAGGCCGCCGCCGCCTGCCCCTTGGGGATCGACTGGATGCCCGCCCGCATGATCTCGGAGAAATACGCCGCCTCGAACAGCGTGAAGGTGATGAGCGAGGACGAGAAGGCGCCGACCTGGATCGGCCGCTCGGCCCCGATGATCCACTGCCCGATATACGGCACCAGAAAGTAGAACCAGAAGATCACCAGCACCAGCGGCAGCGAGCGCATGAAGTTGACGTAGACCTTGGCGATCTGCGGCAGCACCGGCAGGCCGGAGAGCCGCATCATGGCGATCAGCGTGCCGAGGATCACCCCGCCGACCGCCGCCAGCGCGGTCAGCGTCAGCGTGAAGGTCATGCCGTCGAGAAAGAGGTAGCGCCACGAATTCAGGATGACGCCGAAATCGAAATTCGAGAACATCGCGGGCCCGTATCCGATTATCGTGAGAGGATCAGCGACCCGGCACCGCGACGCGGCGCTCGATCACTCCGGCGACGGTCACCACCAGGAGGTTGATGACGATGTAGATCACGGTCGCGGCGGTGAACGCCTCGAAGACCTGGAACGAGAATTCCTGCATCGCGCGGGCGCGGGCGGTCAGTTCCAGGAGCCCGATGGTCAGCGCCACCGACGTGTTCTTCAGGTTGTTGAGGAACTCGGAGGTCAGCGGCGGCAGGATGATGCGGTAGGCGTTGGGCAGCAGCACGTAGCGGTAGGTCTGGGCGGTGGTGAGCCCGAGGGCCGTGCCGGCCATGCGCTGGCCCCGCGGCAGGGCCTGGATGCCGGCCCGCACCTGCTCGGCGACGCGCGAGGCGGTGAAGAAGCCGAGGCAGACGACGGCGGTGTAGAACGGCGCGTTCGGCAGCTGCTTTAGCCAGGTGCCCCAGGATTCCGGCAGCACCTCCGGCAGCACGAAGTACCAGAGGAACATCTGCACCAGGAGCGGGATGTTGCGGAACAGCTCGACATAGGCGTTGCCGACCGCCTGCGCCGCCCGGCTCGGCAGGGTGCGCAGCACGCCGACCACCGAGCCGATCGTGAAGGCGACGACCCAGGCGCAGAGGGCGGTGAGGATCGTCCAAAGCAGGCCCGACACCAGCATGTCGGCGTAGGTGCCGGTCCCCTCGGGCGATGCCTCGAAGAAGATGCCCCAGTTCCAGTTGTAGTTCATGCCCTGTCTTCCGGGTGCGCCTGATGTCCGATGGTATACGGTTTTCCGCGCCGGGCGAGGCGGGAAGCGGCCGAGGGCACAGGGAAAAGTGCCGAGGGACGGAGAAGGCTCGGCGCCGCCGCCGGTGAGGCGGCGGCGCCCCGCGTCAACTCAATAGGCAGCCGGGTCCGGGCTGTCGCTCGGCTTGGCGAAGGCGCCCTTCAGCGCGTCGCTCATCGGCAGGTTCAGGTTGATGTCCCGCGGCGGGATCGGCGCCATGAACCACTTGTCGTACGTGACCTTGCTGTCCGGGCTCTTGTAGAAGGCGGCGGTGGCGGCGTCCGCGACCTTCTTGAACGGCGCATCGTCCTTGCGCAGCATGATGCCGTAGGGCTCGGGCTTCGACAGGGCGTCGGTCGAGATCGCGTAGGCGGTCGGCTCCTTGGAGGAGGCGGCCAGCGAGGCGAGCAGCACGTCGTCCATCACGAAGGCCGCGGCGCGGCCGGTCTCGACCATCAGGAACGCCTCGGCATGGTCCTTGGCCGGCAGGATCGTGATGCCGAGCTTCTTCTCGGCATTGTACTCGTTGATCTGCTTGATGTTGGTCGTGCCCGAGGTCGACACGACGGTCTTGCCCTTCAGGTCCTCGAACTTCGTCAGGCCGCTCGCCTTCTTGGCGATGAAGCGGTTGGCGGTGAGGAAGTGGGTGTTGGTGAAGGCGACCTGCTTCTGCCGCTCGACGTTGTTGGTGGTCGATCCGCATTCGAGGTCGACGGTGCCGTTGGCGATCAGCGGGATGCGCGTCGCCGAGGTCACCGGGTTGAGCCTGACCTCGAGCTTGTCGAGCTTCAGCTCGGACTTCACCGCGTCGACGATCTTGTAGCAGATGTCCATCGCGAAGCCGACCGGCTTCTGGTTGTTGTCGAGATAGGAGAACGGCACCGAGGAATCGCGGTAGGCCAGCGTGATCTGCCCGGTCTCCTTGATCTTCTTCAGCGTCCCGGTCAGATCCTGGGCTGAGGCGGCTCCCGCGGAGGCCGCCAGGCCGGCGAGCAGGACGGGAAGCAGGCTTCTCAAACGCATTCGTGCTCTCCTCTTGGGCATCGACCTAGTCCGCCACGGCGATCATCACGTCAAGGGTGGGGTGAGGGATGGCGGTGCGCCCGGGCGGGGCGTTCTGCTGAAGTCCCTGCATATCGACCGAATGCCTGCCCGGCCGTCCCGCCAGCAAGGCGTGGGCCAACCGGGCCGGCCGCTCGACCGGGCCGGTCCGCGCAGCGGGTCTGTTGCACCCGGAACCCGCCCGCGCGAAGGTACCCCGCCCGACGATCCGCGCCTTGGCGGCACGGATCCTGCCCGGGACCCGTGACGACCCCGCGACGACGGACCGACAAGACCGATGCAGATCGCCACGCCCTACCTGATGTTCCTCGGCGACGTGCCCGACCGGCTCGCCGCCAAGACCGCCTACGGCATCGTCGACTGGCGGCCCGAATGGTGTGTCGGGCAAACGCGCCTGCCCGGTTGCGCCGCCGATCTCGGCATCCCGGACCTGACGATCGCCGAGGGGGTGGGACGAGGCGCCCGCACGCTGATCGTCGGCGTGGTCAATGCCGGCGGCGTGCTGCCGCCGCACTGGATCGCCACCATCGTCGAGGCGATCGAGGGCGGGCTCGACGTGGCGAGCGGGCTCCATACCCGCCTCGGCTCGGTTCCGGCGATCGCCGAGGCCGCCACCCGCCACGGACGCCAGCTGCACGACGTGCGCCATTCCGACCAGCGCTTCGACACCGGCAAGGGCACGCGGCGGCCCGGCCGGCGGTTGCTGACCGTCGGCACGGACTGCTCGGTCGGCAAGAAGTACACCGTGCTGGCGCTCGAGAAGGGCATGCGGGCCCGCGGCCTCGACGCCGATTTCCGCGCCACCGGCCAGACCGGGGTGTTCATCTCCGGCCGCGGCGTCGCCATCGACGCGGTGGTGGCCGACTTCATCTCCGGTGCCGTCGAGTGGATCGCGCCTGCCGCCGATCCGCACCATTGGGACCTGATCGAGGGTCAGGGCTCGCTGTTCCATCCGAGCTTCGCCGGCGTCAGCCTCGGCCTGCTGCACGGCGCTCAAGCGGACGCCTTCGTGGTCTGCCACGAGCCGACCCGCACGACGATGCGCGGCGTGACGCATCCGCTGCCGAGCCTCCAGGAGGTGATCGACCTCACCGTGCAGCTCGGCCGCCTGACCAACCCGGAGATCCGCCCGACCGGCATCGCCATCAACACCCAGGCCCTGGAGGACGGGGAGGCGCGGGCGCTCCTGGAAAAACTCGCCGCCGAGCACGGCCTGCCGGCGACCGATCCGGTGCGGTTCGGGGTCGAGGGGCTGGTCGACCGGCTGGTGGCGGAGTTCCCGGCGTGATCCGGCTCGCGACGACAATCGAGCACTGGCCGATCGCCGGCCGCTTCACCATCTCGCGCGGCAGCCGGACGGAGGCCGTGGTGGTGACGGCCACGATCACCGACGGCACGATCACCGGCCGGGGCGAGTGCGTGCCGTATGCCCGCTACGGCGAGACCGTGGAGGGCGTGCGCGACCTGATCGCCGCGCAAGGAGAGGCGCTGGCCGCCGGACTCACCCGCCAGGACCTCGCCGCCCGGATGCCGGCGGGCGCGGCCCGCAACGCCCTCGACTGTGCCCTGTGGGATTTCGAGGCCAAGCGGACCGGCACGCCCGCTCACGGGCTCGCCGGCATCCCGGCGCCCGCGCCGGTCACGACCTGCTACACGCTGAGCCTCGGCGCGCCGGAGGAGATGGCGGCGGCGGCCCATCTGGCGGCGGCGCGGCCGCTCCTGAAGGTGAAGCTCGGCGGGGCGGGCGACCCGGAGCGGATCGCCGCGGTGCGCGGGGGCGCGCCGGATTCGCGGCTCGTCGTCGACGCCAACGAGGCGTGGTCGGCCGAGACGCTGGAGGCCAACCTCGCGGCCTGCGCGGCGGCCGGGGTCGAGCTGATCGAGCAGCCCCTGCCGGCGGGCGACGACGGGCTGCTCGCCCGGATCGCGCGCCCGATCCCGATCTGCGCCGACGAGAGCCTGCATGGCGAGGTCGACCTCGACGCCTTGCGGGATCGCTACGACGCGATCAACATCAAGCTCGACAAGGCCGGCGGCCTCACCGAGGCGCTGCGCCTCGCGCGAGACGCGCGGGAGCGGGGCCTGTCGATCATGGTCGGCTGCATGCTCGGCACCTCGCTCGCCATGGCGCCGGCGATGCTCCTGTCGGGTTATGCCGACGTCGTCGACCTCGACGGCCCGCTGCTGCTGGCCCGCGACCGCGACCCGGGGCTGCTCTTCGAGGGGAGCCTGGTCCACCCGCCGCAGCCGGCCCTGTGGGGCTGAACAGGCTTTTTGAGCGACACCGACCTTCGGCCGAACCCGGCGCGCTTGCGCCGGGCCGGCAAAGGGTGCTCTCTGGCGTCCAGGGACCGGGAACGGGTCCCTCATCCGGGAGAGACGACAACGCCATGATCCTGGTCAGCGTGATGTATCCGGGCGGCGCCGACGCGCTGCCCTTCGACCTCGACTACTACCTCAAGCACCACATGCCGCTGGTGCGCGAGCGCTGGTCCTCGATGGGCCTGGAGACGGTCGAGGTGGTCAAGGCCAGCGGCACGCCGGACGGCAGCCCGGCGCCGTTCCAGGTGATGGCGCTCCTCACCTTCCGCTCGCTCGACGATTTCCAGAAGGCGGGGGCGGCCCACGGTCAGGAGATCTTCGGGGACATCCCGAACTTCTTCAAGGGCCAGCCGGTGGTGCAGATCAACGAGCCGCAGAGCTTCTGACCGTTTCGAGCGCCGTTCGGTCGCGCGGCGATCGGACGGCGCTCCAGGTTTGCCGCCGCCAAATGTCTTCGCCCACCCGGCCTCGCCGTCGTCGGACCATGTTCTCACGATGATCGACATCGTCAAGGTTCTGCGCGAGCAGCATCCGGAACTCGGCCCCTATGTGATCGCCCTGCGCGAGCGGTCGGGGCTGGTGGCGCCGGACGATCCCGACGCGCTCGCCGCAGAGGTGCGGGACTGGGCCGCCACCGAGGCGCCCAGCACCGCCTATAGCCGGCGCAGCGTGACCTACACGCTGTTCCCGGGCCTGCCGGAGGAGACCCGCACCCTCGGCGTCGTCGCCTTCGAGAGCGCGGCGGACCTCGCCCGCTTCGCCACCCGCTGGACCTGATCGCTCACCGGCTCCGTGCGGCGACATCGCGCGGGGCCGACAGGCCCACGGCCAGGCGGGCGCTGACGGTCAGGCCGAGATCGATGCAGAGCACCAGCAGGATGCCGGCGAGCAGGGCGATGACGGCCGCCTGAGCGCGGGGGCTGAACCCGGCCACCGTCGGTCGGGGCGGCTGCGCCACAGCGACCGGGGCGGGCGGGCCATCGGGCTCCGCCACGGTCTCCTCGGAGGTTGCCGGCACCGCGTCCGGGATGGCGTCGAGAGCGGCGAACCGGGGGCGGTAGCCGCCCACCGGGACGGTGACCCGCACGTCCAGCCCTCTTGAATGCTGGGCGTAGGCGTCGTCCAGCGCCCGGCGCAGGCGCCCGGCCTCGACCCGCACGCTCGGATCCAGGCTCGGGTCGAAATCGGGGCCGCGGCCGAGGGCCTGGGTGGCGATGGTATAGGCTTTGATGGTCGCGCCGCGCCCGGCCAGCTCCTCCTCGACCACGAACCGCAGGAAGCGCGCGAGCTTGGTCGAGCGCTGAAAGGGCGGCGCGCGCAGCAGGGTCTCCAGGGTCTCGACCACGCGGCCGGCCGGCACGGCCTCCTCGGTCTCGGACATCGCACTGCCTTCCCGGCGCGGCCGGAGGCACACTCCGAACCCTCGCGTCCCGCTGCCCGACGCAGACGGATCCAAAAACTCCCATCCAGTATAGGGGCGCGGTCGTGAGATGTTAGCCCTCCCCGCCCAGGAAGACGACCGGCGCTGGGGATAGGCCGGGCGGAACGGTGGTGCGTTCAGTTGCCATGGGGCGGGAACGGCACGGTGAAGATCAGCTCGCGGGTCTCGTCGCGAACCTCGACGCGCCAGGCACGCCAGTCGATGCAGGTCGCTTCCGGACCGTTCATCGCATCGGCGATCAGGGTCCGCGCCTGGCGGTACGCCTCGGCGAGATCACGGCAATCGAGCCCGGCCTCGTCCGGCACGCTCTGCGTCGAATCCATGATGTCGAAGAAGTAGCGCGGCACGGCGGGTCGGACTCGAGGCTTTAGAGGGTCGGGAAAAAAGCAACACCACCGTCTCGCCGGTTGCCGGCCTTGCGCCGCGTAGCAATGTCGAGGATGACCGGTTTGTTCACAAGCTGGAAACAGAGGACACCGGTCAAAGTTCCACCGGTGGTTCGCCGGATGGATCCAGGTCTTGGGGTCCCAGGATGAACTCATGATGAACTTTTGCGCCGGTTCCTTGCCCGGCCATCGCGGGGCGCGGTTCAGCGCATCTCCCGCTCGGCACCGCCGCGCCAGGCCGGCTGCCGGTCATGGGCGGTCAGGGTGTCCCGGGACGGCGCGCGGCCCGCCTCCGCCACGGCGGCCTGCAATCCCGCCCCGATCGAGCGCCCGGCCTCCGCGGCGGCGGCCTCGACCATCCGCACGCGCAGCGAGTCGGACAGCGCCGCGACAACCGGTCCGGCGGTCGACCCGGGCGCCTCGGCCTGTGCCGTCCGGGCCGGGGAGGGCGCCTCGCCGAGGCGCAACGGCGACAGGTAATAGATCGCGCCGATCACCAGCCCGGCGCGCAGCCAGAAGGCCATTGCGTTCCCCCTCGACCCGTCCTTCCGCGGCGCCGCCGCGGGTGGTGGCGGCACTCTGGGGTCGCAATGGTGAAGCCTTCCCGGCCGGGCGGCGGCGATCTCGCGACATGCCTAACGGCCGGACCTCGGCCGTGGATCCTGTTCGCAACCCCCGCCGGGGCCTTCAATTTTTCTGAGCATCCTGCTCAAGCGATTTGATCTTTTCGACAAGGGCGGCCTCCGCCTAGACTTCTCCCACGCCAAGCTGCCTCCCTCCGGCTCTAGAACAACGATCAGGACCCAGAATGTCCGCACCCTTGCCGACCGACATCGAGATCGCCCGCGCCGCCACGTTGCAGCCGATCACCGCGATTGCGGAGCGTCTCGGCATCCCCGACGAGGCCCTGCATCCCTACGGGCGGCACATCGCCAAGATCGACCACGCCCATATCCGGGGTCTGGAGGCGAAGCCCGAGGGCAAGCTGGTCCTGGTGACGGCGATCAGCCCGACCCCGGCCGGCGAGGGCAAGACCACCACCACGGTGGGCCTCGGCGACGCGCTCAACCGCATCGGCCGCAAGACGGTGATCTGCCTGCGCGAGCCGTCGCTCGGCCCGTGCTTCGGCATGAAGGGCGGGGCGGCCGGCGGCGGCAAGGCCCAGGTGGTACCGATGGAGGCGATCAACCTCCATTTCACCGGCGATTTCCACGCCATCACCTCGGCCCACAGCCTCGCCGCGGCCCTGATCGACAACCACATCTACTGGGGCAACACCCTCGACATCGACCTGCGCCGGGTGGCGTTCCGGCGCGTCCTCGACATGAACGACCGGGCGCTGCGCACCATCACCCAGAGCCTGGGCGGCGTCGCCAACGGCTATCCGCGGGAGGACGGCTTCGACATCACCGTCGCCTCCGAGGTGATGGCGGTGTTCTGCCTCGCCCGCGACCTCGCCGACCTGGAGGCGCGCCTCGGCCGGATCGTGGTGGCGGAGAGCCGTGACCGCAAGCCGGTGACGCTCGCCGACCTCAAGGCCACCGGCGCCATGACGGTGCTGCTCAAGGACGCGCTGCAACCCAACCTCGTCCAGACCCTCGAGGGCAGCCCGGCGCTGATCCATGGCGGGCCCTTCGCCAACATCGCCCATGGCTGCAACTCGGTGATCGCGACCCGCGCGGGCCTGCGGCTCGGCGACTACGTGGTGACGGAGGCCGGCTTCGGCGCCGATCTCGGGGCGGAGAAGTTCTTCGACATCAAGTGCCGGCAGGCGGGCCTGAGCCCCTCGGCGGTGGTCATCGTCGCGACCGTGCGCGCCCTCAAGATGCATGGCGGCGTCGCCAAGGGCGATCTCGGCCGCGAGAACGTCGCGGCGCTGGAGCGGGGATTCGCCAACCTCGCCCGCCACGTCGAGAACGTGCGCCGCTTCGGCGCGCCGGTCGTTGTTGCGGTCAACCACTTCTACGCCGACACCGAGGCCGAGCACGCGGCCCTCAAGGCGCTCTGCCGCGACCGCCTCGACGTCGAGGCGATCACCTGCCGGCACTGGGCCGAGGGCGGCGCCGGTGCCGAGGGCCTCGCCCATGCCGTCGCGTCCCTCGCCGATGGCGGCCCGGCCGCGGCGCCGCGCTTCGTCTACCCGGACGCGATGCCGCTCGAGGACAAGATCCGCACCATCGCCCAGACGCTCTACGGCGCCGCCGACATCCAGGTGGAATCGAAGGCGGCGGCCAAGCTCGCGGCGTTCCAGAAGGGCGGCCACGGCCATTTGCCGGTCTGCATGGCCAAGACACAGTATTCGTTCTCGACCGATCCGAGCCTGACCGGGGCCCCGAGCGGCCACGTGGTGGCGGTGCGCGACGTGCGCCTCTCGGCCGGAGCCGGCTTCGTGGTGGCGATCTGCGGGGAGATCATGACCATGCCGGGCCTGCCGAAGGTGCCGGCGGCCGAGGGCATCCATCTCGACGCCGAGGGCCGGATCGAGGGATTGTTCTGATCGCGTCGGTCCCGTCGATCTCGGGCAAGCC
>NZ_LABX01000178.1 GCF_001043915.1 Methylobacterium aquaticum | reverse complement strand
GAACGGCTTCTCGATGAAGTCGGCCGCGCCCTCCCGCATCGCCGCGACGGCGAGCGGCACGTCGGCATGGCCGGTCATCACGATCACCGGCACCGCCTCGCCGCGCGCCTTCAGGCGGCGCAGCAGTTCCACGCCGTCGAGGCCCGGCATGCGGACATCGGTGACGATGCAGCCGGACGGCCGCGCGACCGCCTCCAGGAAGGCGACGGCCGAGTCGTGCAGCCGCACCGGGATCCCGTCGGAGGCGAGCAGGAAGGCGAGGGACTGCCGGACCGCGAGATCGTCGTCGACCACATGCACCAGCAGGTCATCGGGCATCGTCCAGCTCCCCCCTGTCCACCGTCCGCAGGCTGAAGCGGAAATCGGTCCCCTGCCCCGGCCGGGACTCGGCCCGGATCTTGCCGCCATGGGCCTCCACGATGGTGCGGCAGATCGACAGGCCGACCCCCATCCCCTGCGGCTTGGTGGTCACGAAGGGCTGGAACAGGCGCGCCGCCACCTCCGGGGCGAGGCCCGGGCCGGTATCGGTGACGCCGACCTCGACGAGCCCCTCCTCCGGCAGCGCCCGCGTGCTCACGTGCAGCTCGCGCTTGCCCGAATCCTGCATCGCCTCGATGGCGTTGCGGATCAGGTTGAGCAGGACCTGCTGCACCTGGATCCGGTCGGCCAGCACCAGCGGCGCCTCCGGGTCGAGGGCGAAGGTGACGTGCACGCCGCGCTCCTTGGCGCCGACCAGCGCGAGCGCGCTCGCCTCCTCGATCAGCTTGGGCAATTCCTCGATGTGGCGCTCGCCCTCCCCGCGGGCGACGAACTCGCGCAGGTGCCGGATGACCTGCCCCGCCCGCAGGGCCTGGTCGGCGGCCTGGTCGACCGCGCCGGCGAGCATCGCCATCTCGGGCGCCGTCGTGCCGGCGCCCTGCATCCGGTCGAGCAGACGCCGGCAGCCCTTGAGGTAGCTGGCGATGGCGGTCAGCGGCTGGTTGATCTCGTGGGCGAGCGTCGAGGCCATCTCGCCGAGCGCGGTGAAGCGCGACATGTGCACCAATTCGGATTGCAGTTCCTGCAACCGGGTCTCGGTGCGCTGGCGCTCGGTGAGGTCGCGGATGAAGCCCGTGAAGTAGCGCGCGCCCGAGGAGCGCATCTCGCCGACCGCCAGCTCCATCGGGAAGGTCGAGCCGTCCTTGCGCTGGCCGACCACGACGCGGCCGATCCCGATGATGCGCCGCTCGCCGGTGGCGAGGTAGCGGGCCATGTAGGAATCGTGCCGGCTGCGATAGGGCTCGGGCATCAGCAGGCTGACGTTGCGGCCCACCACCTCCTCGGGCGCGTAGCCGAACTGGCGCACCGCGGTGGCGCTGAAGGACTGGATGCGGGCCGCCTCGTCGATGACCACCATGGCGTCCGGCACCGTCTCGAGGATCGAGCGCAGATGCGCCTCGCGGGCACGCAGATCGGTCTCGGCCTGGCGCTGCGCCCGGATGCTGAACACCACCCCGCGATGGCGCAGCGGCCCGCCCTCCGGGTCGATCTCGACGGTCCCGCGGGAGCGCAGCCAGTCGGTCTCGCCGTCGGGCCGCACGACGCGGTAATCGACCTCGTAGCTG
This sequence comes from Methylobacterium aquaticum, assembly GCF_001043915.1. Taxonomy (GTDB): domain Bacteria; phylum Pseudomonadota; class Alphaproteobacteria; order Rhizobiales; family Beijerinckiaceae; genus Methylobacterium; species Methylobacterium aquaticum. The sequence goes on along the minus strand of NZ_LABX01000178.1, from coordinate 6,187 downwards.
CCGCCGCGGGCGAGCGCCCGCCGGATGGCCGCCGCCCGGGCCGCGCGGTCGTCGGGATGGACGAGGCTCTGCGTCGCCTCGAAGGTGGCGAGGCGCTCGGGCGGCACGCCGAACAGCCGGGCCCCGCTCGGCGAGACGGTGATGCGGCCGGTGGACGGGTCGAGCGACCAGAAGCAGATCCCGACCTCGTCGAGCGTCCGCCGCAGCTCGTCGGCGTTCGGGGAGCCGGGGGACGGCGTCTCGGGGATCGTCATGGCCGAAACGGGGCGACAGCGACCCGTCCGGGTGAAGATTCGCCGCACCGCCCATCGTCCGCGCCCATGCGGTCACCGTCTCTCGCCCCGCCCGGATGCCTCACCCGGCGCGGCGCAAGGTGCCCCAGGCCAGGCGGGAATGCCAGTGCGGCCAGCCGTCTTTGTCAGATCTTCAGGTCATGCGACGTTCGCAGCATTCGTCGCGTCGACGGAGCGCCCCTCTCCGGGCGCTTCCGCGCTCGACGGGGTTGGGGATGGACCGGGCGACGATCGTCTCATTCGTCCGACAGGGCCCGCAGCTCGGCCCCCTCGATGTCGTCGTACTGGCCGGACCGCAGGGCCCACAGGAAGGCGCCAAGGCCGAGCCCGCCGAGGCAAAGCGCGATCGGGATGACGAGGAGAAGCACGCTCATCGGAACCGGTCCTCAGAGGGCGGGGGCGACGACGGCCGGGGCCGGCGCGGCGGCGGGCTCCCACCTTTCCGGACGGGAGCCCCGCGCCCGCAGCGCATTGAGCGTGACGACCACCGACGAGCCCGACATGGCGAGCGCCGCGATCAGCGGGGTGAGCCAGCCCGCGGCGGCGAGCGGCACCGCGACGAGGTTGTAGCCGGCGGCGAGCCACAGGTTCTGGAGCATCAGGGCCTTCGCCCGCGCGCCGACCGTGAGGACCGACAGGACCGGGGCGAGGCTGCGGCCGAGGAACAGGGCGTCGGCGGCGGCCTGGCTCACATGCGCGGCGGTGACCGGCGAGAGCGAGGCATCGGCGGCGGCGAGCGCGGGCGCGTCGTTGAGCCCGTCGCCGACCATCAGCACCCGGTGGCCCGCCTGCTTCAACGCCGCGATGCGGGCGATCTTGTCCTGCGGCGTCAGGCCGGCCTCCCATTCCGCGATGCCGAGCCACCCGGCGACCGCCGCCACGGCCGAGGGCCGGTCGCCCGACAGGACGACCACCCGGCGGCCGCTGGCCCGCAGCGACGCCACCACCTCGGCCGCATCCGGGCGCAGGGCCTGCCGCACCGGATAGGCGACGGGCGTCCCCTTCCCGGCCCGGAAGCAGATGACCGACGCCTCCGGATCGGCGGCGAGCGCCGCGGCGGCCTGGTCTTGCGCATCGCAGAAGGCCGGGGAGCCGAGCCTCGATTCGACGCCGTCGACCAAAACCCGCACGCCGAGCCCGGCGGCCTCCTGCGCCCCCGGCCAGGGCCCGGCGCCGGGCACCGCCTTGGCGAGCGCCGCGGCCATCGGATGGCGGCTCGACAGGGCGAGGCGCGCGGCCTGCGCCAGGACCGCCGGATCCCCGGACGCCGCCAGGACCGGCTCCGGCAGGGTGAGGGTGCCGGTCTTGTCGAACACCACCGCGTCGATCCCAGCCAGGCGCTCCAGGGCGGTGCCGTCGGCGAGCAGCACGCCGTCGCGGAACAACGCGCCCGCCGCGACCACCTGGACGGCGGGGATCGCGAGGCCGAGCGCGCAGGGGCAGGTGACGATCAGCACCGCGACCGCGATCATCAGGGCGGCGTGCGGGCCGGCCCCGGCCAGGAGCCAGACGACGAAGGCCAGGGCGGCGGCGGTGTGGACCAGGGGCACGTAGAGCCGGGTCGCCCGGTCGGCGAGCACCAGCGTGCTGGACCGCGCCTCGAGGGCACGCCGCATCAGCCCCTCGACCTCGTCGAGGAGCGTGCCGCCCGACGCGGCCGTGACCGTGACGACCAGCGCCCCGTCGCCGTTGAGGGCGCCGGCATGGACGGTGGCCCCCTCCTCCACCGGGACCGCGGCGGTCTCGCCGGTTACGAGGCTGCGGTCGAGATCCGAGCGGCCGCGCTCGACGATCCCGTCCACCGGCACCCGTTCGCCCGGACGCACCAGCACGCGCTCGCCGGGGGCGAGGTCCGACAGCGGCACGTCCCGCACCGACCCGTCCGGCGCGATGCGGGCGGCCGTCTCGCTGCGCAGGGCCGCCAGGTTCTCGGCCAGCGCCCGGGTGCGCCGGCGCATCGCCTGATCGAGCACCCGGCCGATCAGCAGGAAGAACAGCAGCATGATCGCGCCGTCGAAATAGGCGTGGGTGGCCCCGCGGGCCGTCTCCACCACCGACATGACCAAAGTCAGCACCACCCCGAGGGTGATGGGGAAGTCCATGGTAATCCGCCCGGCCCGCAGGCCCCGCAGCGCCCCCTCGTAGAAGGGCCGGCCGGCATAGGCCGCCGCCGGCAGGGCGACCAGCGCCTGGATCCAGTGAAAGAGGTCGCGGTTCTCGGGCGTCATGTCGGAGACGTTGCCGGCCCAGACCGAGATCGCCAGGAGCATCACGTTCATCGAAGCGAACCCCGCCACCGCCATGGCGCGGATCAGCCGCTCGGTCTCCGCCGCCTCGGCATCGGCCGGCCGGCGCGGGTCGAAGGGATGCGCGGCATAGCCGAGGCGATCGAGCCGCTCCAGGATCGCGCCGATCTCCGGCTCGGCCTCCGGCGCCCACGCGACCGCGAGGCGCCGGTCGGAGAGGTTGAGGCGCGCCCGCGCGACGCCCGGGATCTCCGACACGCCGCGCTCGATCGCGCTCATGCAGGCGGCGCAGCGCACGCCCTCGACGGCGAACTCCGCTCGGGCCATGCCCGCGGGGTCACGGGAGACGAAAGCCTCGTAGTTGCGCCCGAGGGAGGGCGTCGTGTTCGCCTCGCTCCAGGCGGCATGGGCCTCGACATAGGCGAGGGCGGCGTCGGTGCAGCACATCGGATCGCGTCCCGGACGTTATTCGAGGGTCAGGCGACGCTCGCGCCGCAATTCGACCCCATCGGGCCCCAGCACCTCGACGACGAGCCGCCACTGGCCGCCCGGCAGCATCGCGATCCGTCCGGCATAATGGCCGGGCGCCGTCTCGGCGAGGGCGAGGACCCGGTCGGCGCGGGCGTCGGTCGGGCGCTCCAGCCGGGCGCGCAGGTCCTTGCCCGCCAGCGGATCCCCCGTCCTCTCCCGCACCACGACATCAAGCGTCGCGCCCGCGCCTGCCCGCGCCACGGCGCTCTCGAGGTGCCAGCCCCGGGCATCCTGCGCGCGGGCCCGGGCGAGGTCGGCATTGTAGACCTGGCCCGCATGGTAGGGCGAGGCGACTTCCAGGCCCGACCAGGTGCGAAGGGCCGACGCGACGAGGACCGCATCGGCACTCGCGATGGTGCCGAAGAAGCCGACGAGGATGAGAAGCACGCGCCGTCCGGTCAGGCGGAAGGGCGGGGCGGCGGCGAGGGGACGGGCGGACATGGTCAGGGCGCCTTGAAGTGGTCCTGCGCGAGGGCGGTCTCGCCGGAGGCCGGATCGGCCAGGCGGAAGGTCAGCGGGATCGAGCCGGCGGTGCCGGGCGGCGCGAAGACGAGGACGCGGACTTCCCGCGTCGCGTCGGCCGGCACCGCGAGGCGCGCCTCCGAGGCGCCGACGATCTCGGTGCGGGCGCCGGGCAGCCCCTCGACGGCGAGGGTCAGGTCCCGGGCGAAGGGGCGCTTGTTGATGACCCGCACCGTGTAGCCGTTGCGGATGCCGCCATCCGAGAGCGTGACGAAGAGCGGGTTGCGGTCGTGCAGGACGTTCACGCCGGTGAAGCTGCGGGTCGCCAGCGTCGTCAGCATGAAGCCGCCGATCCCGGCGACCAGCAGCCCGTAGGCGATGGTGCGCGGGCGCAGGATTCTTTGCCGTGGCGGCTGGCCCTCGGCCCGGCGCCGGCAATTCGCCTCGGTGTCGTAGGCGATGAGGCCGGTGGGGCGCCCGAGCTTCACCATGACGGCGTCGCAGGCATCGGCGCAGAGGCCGCACTGGATGCACGGCATCTGGAGGCCGTCGCGAATGTCGATCCCCGCCGGGCAGGCGGTCACGCAGGCGAAGCAATCGACGCAGTCGCCGGCCGGCTGCCCGGCGGCGCGGAGCAGGGTGGCCTTCTTGACCGAGGCGCGGGGCTCGCCACGATCGACCCGGTAGAGGATGTTGAGCGAGTGCTCGTCGGTGAGCGAGCCCTGGATGCGCGGCCAGGGGCACATATAGGTACAGACCTGCTCGCGCATGTGGCCGGCGAGCATGTAGGTCGTCGCGGTCAGCGTCAGGATGGCGAAGACGGCGGCGGGCGGGGCCTGGAAGGTCGCGAGCTGATGCACCAGCGTCGGCGCGTCGGCGAAGTAGAGCACCCAGGCTCCGCCGGTCCACCAGGCGATCAAGAGCCAGATCGAATGCTTCATGGTGCGCAACGCGGCCTTCTCGATCGACCACGGCGCGGCATCGAGCTTCAACCGCTCCCGGCGGTCGCCCTCGACCAGGCGCTCGATCGCCAGGAACAGGTCGGTCCAGACCGTCTGCGGGCAGAGATAGCCGCACCAGACCCGGCCGGCGACGGCGTTCATCAGGAACAGGATCAGGGCCGCCAGGATCAGGAGGCCCATGATGTAGGTGACCTCCTGCGGCCACAGCTCGATGAAGAAGAAGTAGAGCCGGCCCCGGTCGAGGTCGATCAGCACCGCCTGCGACGGCGCGCCCGGGCCCCGGTCCCAGCGCAGGAACGGCACCAGGTAGTAGATGCTGAGCGTGACGGCGAGGATGATCCACTTCGCGGTGCGAAAGCGCCCGCGCACCGCCTGCGGCTGGATCTTGCGTCGCGCCTCGTAGAGCGCGCCGTTGGGCGCCGAGACGACCCGCCGGGTCGCCGCCGCCCCGAACGTCTTGGTGCGGCCTTCGATCAGGGTCGTGCGACCTCCGGTCGGAGGCGTGGTTTGTCGTGTTCGCACGGGTTCCGTCGAGGCCATCGCCGCTTGTCCAATTGCCCGGAAACGGGCGCGAGAGTCCTAGGAGGCGGGCCGGGTGGCGGCATTGATCTCGCGCAATTCTCGGGGCGGCCCCGGTCTCCATGGCCCGCGCCTGGACGACGAATGCGAGCAGGCGATCGGACGAGCCCTTCGCCCTGGTGCACCCGCACGGTTCGGGACCAGAATGCCGTCGGGTGCAAATCGGATGGCGGTGCCAAACCTCCAGGCGCCCGGGATCAAGAGCGGGCCGTGGCCCGCCGGAACGAGGACTTCGTGCCATGTCGCAGGTCGTGGACTCCCGCCGCCTCACGGCCCTGGATCTCGCCAGGCGGAAGGCGGAAGGTCGCAAGATCGTCGCGCTCACCGCCTGTCACGCCCAGATGGCCGGCCTCCTCGACGCCCATTGCGACTTCATCCTGGTCGGCGATTCGCTCGGCATGGTGATGCACGGGCTGGACTCGACCCTGCCGGTGACCCTGGAGATGATGATCCTCCAGGCGCAGGCGGTGATGCGTGGAACGGCCAGGGCCCTGGTTGTCGTCGACATGCCGTTCGGCTCCTACGAGGCGAGCCGGGAGCAGGCTTTCGCCAGCGCGGCCCGCATCCTCAAGGAGACGGGCGCGGGCGCGGTGAAGCTCGAGGGGGGTGCGCGCTTCGCCGAGACGGTGGCCTTCCTGACCCAGCGCGGCGTCCCGGTGATGGGCCATATCGGCCTCACACCGCAATCGATCCACACGATGGGCGGCTTCCGGGTGCAGGGGAAGGGGCCGGACGGAGCGCGCCTGCTCCTGGAGGATGCCCGGGCGATCAGCGAGGCCGGAGCCTGCGCGATCGTGCTGGAGGGCATCGTCGAGCCGGTGGCCCGCGCCATCGCGGGCGCGCCGGAGGTCACGGCGCCGACGATCGGCATCGGCGCCTCGCCGGTCTGCGACGGCCAGATCCTGGTTCTGGAGGACATGCTCGGCCTGTCCGAGCGGACCCCGAAATTCGTGAAGCGGTTCGGGACGCTGCGGACCCAGATCGACGCGGCGGTGCGCCTCTATGCCGAGGAGGTCCGGGACGGACGCTTCCCCGGCGATGCGCAGACCTACGGTGAGCGCTAGAGAAGCTTCACGATCGCGTGGCAATCGCGAAGCTTCTCTCGCTGTTTGAT
>NZ_LABX01000177.1 GCF_001043915.1 Methylobacterium aquaticum | reverse complement strand
GTGGTCGGGGTGGTGGTCGGGCTGCCGGCCTTGCGCCTGCGCACCTTCTACTTCGCCATGACGACGCTGGGCTTTGCCACCATCGTCACGCAGGTGGCGCTGGCCTGGCAGGACGTGACCGGCGGCGGCATCGGCATCGCCGGGCCGGAGATGCCGGTCCCCTTCGACTCCCGCCTCGGCTTCTACGGCCTGTGCCTCGCCGGCGCGGTGCTGTGCACCTGGATGACGCTCAACGTCGCGGGCAGCCGCTGGGGCCGGGCGCTGGTGGCGATCCGCGACGCCGAGGTGGCGGCGGAGGCCGTCGGCATCGCCAAGCCGCGCCTGCTCGTCGCGGTGTTCCTGTTCGCCGGCGGCGTCGCCGGCATCGCCGGCGGGCTGTTCGCCTCGCTCCAGACCTACATCACGCCGGACGCCTTCACGTTCGACCTGTCGCTCCTGTTCTTCATCGCGGTGCTGATCGGCGGCCGCGGCTCGGTGCTGGGGCCGCTGATCGGCACGGTCCTGCTCACCATCCTGCCGGAGGTGGCGGCCCCCCTCGCGGCCTGGTCGACCTTCCTCTACGCGGTGCTCCTCCTCGTCATCGTGGTGGCGTTGCCCGGCGGGATCGCCGACCTCCTCGACCGGAGCAAGAACCGCCCGCTGCCATCGGAGCGCAGCATCGCCCCGCGCAACGCCGCGCTCCAGGAGATCGCCGCGAGTGCCTCGGCGCGGGAGCCGATCACGCTGAAGGGCGTGCGCCTGAGCTTCGGCGCCGTGACGGCGATCGACGGGCTCGACCTGACCCTGCGCCCCGGCGGGGTCCACGGCCTGATCGGCCCCAACGGCTCGGGCAAGACCACGACGCTCAACGTCATCTCCGGCTATTACCGGCCGCAGGAGGGGCAGGTGACCCTGGGCGCCCGCTCGCTGCTGGCCGAGGCGCGGGAGGCGCGCGCGCTCCTGCGCATCGCCCGCACCTTCCAGACCCCGCGGATCGTCGGGGAGGCGAGCGTGATCGAGAACGTCATGCTCGGCGGCAGCGTCGAGGGCCGCGCCACCCTGGCGGAATCGCTCCTGTCGCTCCCGCGCCACCGCGCCGACGAGCGGCGTTTGCGCGACCAGGCCCGCCTCGCGCTCAGGGCGGTCGGGCTCGATCGCCTCGACGAAGTCCGGGCCGGGCGGCTCCAGCACAGCGAATTGCGCTTCCTCGAGATCGCCCGCGCCTTGATGCTGCGTCCGGCCTTCCTGCTCCTCGACGAGCCGGCGGCCGGCCTCTCGGCCACCGAGATCCAGCGCCTCGGCGGGCTGATCCGGGCGGTGGCGGATGCGGGCGTGGGCGTGCTCCTCGTCGAGCACCATGCCGACCTGATCTTCGCGATCTGCGACGAGGTCACGGTGCTCAATCTCGGCCGGGTGCTCGCCGCCGGCACGCCGGCGGAGATCCGCAGCCACAGGGAGGTGGTCAGTGCCTATCTCGGGGGGTGACCCGCTCCTGCGGGTCGAGGGGCTGGAGGCCGGCTACGGCAAGATCCGGGTGCTCCACGGCGTCGATCTGACGGTGCGGGCGGGCGAGGTGGTGACGCTGCTCGGCCCCAACGGCGCCGGCAAGTCGACGCTCCTGCGCGCGCTGTCCGGCCTGCTGCCGGTCGGGGCCGGCACGGTCCGGCTCGGGGACGCCCTGCTCTCGGGGGCGGGACCCCGCGCGGCGGTGCGGGCCGGGCTCTCGCACGTGATCGAGGGCCACCGGGTCTTCACCGGGCAGACCGTGCGCGAGAACCTGCTCCTCGCCGCCTACGACCTGCCCCGGGCCGAGCGCGAGGCGCGGATCAATGAGGCCTTGTCCCACTTCCCCGAGATCGCGGCGAAGAGCCACGACAAGGGCGCCTCGCTCTCCGGCGGCCAGCAGCAGATGCTGGCGGTGGCCCAAGGGCTGGTGCAGCGCCCGCGCCTCCTGATGCTCGACGAGCCCTCCGCCGGCCTCTCGCCGGTCCTGGTCGACCGGGTGCTGGAGGTGGTCTCGCGCCTGCGCCGGCAGGGCACCGCGGTGCTGCTGGTGGAGCAGCTCGTCGAGAAGGCGCGGGCGGTCTCGGACCGGGTCTACGCCCTGGCGCAGGGGCGGATCGTGCTCGAATCGGACGCCGGCGCGCTTGACCTGCCGGAGCGGCTGGAGCGGGCGTATTTCGGCACGGCGGTTCACGCCTGAGGCGGGGCGCGAGGTCCGGCGCGACTCCCCGACCTTCCGCTTGCCCCGCCGCCGCCGCCGAGACCCGGCACGGCCGGGTGCCGAAATCCCGCCGGATCGCGACGAGGATGCGCGTGACCGCCGTTGCGTCAGCGCAGGCCGCCCCCGACCCCCCCCGCCTCGACGGCGACCGACAGGCGGTCGGTGATCGCCCATTCGACCCCGACATGGGCATTGGGCAGGACCGCGATGTCGTCGCGCGAGAATGGCATCGAGACCGGGGTCGCCCCGGCCCGGACGGTGCCGTGCACGGCCGCCGCGCCCGCCCGGGCGTAGAGCAGGACGTCCGGCGTCAGCAGCGTGCCGACCTTCACCTGCACCGCCCCGGCAAAGTCGCGGGTGTAGCTGAGGCGGCCAAAGCCCGGCGTCAGGCCGCCGGAGGTCGCCGCCAGGTAATCGAACCCGCCGGCGATGCCGTAGACGAACCGGCCCTCCTGCCACATCCGCCCGCCCTCGAAGCCGATGGTCGGCCCGGCATAGCTGCCGAAATGCCGCGATGACACCGCCTCGAATCCCGTCGACAGCCGGGCATAGGAGCCGGACCAGCGGCCATCGCCGGCCCCCTCCAGACCAGTCCCCTCCAGATTCTTGGGCCAGGCGAAGACCGGCAGGAAGCCGAAGCCGACGAGGCCCTGCGCCGCGGCCGGATCCGGCCCGAGGGTGGCCAGGCTCGCGACGAGGCCGGCGGTGAGACAGGCCGCGAGGCGGCGGCGGGAGCGGGGATCGGCGCATCCGGTCATGGGGTCACGATAGCCGAGAGTGGGCCGCTTCGCATCGGGGATGCGGCGGAGGTTCGTCCCTGCACCTTGCGGCCGAAACCGGCCGATGCGGTCCGGCAGACCGATCATGGGGGGCAGTCGGGCCTGAGAGGCCGATGCGGTCATCGGCATCCTGACCCGGTGCGATCAGATCACACCGGCCTCGCATCGCCCCTCGGCCACATCCGCCCCATCACCTCGTCGCGGCGGATCCAGGCATGCCAGGCGACGGCGAGCAGGTGCAGGCCGAGCACGATCCCGAACCCCCAGCCGATCCAGTAATGGGCGCCGTCACCGGCCTGCGACAGCGCCTTGTCGACCGGGACGAGGCGCGGAAACGAGAACACGCCGAACCACGGCAGCCCGTAGCCGCCTGCCGCCGAGTAGACGTAGCCGCTGATCGGCAGGAACAGCATCAGCGCGTAGAGCGTCAGATGCGCCAGCGTCGCGGCGATATGGGCATGGCGGGAGGGGGCCGAGCGATAGGCCGGCTCGCCGGCGATCAGCCGGTAGACGACGCGCAGCGGCAGGAGCAGCAGCACCGTCAGGCCGATCGACTTGTGGATGTCGAGGAGTTCCCGCCGCGGCGAGGTGCCGGGCACCTGCCAGGCGGCGTAGACGCCTAAGGCCAGCGCCACCAGGATCAACGCCGCCATCAGCCAGTGGAAGCCGCGCTGGACGCGGTCGTAGTGGAAAGCTCTCCCGGGCCGGGACATCGGGCACGCCTCCTGCACGCGACGATACGCCCACGCTTTCACCGGGGATTGGGACGCGAGCGCGGCGGGATCGTGTCTGGACCGTCGCTGGCGCGCGGTTGCAACCGCGTCCCCCTCGGGACATATCCGGAACAGGTGCGGCTGCCGGCGCGCGGCCCCGATCCGGAGATCCGCCGCCGATGGCGAAGACCCATCAGACCTTCGCCTGCCAGTCCTGCGGCGCGGTCTATAACCGCTGGCGCGGTCGCTGCGAGGCGTGCAACGGCTGGAACACGATCGTCGAGGAGACCGGCGCCGGAAGCCCCGTCTCCGGCCCGGTCGCGACCCGGCCGAGCCGGGCCCGGGGCCGGATCTTCCCGCTCGAGGGCCTCACCGGCGAGGTCAAGGAGGCGCCGCGCACCTCGTCCGGCATCGCCGAGCTGGACCGGGTGACGGGCGGCGGCTTCGTGCGCGGCTCGGTGATCCTGCTCGGCGGCGATCCCGGCATCGGCAAGTCGACGCTCCTGATGCAGGCCTCCGCGGCGCTGGCGAAGCGGGGCGAGCGCGTCGCCTACATCTCGGGCGAGGAGGCAGTGGGTCAGGTGCGCCTGCGGGCCGAGCGGCTCGGGCTGGCGAGAGCCCCCGTGGAACTCGCCGCCGAGACCAATGTCGAGGACATCGTCGCCACCTTGAGCCAGGGGAAGCCCCCGGCGCTCGCCATCATCGACTCGATCCAGACGATGTGGACCGAGACGGTGGAATCGGCCCCCGGCACGGTCACCCAGGTGCGCGGCTCGGCCCAGAGCCTGATCCGCTTCGCCAAGACCTCGGGCACCGCCGTGATCCTGGTCGGCCACGTCACCAAGGACGGGCAGATCGCCGGGCCCCGGGTGGTCGAGCACATGGTCGATGCGGTGGCCTCGTTCGAGGGCGACCAGGGCCACCACTTCCGCATTCTGCGCGCCGTCAAGAACCGCTTCGGCCCGACCGACGAGATCGGGGTGTTCGAGATGACCGATGGCGGCCTGTCCGAGGTGCCGAACCCCTCCGCCCTCTTCCTCGCCGGGCGCGACCTCGCGGCGCCGGGCACCGCGGTCTTCGCCGGCATGGAGGGCACGCGGCCGCTCCTCGTCGAGATCCAGGCCCTGGTGGCGCCCTCGGCGCTCGGCATGCCGCGGCGCGCCGTGGTCGGCTGGGACCCCAACCGCCTGTCGATGGTGCTGGCAGTGCTGGAGGCCCATGGCGGCATCCGGCTGGGGGGTCACGACGTCTATCTCAACGTCGCCGGCGGCCTGCGCATCGGCGAGCCCGCCGCCGATCTCGCGGTGGCGGCGGCCCTCGTCTCCTCGCTTTCGGGCGCGGCGCTCCCGTCGGACGCGGTGTATTTCGGCGAGGTCGGCCTGTCGGGGGCGATCCGCCCGGTGGCGCAAGCCCCGGCGCGTTTGAAGGAGGCGCAGAAGCTGGGCTTCGCCAAGGCCCTGATGCCGCAGGGCCGGGAAGGCGCCGGCCGCGACGGCTCCGGAACGGGGTTTCCGGCGGAATCCCTGCGCCACATCGCCGATCTCGTGGCGGGCGTCGCCGCCAACGGCAAGCGGGGCGGGAGGCGGGCGGCGCAGCGGAGTCCGGTCTTGGACGACGAGGATCTGTGAGCCGCGCCGACAGGGTGACGGATCGAATCCGGCAGCGTATACAACCCCGGCGGTGCAGGGCAGCCGCGACCCTTCAGGCCACGCTCTCAAGCCCCCGAACCGTTCCTGCCGATGCCGTTCTCCGTTCTCGATCTCGTCGTGCTGGGTGTCGTCGTCATCTCTGCTTTGCTCGCGGCGGTGCGGGGCTTCACCCGCGAGGTGCTGGCGATCGTGGCCTGGGTCGCGGCGGCCGGCCTCGCCTGGTACCTGCACCCGCTGCTGCTGCCGACCGTGAAGCAGCACGTCGCCAGCGACACCGTCTCGCTGGTGGTGTCGATCGCCGCGATCTTCCTCGTGACCCTGCTGGTGGTCTCGGTGATCACCGTGAAGATCTCGGACCTGATCCTCGATTCGCGCATCGGCGCGGTCGACCGCAGCCTCGGCCTCGCCTTCGGGGCGGCCCGCGGCTTCCTGATCTGCGTCATCGGCTGGGTGTTCCTGGCCTGGCTGGTGCAGGGCAAGGTGCCGGATTGGGCCCAGCAGGCCCGCAGCCGCGAGATCCTGGAGAACAGCGGCCAGAAGCTCGTGGCGATGCTGCCGGACAACCCGGAAGGCCTGCTCAAGCAGTTCCGCAAGCCCAAGCCCGAAGTCGATCCCGGCACCGACGCGCCGGCCGAGGCGGATGCCCCGCCGCAGCGCCGCACCGATGCCAGCCCGCGCCGCTGACGCCGGCCACGGACCTGTCACCAGACCGCTGCAAGGGCGCCCGACCGGCGCCCTTTGCATGTGAGGTACGCCGCGCAACGCACGTTTGACGCCTTGGTTCCGCCGAGAGCAGCGATTACATAGCCGGCGGCGAGGCAAACGATCGGACGCGACGCATCGGGATGCGGGCGGCGCGGATCCTGCCTTTTCGGGGTGAATCAGGCCCGCGCGCGGATGGTGTCGGTGCGCGGGGTCGGCGAGGCGAGGCCGTGCGGTGACCGGCCACCAGGGGCTTCTCATCATGTCAGCACGCAGCGAAACCTTCCGGGGAGCCCCCGGGACGAGCGAGGCGTTCGGCGGCGATCTCGACCTCGACGGCGACACCCTGCGCGAGGAGTGCGGCGTCTTCGGCATCTACGGCCATCCGGACGCCGCAGCGATCGTCGCGCTCGGCCTCCACGCCTTGCAGCATCGCGGCCAGGAAGCGGCCGGCATCGTGTCGTTCGACGGCCGGGTGTTCCATTCCGAGCGCCGCATGGGCCTCGTGGGCGATTCCTTCTCCGACCTCGCCACGATCGAGCGCCTGAAGGGCGAGACGTCGATCGGCCACGTGCGCTACTCGACCACCGGCGAGACCATCCTGCGCAACGTGCAGCCGCTCTTCGCCGAGTTGGAGACCGGCGGCCTCGCCGTCGCGCATAACGGTAACCTGACCAACGGCCTGCTGCTGCGCCGCCAGCTCGTGCGCGACGGCGCCATCTGCCAGTCGACCTCCGACACGGAAGCGATCCTCCACCTCGTCGCCCGCTCGCGCCACGTCCGCATCGTCGACCGGGTGATGGACGCCCTGCGCCAGATCGAGGGCGCCTACGCCCTCGTGATGATGACGAACAAGAAGCTGATCGGCGCCCGCGATCCGTTGGGGATTCGCCCGCTGGTGCTGGGCGAGCTGGACGGCCGCTACATCCTGGCCTCCGAGACCTGCGCCCTCGACATCATCGGCGCCCGCTTCGTGCGCGACGTCGACAACGGCGAGATGGTGGTGATCTCGGACGAGGGCATCGAATCGATCCGCTTCGCCCGGGCGCTGCCCTTGCGCCCCTGCATCTTCGAGTACATCTACTTCGCCCGTCCCGATTCGGTCGTGAACGGCAAGAACGTCTATTCGGTGCGCAAGAACATCGGCGTCGAGCTGGCGAAGGAATCGTCGGCCGACGCCGACATCGTGATCCCGGTGCCGGATTCCGGCGTGCCGGCGGCACTCGGCTATGCGCAGCAGACCGGGCTTCCCTACGAGCTGGGCATCATCCGCAACCACTATGTCGGCCGCACCTTCATCCAGCCGACCCAGTCGGTGCGCGAACTCGGCGTGCGGATGAAGCACTCGGCCAACCGGGCGGCGGTCGAGGGCAAGCGGATCGTCCTCGTTGACGACAGCCTGGTGCGCGGCACCACCTCGGTGAAGATCGTCCGGATGATGCGCGAGGCCGGTGCCCGCGAGGTGCATTTCCGCATCGCCTCACCGCCGATCACCCATCCCGACTTCTACGGCATCGACACGCCGGAGAAGGAGAAGCTGCTCGCCGCCACCCACGACCTGGAAAGCATGCGCCAGTATATCGGCGCCGACTCGCTCGCCTTCCTGTCGATCGAGGGGTTGTACCGGGCGATGGGCGAGGAGGGCCGTGACGCCGCTCGCCCGCAATACACCGACCATTGCTTCACTGGCGATTACCCGACGGCGCTGACCGACCTCGCGGTCGCCTCGCCGCGCCAGATGGCGATCCTCGCCGAGGCCGATTGATCCCCGAGGCCGACTGACCTGATGTCCGACACTCCCCTCCCCGCCAAGCCCCTCAGGGATCGCCTCGCCGTCGTGACCGGGGCCTCGCGCGGCATCGGCCGCGCGGCGGCCCTGGCGCTCGCCGAGGCCGGCGCCCACGTGATCGCGGTCGCCCGCACGCAAGGAGCGCTCGAGGAACTCGACGATGCCGTGCGGGCGGCGGGCGGCTCCGCCACCCTCGTTCCCCTCGACCTGTGCGACTACGACGCCATCGACCGCCTCGGCGCCGCGATCCACGAGCGCTGGGGCCGGCTCGACGTGCTCGTCGGCAATGCCGGCGTGCTCGGCAAGCTGATGCCGCTCGGCCATATCGACCCGAAGGTCTGGTCGACCGTGATGGACGTCAACGTCACGGCGAACTGGCGCCTGATCCGCTCCCTCGACCCGCTGCTGCGGCGCTCGGAGGCCGGGCGGGCGGTGTTCGTCACCTCGGGCGCGGCCTCGTCGTGCCGGGCCTATTGGGGGCCCTACGCGGTGTCGAAGGCTGCCCTCGAAGCGCTGGTGCGGACCTACGCGGCGGAGACCGCCTCGACGCCGGTGCGCGCGATGCTGCTCAATCCCGGCCCCCTGCGCACTGCGATGCGCAAGGCCGCGATGCCGGGCGAGGACCCGGAGACCCTGCGCACGCCGGAGGATCTGGCGCCCCACATCGTGCGGCTCGCGAGCCCGGACTGGACCGAAAGCGGGACGATCTTCGACTTCCCGACCGGACAGGTGCTGACGCCGCAGAAGCCGGCCTGAGCCTGAGCCTCGTCCGACGAAACGGCCACCGGTTCGTCGCCGATTACGCGGCGCGGTCACCAGCATGCCGCATCCTTCGCGCGCGTCGCGCGCGAAGGATGTCCCGCGACCTCCCTCCGCGGCGATCGGCTGCGCCATCCCGGCCTCCAGCCCTCAGCAGATGTCGCCGACGGGGTCACCGGTTCGGCGGCAAAAGTCCGCGATGAAACAAGAACCTGAGCGGACGACGCGGTCGCCTGCCCACGCTAGAGCGCTTCACGATTGCGTTGCCATCGCGAAGCTTCTCTCGCTCATTGATTTTGCCGCATTTTGTACGACGAACCGGTATCCACTTCGTCGGAAAATGCTCCAGTCTGCTTAGCCTCTCGGGCACAGAATCCGCTTCTCCATCGGACGTTCCCAGCCTGGTCTCGACGCACGCAGCCACGCTGTGGCGGTGCGAGGCGGGCCATGTCCCCCATGGGCGTCGCGGCAAAGCGATCTTTTGTGTCTTCCGCAACGGACACCCCACCTTTGAACCTTAAATGTTCAAGGGCGGCTCATGGCTGATCGAATTTGAGCCGACAGATCGATGTCCATCGTTGCGGGTCCGTGATTTAATAGTGCATTAGGTACCTCCGGCCCAACAGGGATGCAGGGGAACCTCATCACACTGGGCTCCGCTGGGGCCCGGCCGCAGACGGGACGGCCAGCCGTGACCACAAGCACCGACGTCATGTACCGGCGGCTCGTCCAGGGCATCACGGATTACGCGATCTTCATGCTCGATCCGCATGGAGTCGTGATGAACTGGAATGCCGGGGCCACGAAGGCCAAGCAGTTTACCGGCGACGAGATGGTGGGCCGCCACTTCTCGTGCTTGTACAGGCCGGAGGATCTCGCGGCAGGACTGCCCGAGGCCGGCCTGCGCGAGGCCCGCGAGACCGGCCGCTTCGAAACGGAAGGCTGGCGCATCCGTCGCGACGGCACGGTCTTCTGGGCCCTCGCCGTCATCGACGCGATCCGGGACGAGGACGGCCACCTCATCGGCTTTGCCAAGATCACCCGCGACTGCACCGACAAGCGCAAGCGGGAGCTGGAACTCCTGGACGCCAAGGCGATCGCCGAGCGCCACCGCGACGAGCTGGTCGCCACGACGGCCTTCCTCGACAGCGTGGTCGCCACCATGCCGTCGAGCGTCATCGTGCAAGACGGGGCGACGGGGCTGATCCGGCTCGCCAACCGCCAGGCGGAGCGGCTGCTCTGCCGCTGCGCCGGCGAGCTGGTCGGCCAGCCGGCGGAGGCGGCCCTGCCGGCCCCCCTGGCGATGCTGCTGACGAGCGCCCTCGCGGCGGCGGCCACTCCCGCGGCGGCGGCCGTCACGGTCGAGGCGCCGGTCGCGACCGCCTGGGGCTCGCGCACGCTGCGGATGCGCGCCCTGGCGATCGGCGGGCGCGGCGAGCAGCCGCTCCACGGCCTGCTCATCGCCGAGGATGTCAGCGAGGCCCATGCCGCGAGCCTGCGGATCCACCACCTCGCCCATCATGACGGGCTGACCGGCCTGCCCAACCGCGAACTCTTCCGGCTGCGGCTTTGCGAGGTCCTGGCTGCGGCCAGCGCCGTCCCGGACGCCGACGGCACGAGGGACAGCGCGAGCAGGGGGACGAGCACCGCGGTCCTGTGCCTCGATCTCGACGACTTCAAGCGCGTCAACGACACACTCGGCCACCCGGTCGGCGACCAGCTGCTGCGCATCCTCGCCCAGCGCTTCCGGCACGCCCTGCGCCCGGGCGACACCCTGGCGCGCCTCGGCGGCGACGAGTTCGCGGTCGTCGCCCCGCTCGTCGCGACAGAGGCGGAGGCGGACGCCCTGGCCGATCGCCTGGTCGCGGCCTTGCGCGCGCCGATCGCGATCGAGGGTCAGCGGATCGAGACGGGCGTCAGCATCGGCCTCGCGCTTGCGCCCGCCGATGCCGACAGCGCCGACGGGCTCCTGCGCAGCGGTGAACTGGCACTCTCCGAAGCGAAGCGCCGGGGCCGCGGCCGGCCCGTGCGGTTCCACGGCGCGCTCGCAGCCTCGGCCCGCTACCGCCGCCTGATCGAGACCGATCTTCGCGGGGCGATCGCCCGGCGCGAGCTCGGCCTGCACTACCAGCCGATCGTGCGGGCGGAGGACGGCGAGACCGTCGGATACGAGGCACTCCTGCGCTGGCAGCATCCTGCGCGCGGCCCGATCTCGCCCCTCGACTTCATCCCGGTCGCCGAGGAAACCGGGCTCATCCACGAGATCGGCGCCTTCGTGCTGCACGAGGCTTGCCGGGAGGCGAGCCGGTGGACGAGCGGCCGGAGCATCGCCGTCAACCTGTCGCCGGTGCAGTTCCGCAACGCGGCGCTGGCGGCCCAGGTCGCCTCGGCGCTCGCCGCCTCCGGCCTGCCCGCCACCCGGCTCGAAGTGGAGATCACCGAATCGGTGCTGCTCGACGCCTCGTCGAACAACCTCGCGCTGCTGGGGCAGCTCAAGCAGCTCGGGCTCCGGATCGCCCTCGACGATTTCGGCACCGGCTACTCGTCCTTGAGCTATCTGTGCACGTTCCGGTTCGACAAGATCAAGATCGACCGCGCCTTCGTGCGCGAGATCTGCGTCAGCCGCGAGGCCCTGGCGGTGGTGCGGGCGATCACGGGCTTGAGCCGCAGCCTCGCCATCGCCACCACGGCGGAGGGCGTCGAGACTCCCGATCAGGCCGCCTGTCTGCGCCGGGAGGGCTGCACCCAGCTCCAGGGCTACCTCTACGGCAAGCCGATGCCGGCAAGTGCACTGCCTGAGAGTGGGATGGCCCTGCGCGCCGGCGCGTGACGTCCCTGCCCTTCGGCCGGCTGGCCCTCGGCGTGGCGGGCGGGCTATCAGGGGTCGGCAAGAAGGTAGGCAAGAGGGACGGGGAGGATCCGGGCCGATGATCGACGTGCGGGCGATGTGCGCCATCGGGCAGCGGGGCCAGCTCGGCCTCCACGGGCGGCTGCCCTGGGAGGGCAACACCGATCCGCTCTATGTCGAGGACGTGACGCGCTTCTTCGCCGTCACGCAGGGCCACGTGCTGATCGCCGGGCCGAAGACCATTGAGGCGGTGCCGGACTTCGCCTTCAGGGACCGGACGATCGACATCATCCGCTCGCACGAGGATCCGGTTGCGGTGCTGGCGCGCTATCCCGGCCGGCGCATCTATGTCGGCGGCGGCATCGCGGTGTGGAACGTCTATGCGCCGTTCATCCAGCAATGGGACATCACCCGCCTGCCCTATGACGGCGAGGCCGACCGCTGGTTCGACCCCGCCTGGCTGGTGGGGCGCGGGCGGGACTGAGCGCCGCCCTTGCCGAGACTGGGCCCGCCAGACCGTTACCGGCCGGCGTCGAGGGCGAGGTTGAGCGCGAGCACGTTCACCCGCTGCTCGCCCAGGATGCCGAGCAGCCTGTCCTGGGTCTGGGCGGCGACCAGCGCCCTGACCCGGTCCTCCGGCAGGCCGCGGACCTTCGCGACCCGGGGCACCTGGAACAGGGCGGCCTCCGGCGAGATGTCGGGATCGAGGCCCGAACCCGAGGTGGTGACGAGGTCCATCGGCACCGGGGCGGCGGGGTTCTCGCTCTTGAGCCTGGCGACATCGTCCTTGACCCGGTCGAGGAGCGCCCGGCTCGTCGGCCCGAGATTCGAGCCGCCGGAACTGGATGCATTGTAGGGCGCGGCCACCGTCTTGGAGGCGTCGGCCGGATCAGGCGCCACGGTGGCGGAAGGGCGGCCGTGGAAGTAGCGCTCGCTGGCGAAGTTCTGGCCGAGGAGGGCGGAGCCGACGACCACGCCGTCGCGCTCCACGAGGCTGCCGGCGGCCTTGGCCGGGAAGATCGCCCCGGCGATCCCCGTCATGGCGAGCGGATAAACAATCCCTGTGATCGCCGTCAGGGCGGCGGTGAGGACCAGGGCCGGACGCAGATGGGTGAGCATGGGGGTGTCGTCCTCAGGCGAGGTGGAGGGCGGTGACGGCGAGGTCGATCAGCTTGATGCCGACGAAGGGCACCAGGATCCCGCCGAGGCCGTAGACCAGGAGGTTGCGGCGCAGCAGCGCGGCCGCGCCGACCGCCCGGTAGCGCACGCCCTTGAGGGCGAGCGGGATCAGCGCCACGATGATCAGCGCGTTGAAGATGATCGCCGACAGGATCGCGCTCTGGGGCGAGGCCAGCCCCATCACGTTCAGCGTCTGCAATTGCGGGTAGAAGGCCAGGAACATCGCCGGGATGATGGCGAAATATTTCGCCACGTCGTTGGCGATCGAGAAGGTGGTGAGCGCGCCGCGGGTCATCAGCAGCTGCTTGCCGATCTCGACGATCTCGATGAGCTTGGTCGGGTCGGAATCGAGGTCGACCATGTTGCCGGCCTCGCGGGCCGCCACCGTGCCGGTATTCATCGCCACGCCGACATCGGCCTGGGCGAGGGCCGGGGCATCGTTGGTGCCGTCGCCGCACATCGCCACGAGCTTGCCCTGCGCCTGCTCCTTGCGGATCAGCGCCAGCTTGTCCTCGGGCGTGGCCTGGGCGAGGAAGTCGTCGACGCCGGCTTCCGCCGCGATCGCCGCCGCGGTCATCGGGTTGTCGCCGGTGATCATCACCGTGCGGATGCCCATCCGGCGCAGCTCCGCGAAGCGCTCGCGGATGCCGCCCTTGACGATGTCCTTGAGGTGGACGACGCCGAGCAGCTGGCCGTCGCGGGCCACCGCCAGCGGCGTGCCGCCGGCCTTGGCGATCTCCTCGGCAATGGCCCGGATCTCCTGGGCGGCCACCATGTCGAGGCGGGGGTGCAGCGCCCGGGCGGTGGCCCCGGTCGCGATCGGCACCGGAGCGGATTCCAGGCTGGCGATCACCGCCTCGACCGCGCCCTTGCGGATCGAGGAGCCGTCGAGGTCGATGCCCGACATCCGCGACTGCGCGGTGAAGGGCACGAAGGTGGCCGCAAGGCTTGCCATGTCGCGGGCGCGGATGCCGTACTGCTCCTTGGCCAGCACCACGATCGAGCGGCCCTCCGGCGTCTCGTCGGCCAGCGACGCGAGCTGCGCCGCATCGGCCAGGGCCTCGGCGGTGACGCCCCGCACCGGGCGGAACGCGGTCGCCTGGCGGTTGCCGAGGGTGATCGTGCCGGTCTTGTCGAGGAGCAGCGTGTCGACGTCGCCCGCCGCCTCGACCGCCCGGCCCGACATGGCGAGCACGTTGAAGCGCACCAGCCGGTCCATGCCGGCGATGCCGATCGCCGAGAGCAGCGCCCCGATCGTGGTCGGGATCAAGGTGACGAAGAGCGCCACCAGCACCGTCATCGGGATCGCGCCGCCGGCATAGGACGCGAAGCTCGGGATCGAGCCGACCGCGAACACGAACACGATGGTGAGGCCGGCAAGCAGGATGTTGAGGGCGATCTCGTTGGGGGTCTTCTGCCGGGCGGCGCCCTCGACGAGGGCGATCATCCGGTCGATGAAGGTCGAGCCGGCAGCGGCGGTGATCCGCACCCGGATCCAGTCGGAGAGCACCTGCGTGCCGCCGGTCACCGCCGAGCGGTCGCCGCCGGATTCGCGGATGACGGGGGCGGATTCGCCGGTGATCGCCGCCTCGTTGACCGAGGCGACGCCCTCGATCACCTCGCCGTCGGACGGGATCAGGTCGCCGGCCTCGACCAGCACCACGTCGCCGACCTTCAGGTCGGGGCCGGGAACGACGCGATGGGCGTCGCGCGGGCCGCCGGGCAGGGCGGCGGCGCCGGTGAGGAGCTTCGCCGTGGTCTCGGTGCGGGTGCGGCGCAGGGATTCGGCCTGCGCCTTGCCGCGGCCCTCCGCCACCGCCTCGGCGAAGTTGGCGAACAGCACGGTGAACCACAGCCAGAGGATGATCTGGCCGGTGAAGGCGAGGTTCTGGCCGCCCGCGACGACGTCACGGACGAACAGCAGGGTGGTGAAGGCCGCCACGACCTCGACCACGAACATCACGGGGTTCTTCACCATCTGGCGCGGGTCGAGCTTCGTCACCGCGTTGATACAGGCCGGCCCGAGCAGGGCGGCGTCGAACAGGGATTTCTGGGAGGCGTGAGCCATCGGAGTCGGGTCCGGACAAACGGGCGGAGGATCGGGAGGAAGAAGCGGCACCGGCCGTGGAAAGGGCCTTGGCGCCGCTGGTCGGGTCAGGGCCGGTCGGGTCAGGGCCCGAGGGCGCGGCTCGCCAGGGCGATCGAGGCCCAGATCGCCAGGGCTCCGAGGAGCCCGAGGCCGGCGAGCACCAGGACGATGTCAATGGCACGCATCTGGAAGCGCTCGCGCCGGGAGGCCGGCCGGGGCCGGTGGCGGGCGAGGGCCCGGGCCCGGGCCCGGGCCGCGCGGCGTTGCGCGGGCCCCGGCTCGGGCCGCGGGAGAACGAGGCCGCCCATCGTCAGCCTCCCGTGGCGAAGGTCTGGCCGGCCTGGCCGGCGAGGTGCTCGACGATCGGCCCGAGCGCCAGGGCCGGGAAGAAGGTCAGGCCACCGATGATCACGATCACGCCGACGAGCAGGCCGACGAACAGGCCGCCATGGGTCGGGAAGGTGCCGGCGGAGGCGGGCACCGTCTTCTTGGCGGCGAGCGAGCCGGCGATGGCGAGGGCCGGGATCTTCACGAAGAACCGGCCGACCAGCATCGCCAGCGCGAGGGTCGAGTTGTAGAACAGCGTGTTGGCCGACAAGCCGGCGAAGGCCGAGCCGTTATTGGCCGCCGCCGAGGTATAGGCGTAGAGGATCTCCGAGAAGCCGTGCGGGCCGGCATTGGCTGGCCCCGCGAGGCCGGCCGGCAGCACCGTGGCGAGCGCGGTGAAGCCGAGCATCATCAGCGGCAGGCAGAGGATGCCGAGCATCGCCATCTTCACCTCCTTGGCCTCGATCTTCTTGCCGAGATATTCGGGGGTGCGCCCGACCATCAGCCCGGCGACGAAGATCGCCACCACGACGAAGATCAGCATGCCGTAGAGCCCGGCGCCGACACCGCCGACGATGATCTCGCCGAGCTGCATGTTGATGAGCGGGATCATGCCGCCGAGCGCCGTGAAGGAGTCGTGCATGGCGTTGACGGCGCCGCAGGAGGCCGCCGTGGTGATGACGGCAAAGAGCGCCGAGCCGACGATGCCGAAGCGCACCTCCTTGCCCTCGAGGTTGCCGCCCTCGAGTCCGAGCCCGTGGAGGAGCGGGGTTCCGGCGGCCTCCGCCCAGTAGGTGACGGCGACGCCGGCGATGAACAGGACGCCCATGGCGGCGAGGATCGCCCAGCCCTGGCGCTCGTCCCCGACCATGCGGCCGAACACGTTGGTGAGCGCGGCACCGATCGCGAAGATCGACACCATCTGGACGAAGTTCGCCAGCGCGGTCGGGTTCTCGAACGGGTGCGCGGCATTGGCATTGAAGAACCCGCCGCCATTGGTGCCGAGCAGCTTGATCGCCACCTGGCTCGCGACGGGCCCGAGCGCGATGGTCTGCTTGGCCCCTTCGAGCGTCGTCGCGTCGACAGAGGCACCGAGGGTCTGCGGGATCCCCTGCCAGACCAGGAACAGCGTGTAGACGATGCAGAGCGGCAGCAGCACGTACAGGGTCGCCCGGGTCAGATCGACCCAGAACGAGCCCAGCGTGCGTGTCGAGGCACGGGAGAAGCCGCGGATCAGCGCCACCGCGGCGGCCATGCCGCTCGCCGCCGAGAGGAAGTTCTGGTGCGTCAACCCCAGCATCTGCGACAGGTAGGAGAGGGTGCTCTCGCCGCCGTAGCTCTGCCAGTTGGTGTTGGTGATGAAGCTCGCCGAGGTGTTGAAGGCGAGGTCCGGCGCCACGGCCGACTGGTCGGCCGGGTTGAGCGGCAGCACCGCCTGGAGGCGCAGGATGCCGTAGAGCACCAGGAAGCCCAGGATGTGGAAGACGACCATCGCCCCCGCATAGGCGAGCCAGTGCTGCTCCTGGCGCTCGTCGAGGCCGGCGAGGCGATAGAGCCCGCGCTCGACCGGGCCCAGGACGGGGGAGAGAAGGGTGCGCTCGCCGGTGAAGACCCGGGTCATATAGAGACCGAGCGGCTTCACGAGGGCGAGGACGACCGCGCAATACAGCGCGATCTGAATCCAGCCGATGAGAGTCACGGGACAGATTCCTTCAGAACCGCTCGGGGCGGACGAGGGCGTAGGTGAGGTAGGCGAGCAGACCGAGGGTCATGAGGCTGCCGAGCACATAATCGAGCGTCATGGCGGGCCCGGTCACAGGCGTTCGCACAGGGAAACGTAGCCGAGCGACAGGGCGAAGAAGCCCAGGCCGGCCGCGACGAAGACAACATCGAGCATTGGTGTTCCCGCGGTCGGATGGCCCGGGCCTCACTGTCCCTCACGGAACTCCCGGTCGCCGCCACAGCGGGCCATGACGGCGGGCCATGACGGCGACCGGGAGTTTCGTAGGGTGCAGTGTGGGCACCGGGACGCATCGGGGCGGACCGCCCGGGAGGCGGTCTCACCGCGGCACAAGGCACCCGAACCGCATAGGGGTTCGAGACGGCGCGCAAGGCGACGCTATAAGAATCGTATAAAAGAAAAGATCGGGCCGCGCGGCGCGCGGCCGGACAGTCAGCGCCCGCCCAGTGCCCGGGCCGGCGCGGTGGCGAGGTCGACCGCGCCCTCGGCGGTGTCGCCGAGGCCCTGGCCGAGGTTGCGCAGGTGCTCGCCGTAGGTCTCGCGGCTCTGGGGGTCAATCACCGCGACGGGGGCCGAGACGGCGAGGCCGGCGGCGGTGCCGACCGTGGCGGCGGCGCCCGCGGTCATCTGGACGATGCGGTCGCTCAAGCCGACGCGGGAATCGGTGATGGTCTGGCCCTGCGCCAGGCGGTTGCCGAGCAGCGCCACGAGCTGCGGGCTGCCGGCGAACTTGCCATGGTTGAGGGGATCGCTCCCCTTCATGGCGGTCAGGTTGAGGACCGCGATGTTCTCGCGGGCCAGCTCGGTGCGGTAGGGCTCGGTCGAGGGATCGATGGCGCCGAGCCGGGCGCCGGAACTGCCCCAGACGAGGCGCGAGACCGCGAGCGCGTTGTCGTCCTGGGAGACGAACAGGCTCAAGCGAGGCCGGGACGGGCCCATATCGCGAAAAGCCTCGCGGGCGAGGTCGACATCGACGTCGGGCGCGGCCAGCACCACGTCGCGGATCTTTTGCGCCACGCGCCCGTCGCGGATCGCCATCTGGCGCAAGGCTTCGAGCACCAGCCAGTTGCCCATCGAATGGGCGAGCACCGTGATCTCGGCGACATCAGGGCTCTGTGCGACGCGCCGCAGCACGTCTTCGAGGGCGTTGCGCGAGTAGTTGGTGCTCTCGCGGTCGTAGCCGTAGGCCAGCACGCTGCCGCGGGAGGGCCAGGTGAACAGGACCGGCACCACCTCGGCCCGCGTGTCGTGCACGATCTGGGCGAAGCGGTAGACCGCGTCCTCGAAGCGGTTGTTGAAGCCGTGGACGAAGACCAGCACGTGGCGCTTGCCACCACGGGCGGTGTGGCGGAGGCGGGCGGCCGCCTCCGGCCGGTCCAGGGTCTCGGCCTTCAGGGTCACGAAATCGGTGGCGGGGTTGCCCGGCAGCTCCTTCGGCCACTGCACCGTGCCGGGCTGGCGCACCGAATCCGGCGGGATCGAGACCGTGATGTCGGCGTAGGACAGGGCCGGCCCGCGATCGCCCGAATACATCTCGCCAGGATTGGCGGCGGTCTTGCGGGTCGTCGCCACCAGCATGTCGACGCGCGACGCCCCCGGCACCGTCGCGGCCACCGGCGCCAGCACGCCCTTCGGCGCCCCCGCGCAGGCGCCGAGCAGGGTCGCAGCGAGAAGGACTCCCAGGCACCGGTTCCGCACGAAAGCCCCCTTCGCCAAGACCTGCTCCTCATCCGCGCCGGGCCGGGCAACCCTGCGGCGCCGGCGCTCCCCCGCGCCCGATTCTCGCGGGTCACCCCTTAAGGATGAGCCAAACCGGTGCGGCGCCAATGGGGCGGCGGAACCGGGCCGCGCTTCCGCGCGCGACCGTTGCCGCAGAGGCACGGTTTCGCCCACCGGCGGGCTCCCCGCCCGATCCGATTTTCAGGACGGCGGGAAATGCTCTAGAGGCTGCCGGAAACGTCCCGGCTTTCCGTCGCGCGGGCCGGTTCTCTCCCGCTTGGGTCCATGGTCGCCCCCCTCCCCCTCTCGATCTTCCTCATCGCCCGCAACGAGGCCGACCGGCTCGGCGCCACGCTGGCGGCGGTCCGCGACCTGACCGACGACCTGATCGTGGTCGATTCCGGCTCCACCGACGGCACGCAGGCGCTGGCCGCCTCCTTCGGCGCGCGGGTGATCGAACGGGACTGGCCCGGTTACGGGCCGCAGAAGCGCTTCGCCGAGGAGCAGTGCCGGCACGTCTGGATGCTGAACCTCGACGCCGACGAGGTGGTGCCGCCGGAGCTGGCCACCGAGATCCGCCGGCTGTTCTCGGCCGGCGAGCCGCCGCACCCGGCCTACGCGATCGGCATCGCCGAGGTGTTTCCCGGCGAGATCCGGCCGCACCGCCTCGCCTATACGCTGTGGCCGGTGCGGCTCTACCGGCGCGACCGCGGCCGCTACTCGCCCTCGCCGGTGCATGACCGGGTCGATCTCGATCCCGGCGTGACGGTCGGGCGGCTGCGGGCGGTGATCCACCATTTCTCGGTCCGGTCACTCGGCGACCAGCTCGACAAGCTGAACCGCTATTCCGACCAGCAGGCCGACGACCTGGAAGCCCGCGGGGTCCGGATCCCGACCTGGCGCCTGTTCGTCGAGCTTCCGGGCAACTTCCTCAAAGCCTATTTCGGCCGGCGCCACTGCGTGCGCGGCGCCTACGGCTTCCTCACGGCGATGAACTACGCGATCTCGCGCCACCTGCGGGTCGCCAAGCACTACGAGCGCAGGATCGGCGGCCGGACCGGACCATCCGGAAGACGCGACGGCTGAACAACCGGGAGGCGCAGGGTGATCCCGGAGGAGAACCCGGGATCGGCGCCCCTAAGCCGATCGTGCCGAAGCGGCCACCGGTGCGACGGACAATAATCTGCTATAAGACAATCACTTGATCGGACAAGGCGTTGGCCCGGCGCCGCAAGTCTGCGTCGACCTGACAGCACGGGACGGGAGGCGTATGGTCCGTCCGGCTGACCCGATCCTCACCGACACGACACCGAGCGGAGGCGACGACCCTTGGCGAGGAAGACCCGCGCGGAACCGGGCACCGATGGGGCCGGCGGTCGGCCGCCGGAGCGGCCGGTGGTGGTCGGCGTCGGCGCGTCGGGGATCGCAATCGACTCCCTGGAGCGCTTCCTCGCCCATGCCCCGGAGATGCCGGGCATCGCCCTCGTGGTGTCCCTTCGGCAGCGGGAGGTGATCGACGAGGCGCGCTGGCGCATGGTGCTGGCGCGGGCGCTCGCCCTGCCGCAGGCGGCGGTCGAGGAGGGAGCGGCGGTCGAGGCCGGGCACCTCTATCTCCTGCCGGAGGATGGCACCGCGGCCCTGGTCCAGGGGCGGTTCCGGCTGGCGGCGGCGGACGATCCGGCCGGCCGGGGCAGCCTCGACACCTTCCTGGTCGCCTTAGGCGAGGACCAGGGCGCCCACGCCGTGGCGGTGGTGCTGGCCGGCACCGGCAGCGACGGCACGCTCGGCGTCACCGCCGTCAAGGCGGCGGGCGGCCTGACCCTGGCCGAGCCGAATGGCGAGGAGGGGCATTCCGGCAGCACCGCCGCCTCGCTCGCCGACCACGTGGTACTGCCCGAGCTGATGGCGGACCGGATCCTCTCCTATGCCCGCCACCTGCGTCGCGGGGGCGAGGCCCGGCCGGCCGAGGCCGAAGCCGCGAGCGATTCCCTGATCCGCATCGCCACCATCCTGCGCAACAAGACCGGGCACGACTTCCACGGCTACAAGCAGAACACCTTCCTGCGCCGCGTCCACCGCCGGATGCAGGTGGTGCAGGTCGAGACGGTCGAAGCCTATGTCGAGCACCTGCGCGGCGATCCGGACGAGGTGCAGAACCTGTTCAACGACCTCTTGATCGGGGTGACGCAGTTCTTCCGCGATCACCGCGAGTTCGAGCTGCTCGAAACCGAGGTCGTGCCGCGGCTGTTCTCGGCTAAGGGCTCGGGCGACCAGGTCCGAATCTGGGTGCTCGGCTGCGCCACCGGCGAGGAAGCCTACTCGATCGGCATCCTGCTGCGCGAGCACATGGCGAAGCTCGACACGGTGCCGCAGGTGCAGATCTTCGCCACCGACATCGACGGGCGGGCGCTGGCGACCGCCCGGGTCGGCCGCTACGCCGAGGCGGTCGCCCGCCAGATCCGGCCCGACCGCCTCGCCCGCTGGTTCGTCAAGGAGGGCTCGACCTACTGCATCGTCAAGGAGCTGCGGGAGATGTGCATCTTCTCGCAGCACAACGTGATCAAGGACGCCCCGTTCTCGCGCCTCGACCTCGTCTCGTGCCGCAATCTGCTGATCTACCTCAACGGCGATTTGCAGAACCGGGTGATCCCGCTGTTCCATTTCGCCCTGCGGCCGGGCGGGTTCCTGTTCCTCGGCAATTCCGAGAACGTCACCCGGCACGCCAAGCTGTTCTCGGCCGTCGACCGGCGCTACCGCATCTTCCGCCGCCTGGAGAGCGCCACCCGGATCCTGCCCGAATTCCCCCTGACCATGACGGTCGACCGGCGCCAGGCGGAAGGCGGCGGCCTCCTGCGGCCGCGGGCGATCGAGGGCGACCTCGCCCGCCGGGCCGAGCAAGTGGCGGAGCGCTACGCCCCGGCCTACGTGGTGGTCGACGACGCCTACGACGTGCTGCACTTCTCCGGTCGCACCGGGCGCTACATCGACCCGGCGACGGGCGCGGCGAGCCTCAACCTGCTCAACCTCGTCCACCGCGACCTGCGCCTCGACCTGCGCGCCGCCCTCCTGAAGGCGGGGGCCGAGCACCGCACCATCAAGGCCGAGCGCACCGCCATGGGCTCGGATGGCGAGCGGCGCCTCGTCACCCTGGTGGTCGAGCCGGTGCCGGGCCCCGACGGGCCGCCGAGCTTCGTCATCCTGTTCCAGGAGGGCGAGACGCTGGAGGGCGACGGCGCCGAGGAGCCGACCCCGTCCTTCCTGCGCGACGAGCACGTCCAGCGCCTCGAGAGCGAGCTGCGGCTCACCCGCGAGCGCCTCCAGGCCACGATCGAGGAGCTGGAGAGCACCAACGAGGAGCTGAAATCCTCCAACGAGGAATACCAGTCGATCAACGAGGAGCTGCAATCCGCCAACGAGGAGCTGGAAACCTCGAAGGAGGAGCTGCAATCGGTCAACGAGGAATTGCAGACCGTCAACGGCGAACTTGGCCATCGGGTCAACGATCTGGGCAGAGCCAACAGCGACCTGAAGAACCTGCTCGAAAGCACCCAGATCGCCACGGTGTTCCTCGACAACGAGTTCCGGGTGAAGAACTTCACCCCGGCGGTGACCGACATCTTCCACCTGATCGAGTCCGACCTCGGCCGGCCGATCACCCATATCGCGGCGCGGATCCTCTATCCCGAGCTGCCCGACGACGTGCGCAAGGTGCTGCGCACGCTCGGCACGATCGAGCGCGAGGTCGGCAACCCGGAGAGCGGCGCGCGCTACCTCGCCCGGGTGCTGCCCTACCGCTCGATCGACAACTTCATCGCCGGGGTCGTCATCACCTTCCTGGACATCACCGCCACGGCCCGGGCCGAGCGGGCCCTGCGCGCGAGCCAGGAGCGCTTCCGCCGGATGGAGCGCATCGTCCCGGCCTTCCTGTTCACCGCCGATGCCGCGCTGAACTGGATCTACGTCAATCCGCGCTTCTACGAGCATACCGGCCTGGAGGACGGCAAGGCGCTCGGCCTCGGCTGGCTCACGGTGATGCATCCCGACGACGTCGAGGAGAACCAGCGCCGCTGGCAGCGGGCGGTGGCCAAAAGCGACGCCTTCGAGCACGAGTTCCGGTTCCGGGCGGCGTCCGGCAGCTATCGCTGGTTCACCGTCCGGGCCGAGCCGATGGCCGATCCGGATGGCGGCGCCGTGACCTGGTTTGGCTCCTGCACCGACAGCCACGAGCGGCGGATGGCCGAGGACCGCCAGCGGCTGCTGCTCACCGAGTTGCAGCACCGGGTGAAGAACATCCTGGCGGTGGTGCGCTCGGTGGCCAACCGCACCGCCGAGGGCCAGACCTCGCTGGCCGACTTCGTGATGCATTTCGATGGCCGGCTCGGGGCTCTCGCCCGGACCCAGAACATCCTGACCCGCAGCCCCGACGCCGCCACCGACCTCGCCGAGCTGATCGGCGAGGAGGTCCTGTCGCACGCGGTGCGGGACGGCGGCCAGGTCACCCTCGACGGTCCGGAGGTGCGCCTGCCGCAGAAGACCGCCGAGACCCTGGGCCTGGTGCTGCACGAATTGGCCACCAACGCGATCAAGTACGGGGCTCTCGCCCGGCCGGAGGGGCGAATCGCCATCACCTGGCACCTCTCCGGCGAGGAGGCCGACCGGCGCCTGCATCTCGAATGGCAGGAGAGCGGCGTCACCCTGATGGCGACCGCGCCGGCCCGGCGCGGCTTCGGGCGCGAGCTGATCGAGCAGGGGCTGGTCTACGAGTTCGGCGCCACGACGGCCCTCGACTACCGCCCGGGCGGCGTGCGCTGCATCATCGCCCTGCCGGTGCGGGCGCCCCACGCATCGGAACAGGCGCCGCAGGCCGTGGGACACGCGCCGCTGGCACGGTCCCGCGCGACGCGGGGGAACGGCGCATCGCCCGCGGAGACCGACGATGCCGGCTGAACCGCTCGCCCACGGCCTCGCCGCCTCGGACGCGGTCCTGCGCCACCTGTCCGGCTACGCCGCGCTGACGCCGGACGAGGAGGGGCTGCTGCGCGAGATCACCGCCCATCCGGTCGCGGTGCCGGCCCGGGCCGAGCTGGTGCGCGATGGCGAGGCGGCGCCGCGGCCGCAGGTGCTGGTGGAGGGCTGGGCCTGCCGCCAGCGGCTCCTCGCCGATGGACGGCGCCAGATCGTCGTCATGCTGCTGCCGGGTGACCTGATCGGCCTCGATCTGCGCCGGCGCGCGCTGCCCTTCGGTTCGGTCACGGCCCTGACGCCGGCCCTTGTCTGCGAGGCGGACGCCCTGCGCACGCACGCCGCGTCGCGGGCCGCCCCGCCCGACCGGGCGACCGGCTTGGCGGCGGCGCTCCAGCAGGCGCGGGAGATGGAGGAGATCTGGCTCGTCAACCAGGTGGTGCGCCTCGGACGGCAGACCGCCTACGAGCGCGTCGCGCATTTCCTCCTGGAGTTGCGCGAGCGGCTGGCGGCGGTGGACCGGGTCCAGGAGAACCGCTTCCCGTTCCCGATCACCCAGGAGGTGCTGGCCGACGCGCTCGGCCTCAGCGTCGTGCACATGAACCGCACGATGCAGCAACTGCGCCGCGACGGATTGGTGGAGCAGCGCGCCACCGCCATCACCCTGCGCGACATTCCGGCCCTCGTCTCGGTAGCGGATTATGTCGGCGCCTACGGCGCCTGAACGCCGGCGATCCGGCATCCGGGCCACCTCTCATCAGTGCAAATTTTCACATAGGTGATGGAACGGTCTGGAAAAGGCCAGCACCCTCAGGGGCGTCGCGGCAGGTCTTGCCGGACCGTCCCTGCTGTCCCGGTCTCGACCGGGTGGACGACCATCAGGGACGTTGCTGAGGCCCCCAAGTCGACTCACCGCCCTGCTCGCTCCCGCCGGCAGGGCCTCTTTTTGCGCGTGGACCGACGCCTGTCGCCCGCAGGCGACGATGCCGCGTTGCCAGTCCCGGAAAACCTTCCCATCCTGCCCGCGCCGGCGCGACGCGCGGCGTCTCCTTCAGGCGAGCGAGGGGGGATCGGACGTGGAGGATTACCAGGCCGAATTGCAGCGCCAGATCCGCCTTGGCGACATCGCCACCGGCGAGGCGGCGGGCGCCTGCCTGCCGGGCCTGCTGCGCCGCCTGCGCCACCACGAGGCCCGGGCCAGCGCCGTGCCGTACCCGTTCCGCCTGTACCATCTCTGGCGCCGCAACAGCCTGCGCCGGCAGGTGGCCGATGCGCGCTGGCATGTCGAGCAGGGCCGCGCCGCCCGGATGGGCGAACTGGCGTCGCGGCGCTGACCTTGGCCCCCTGACCTTATACCAACGGCCCAAGATGCTGACGCATCGGGCCGTTGACCCAACTCGAATTTTCGATGTCAAGCCAGAGGCTTGGCGAAAATTCGAGAACAGAACCAAAGGTCGTTTTCTACGACCGTTGGTATAAGCCGGAC
>NZ_LABX01000176.1 GCF_001043915.1 Methylobacterium aquaticum | reverse complement strand
CTCCGCCCCAGAGGGCTCCCCCTCACCTCCGGCGCCTCTCCCCTCCCCGGTGCGGATCGCGACCGAGGGCGGCCGCCCGCCGTTCAACTACGTCGAGGACGGCAAGCCGGCGGGCTTCGAGGTCGCCCTGGCCCAGGCCCTGTGCGCGGAGGCCAAGCTCACCTGCACGATCGTGCTCCACCAGTGGGACGGCATCATCAAGGGCCTGGAGACGGGCGAGTACGACGCCATCATGGCGGCGATGGCGATCACCCCGAAGCGGGCCGCCCGCATCGCCTTCACCCGGCCGTATCTCCGCATCCCCTTCGCCTACGTGGCGCGCCGGGACACCGCGTTGCCGAATCCGGATCCGGCGACCCTGAAGGGCCGCACGATCGGCGTGGCGGCGCACGGGCCGCAGGTTGCCTACCTGGAACAGCGGGTGCCGGGCGCCGAGATCCACACCTTCGATACCCTCGCCGACGCGACCCTCGATCTCCGGGCCGGCCGGGTCGATCTCGTGCTCGGCGACAAGCTCGACCTCGCCACCTTCCTCGCCCGGCCCGAGGGCGATGCCTGCTGCCGGTTCGTCGGCGAGGTTCCGGCGGGCGAGCCACTGCTGGGCGAGGGCGTCGGCATCGGCCTGCGCAAGGGCGAGACCGCCCTGCGCGAGACGTTCGAGCGGGCGCTCGCCGCGCTGATCGCGGACGGACGCTACGACCGCATCCGGGCGGCCTACATCCCGTTCGACACGAAGTGACGGCCACGCCTCACGAACGGGATCGTTCGTGGCGAGGCGGCGCGCTGGTTTGACGGGCGCGGGGCCGGCTCACTACACCGGTGGCCGATCGCCGGGATAACGGCGTGGGAGGACGAGCGCATGGCAAAGGTCGCGTTTCTGGGTCTCGGCGTGATGGGGGGGCCGATGGCCCGTCACCTCGCCGCCAAGGGCCACGACGTCACGGTCTACAACCGCACCAAGGCCAAGGCCGACGAGTGGGTGAAGGCCCATGGCGGCAGGGCCGCGGCGACGCCCCGGGAGGCAGCGGAGGGCCAGGAGATCGTGTTCGCCTGCGTCGGCAACGACGACGACCTGCGCCAGGTCACGACCGGGCCGGAGGGCGCCTTCGCGGCGATGGGCAAGGGGATGGTCTTCGTCGACCACACCACCGCCTCGGCGGAAGTGGCCCGCGAGCTGTCCGAGGCGGCCGGGAAGGCCGGGTTCGGCTTCATCGACGCCCCGGTCTCCGGCGGCCAGGCCGGCGCCGAGAACGGCGTGCTCACCGTGATGTGCGGCGGCGATGCGGACACCTTCGCGCGGGTCGAGCCGGTGATCGCGTCTTACGCCCGCGCCTGCCGGCTTTTGGGACCGGTCGGGGCCGGCCAGCTCGCCAAGATGATGAACCAGATCTGCATCGCGGGCCTGGTTCAGGGCCTGTCGGAGGCGGTGCATTTCGGCAAGCAGGCCGGGCTCGACATCGAGGCGGTGCTCGACGTGATCTCCAAGGGCGCCGCCGGCTCCTGGCAGATGGAGAACCGCGGCAAGACCATGAATGCCGGCAAGTTCGACTTCGGCTTCGCCGTCGACTGGATGCGCAAGGACCTGTCGATTGTCCTGGCCGAGGCCCGCCGCAACAAGGCCAAGCTGCCGGTGACCGCCCTCGTCGACCAGTTCTACGCCGAGGTGCAGAGCATGGGCGGCGGGCGCTGGGACACGTCGAGCCTGATCGCCCGGCTGGAGAAGTGAGAGCGTCGGCGCAAGTCTAACACCGTTCGTCTCACCCTCCTTGTCGTTCCGGGGCCGCGAAAGCGGAGCCCGGAACCGCAGGTGAGAAACAATCGGGCGGAACGCTGACCGTTTTGTCCTGAACGTCCTGAGATTCCGGATCCCGGGCTCTCGCCTCCGGCGAGCCCCGGGATGACCCTGTGTGGTGGAAATCCCAGCGCGACAGCGTCGCCTCTACTTCCCCACCAGACACCCCACCGCCTTGCGCCAACCCGCCAGCCGCCGCTCGCGCAAGGTCGGCTCCATCGCCGGGGCGAAGCGGCGCTCCAGACGCCAATGGTCGGCGAAGTTCTCGGGCTCCGGGTAGAGGCCGCAGGCGAGGCCAGCGAGATAGGCCGCCCCCAGCGCCGTCGTCTCCTTCACCTCCGGCCGGTCGACGGGGGCGGCCAGCAAGTCGGCGAGGCGCTGCATCGTCCAGTCCGAGGCGACCATGCCGCCATCGACCCGCAGCACCGTGGCACTCCCCTCCCCGTCCGGCCAATCGGCCCGCATGGCGGCGAGCAGGTCGGCGGTCTGGTAGCAGACGCTCTCCAGCGCCGCGCGGGCGAGTTCGGCCGGTCCCGTGCCGCGGGTCAGCCCGAACAGGGCGCCGCGGGCGTCGGGCTCCCAGTGGGGCGCGCCGAGACCGACGAAGGCCGGCACCAGATAGACCTCCTGCGCCGGGTCGGCCCGCTCGGCGAGCGCGCCCGTCTCGGCCGCCGACGCGATGACGCCGAGCCCGTCGCGCAGCCACTGCACCGCGGCCCCGGCGACGAAGATCGAGCCCTCGAGCGCGTAGGTGCGTTGGCCGTTCAACTGATAGGCGATGGTGGTGAGGAGCTTGTTCTTCGAGGCGACCGGCTGGGCGCCGGTATTGAGGAGCGCGAAGCAGCCGGTGCCGTAGGTCGACTTGACCATGCCGGGCCGGAAGCAGGCCTGGCCGACCACCGCCGCCTGCTGGTCGCCGGCGACGCCCCGGATCGGGATCGCGGCGCCGAACAGATCCGGGTCGGTCTCGCCGAAATTCCCTGAGGAATCGCGCACCTCCGGCAGCATCGAGGCCGGCACGCCCAAAAGCCCCATCAGTTCCTCGTCCCAGACGCCGCGATGGATGTCGAAGAGCAGGGTGCGCGAGGCATTGGTGGCGTCGGTGACGTGGAGCCGGCCGCCGGTGAGGCGCCACAGGAGATACGAATCGACGGTGCCGAAGGCCAGTTCACCGGCCTC
Source organism: Methylobacterium aquaticum (assembly GCF_001043915.1). GTDB lineage: Bacteria > Pseudomonadota > Alphaproteobacteria > Rhizobiales > Beijerinckiaceae > Methylobacterium > Methylobacterium aquaticum. Next base: position 24,539 of record NZ_LABX01000176.1, on the reverse strand, counting down.
CGCCCGGGCGCGGGCGCCCGGCACGTTGTCGAGGATCCAGGCGATCTTGGTGCCGGAGAAATAGGGGTCGAGGATCAGGCCGGTCTTGCCCGTCACCAGCGGCTCGTGGCCGGCCTCCTTCAGGCGGGCGCAGATGCCGGCCGAGCGCCGGTCCTGCCAGACGATGGCGCGGTGCACCGCCTCGCCGGTGCGCCTGTCCCAGACCAGCGTCGTCTCGCGCTGGTTGGTGATGCCGATCGCCGCCACGTCCCGCGCCGTCACCCCGGCCTGCGTCATCGCCGCCCGGCAGGTCTCGAGCGTCGTGCGCCAGAGATCCTCGGGCTCGTGCTCGACCCAGCCCGAGGCCGGGAAATGCTGCGGGAACTCGGCCTGGGCGAGGCCGGCGATCGAGGTGTCGGGCCGGAACAGCAGGGCGCGCGAGGAGGTGGTGCCCTGGTCGATGGCGAGGATGAGGGAGGACATCGGAGGCTCTTTCGCGCAGTTGCGGCGAATCTAATCAGACTTGCGTTGGCAAGCCAACGCTTCGTCCGCTTAGGGTCTTGGTTTGTCGCAGATTTTTGTCGCAAAACCGGCAACCACTTTTGCGAAATCTGCTTAGAGGGGCGGCGGCTCCAGCGTGGCGAGGCCGAAGGCGGAGGCCGCCCGGCTCAAGCGTGCGTCGAAGGTCGCGAAGGGCAGACCGGTGACCTGCAGGAGCGCGAGGTGCAGGGCGTCGGGACCGCGCACGCCAAGGGCGGCGTCCTCGACGATGCTGCGGGCGCGGGCGAACATCTGCCGGGTGATGGTCAGCGGGCGGCCGCGGGCCTTACGCCAGGCGTCGAACTCGCTGACGGCATTGCGGCCGAGAGCATCACTGAGCGTCCGTTCTCTGACGAGGCGCGAGATCGTGGCGGAGAACTCCAGAACCACGAGGTCCGACACGACTGGCGTCACATCCGGCGAAGAGATCCAGGTTCTGATCCGGATGCTCTGCGGTTCGAGGATGATGACTGGCACCAGAACGTTGGTGTCACAATAAACTCGGCTCACAAGCACTCATCTCTCATCTGACGGATGAGAGCCGTCGAGTCGAAGGGCTTGAGCGGGATGACTTGGTTCGCCTTTATGCGATCCATCTCCTCCTTGGTCATCGGCCGCGGCTCGGCTGGGACGAGTTGAACAAGGTCCTCGTCGAGCCGGGTGATGATGACCTCTTCGCCCTCGGTCGCCTTGGCGAGGAGTTCGGGCAGGCGGGCGATGGCGTCTTCCAGCGAGTAGTAGGCCATGACAACCTCCGTGGTAGCGTCGGCCGCCAGAATAGCGGAATCCGACCGCCCGCGGAAAGGAGAGCCGGGGCTTGAGCGCCCCGGCTCCCTCGGCATCAGCCGCGCTTCGGCGGCGAAGCCGGCCAGCTCTTGATCAGGGTGTCGTAATCGACGGTCTCACCCTTCGGCTTCTCGTCGGCGAGCTTGCGCTGGGGGGCGAGCGTGCCGTCCTTCTTGGCCTGCTCGTACCAGTGCTCGGCCGAGGTCTTGGGGTTCAGCTTCGGGCCGCACTCGCCCTGCACCTTCGAGCGCTCCAGGCGCGCCATCACATCGTCCTGGGCCGCGGCGAGCGCGTCCATCGCCGCCTGCGGGGTCTTGGCGCCCGATGAGGCGTCGCCGATGTTCTGCCACCAGAGCTGCGCCAGCTTGGGATAGTCCGGCACGTTCACACCGGTCGGGGTCCACTGCGTGCGGGCCGGCGACCGGTAGAACTCGACCAGGCCGCCGAGCTTCGGCGCCCGCTCGGTGAAGGACTTGTCCCAGATGTCGCTCTCACGGATGAAGGTGAGGCCGACATGGCTCTTCTTCAGGCTGACGGTCTTCGAGACGATGAACTGCTGGTAGAGCCAGGCCGCCTTGCGGCGGTCGAGGGGGGTCGACTTCAGCAGGGTGAGCGAGCCGGCATCCTGGTAGCCGAGCTTCATGCCGTCCTTCCAGTACGGGCCCTTCGGCGAGGGCGCCATGCGCCATTTCGGCGTGCCGTCCTGGTTCATCACGGGCAGGCCCGGCTTGACCATGTCGGCCGTGAAGGCGGTGTACCAGAACATCTGCTGGGCGACGTTGCCCTGCGACGGCACCGGGCCAGACTCCGAGAAGGTCATGCCGGCGGCCTGCGGCGGGGCGTACTTCTTCAGCCACTCGACGTACTTCGTCACCGAGTAGACCGCCGCCGGGCCGTTGGTGTCGCCACCCCGCTCGATCGAGGAGCCGACCGGGCGGCAGCCCTCCATGCGGATGCCCCACTCGTCGACCGGCTTGCCGTTCGGGATGCCCTTGTCGCCGTTGCCGGCCATCGACAGCCACGCATCGGTGAAGCGCCAGCCCAGCGACGGGTCCTTCTTGCCGTAGTCCATGTGGCCATAGACCTTGACGCCGTCGATCTCCTTCACGTCGTTGGTGAAGAAATCGGCGATGTCCTCGTAGGCCGACCAGTTGACCGGCACGCCGAGTTCGTAGCCGTACTTGGCCTTGAACTTCTGCTTGAGATCGGCCCGGGTGAACCAGTCGTAGCGGAACCAGTACAGGTTGGCGAATTGCTGGTCGGGAAGCTGGTAGAGCTTGTTGTCCGGGCCGGTGCCGAAGGACTTGCCGATGAAATCGTCGAGGTCGAGGGTCGGCGAGGTGACGTCCTTGCCCTCACCCGTCATGAAGTCGGACAGCGCCACGGTCTGGCCGTAGCGGAAATGGGTGCCGACGAGGTCGGAATCGTTGATCCAGCCGTCGTAGATGTTCTTGCCCGACTGCATCTGGGTCTGGATCTTCTCGACCACGTCGCCCTCCTGGAGGAGGTCGTGGCGCACCTTGATCCCGGTGATCTCGGTGAACGCCTTCGCGAGGGTGCGGGCCTCGTATTCGTGGGTGGTGATGGTCTCGGAGACGAAGTTGATCTCCATGCCGGCGAAGGGCTTCGCCGCATCGACGAACCACTGCATCTCCTTGAGCTGCTCGTCCTTCGACAGGGTCGAGGGCTGGAACTCGGTGTCGACCCAGCGCTTGGCCTCCTCCATGCCGGCGAAGGCGTGGCCGGCGGCGAGGCTCAAGACGAGCGCGCTCGCGGCCGTCAGCAATCCGTGGCGTTTCATCGTGGTTGTCCTCCCTTTAGGTGGTTGTCGGCCCGTCTGGTGCCGGCTGGATGCCGGACGTGGCGACGGGTCGTCTCTACGCGAAGCGGAACATCACCGCTCCGTAAACGAGCGAGAGCGCGAGCGCCCATTCGAGGCTCGGGCCGACGAGGCCGAGCCAGGCAAGGTTGATGAAGGCGGCCCCGACCAGCGTCAGGAACAACCGGTCGCCGCGGGTCGTCGGGATGCGCAGGATGCCGACCTGCTCGGTCTCCGGGCGCCACACCGCCAGCGCGGTCATCAGGGCGAGCAGGCCGGCGATGACCGCGAAGAACACCGCGGTCTGCCAGGTCCAGGCCATCCAGGCGAAATCGGCCATCGGAGGTCTCCCGTCACACCCGGCCGAGGGCGAAGCCCTTGGCGATGTAGTTGCGCACGAACCAGATCACGAGGGCGCCCGGCACGATGGTGAGCACACCCGCCGCGGCGAGCAGGCCCCAATCCATGCCGGCGGCCGAGACCGTGCGGGTCATGGTGGCGGCGATGGGCTTCGCATCGACCGAGGTCAGCGTGCGCGCCAGCAGCAGCTCGACCCAGGAGAACATGAAGCAGAAGAAGGCGGCAACCCCGATGCCCGACGCGATCAGCGGCATGAAGATTTTTACGAAGAAGCGCGGGAAGGAATAGCCGTCGATCGCCGCGGTCTCGTCGATCTCGCGGGGCACGCCGGACATGAAGCCTTCGAGAATCCACACCGCCAGCGGCACGTTGAACAGGCAATGCGCGAGGGCCACGGCCCAGGGCGTGTCGAACAGGCCGACCGCCGAGTAGAGGTTGAAGAACGGCAGCGCGAACACCGCCGGCGGCGCCATCCGGTTCGACAGCAGCCAGAAGAACAGGTGCTTGTCGCCGATGAAGCTGTAGCGCGAGAAGGCGTAGGCCGCCGGCAAGGCCAGCCCGATCGACAAAACCGTGTTGATCGCCACGTAGGACAGCGAGTTCAGGTAACCGCCGTACCAGCTCGGATCGGTGAAGATTCGGATGTAATTGTCGAACGTGATGGCATGCGGCCAGAGCGTCATACTGGTGTTGATTTCCTGGTTGGTCTTCAGGCTCATGTTCACGAGCCAGTAGATCGGGACCATCAGGAACAGCAGGTAGAGCGTCATCACGACGTGGCGCGGGCGCATCAGGCGGCCCTCCGGTCGAGCGGGATGGAGGTGGCGGGGGGCAGGCTGCCGGCGGCGGCGGCATCCGCCGGGTCGCTCTCGGTCAGCACCGTGCGGTTGCCGGCGTCCACGTTGGTCATCACGGTGTAGAACACCCAGCAGACGCTGAGGATGATCAGGTTGTAGACCAGCGACATCGCCGCCGCCCGGCCGAGATCGAACTGTCCCAGCGCCAGCTTGACGAGATCGATCGACAGGAAGGTCGTGGCGTTGCCGGGGCCGCCGCCGGTGAGCACGAAGGGCTCGGTGTAGATCATGAACGAGTCCATGAACCGCAGAAGCACGGCGATCAGCAGGACCCGGCGCATCTTCGGCAGCTGGATGGTGCGGAAGATCGCCCATTGGCTCGCGCCGTCGATGCGGGCGGCCTGGTAATAGGCGTCGGGGATCGACTTGAGACCGGCATAGCACAGAAGCGCCACGAGGCTGGTCCAGTGCCAGACATCCATGGTCACGATGGTGACCCAGGCGGCGAGCGCGCTGCCGGCGTAATTGTAGTCGATGCCGATCGCGTTGAGGGTCGCGCCGAGGAGCCCGATATCGGTCCGGGCGAAGACCTGCCAGATCGTGCCGACGACGTTCCACGGGATCAGGAGCGGCAGCGCCATCAGCACGAGGCAGAACGCGACCGAGCGGCCCTCCCGTGGCATCGACAGCGCCACCGCGATGCCGAGCGGCACCTCGATCGCCAGGATGATCGCGGAGAACAGGAGATTGCGCCACAGCGAATCGAAGAATCGCTCGCCGAACTGGCTCGCGGGATCGAGCAGCTCCTGGAACCAGCCGAGGCCGTTCCAGAAGAACTGGTTGTTCCCGAACGTGTCCTGGACCGAATAGTTGACCACCGTCATCAGCGGCAGCACCGCCGAGAAGGCGACGACGGCAAAGACCGGCAGGACGAGGAGCCACGCCTTCTGGTTGACGGTCTTGGTCATGCGGCGCCTCCCGGCTGGCCAGGCACCAGGGCGCCGTCGGCGTAGATGTGGATCTGGCGCGGATCGAGGGTGAGCGCCGCCTCGGCCCCGTCGAGGTTCTGGCCCTCCGCCACCGTGGCGACGAGGGGCCGGCCGCCCAGTTCGACCCGGGCGAGGCGCTGGCGGCCGATATCGTCGATGCGCCGCACCTGCACGGGCAGCCCGAGGCCCCTGGGCGCGAGGTGCACGTATTCGGGCCGCACCCCGAGCTCGATCCGCTTGGTCGTCGGCAGGTCCGGGTAGTGGCGCGCGAGCGGGATGGCGTGACCCTCGACGGTCGCCGTCGCGCCCGCGACGTGCGCCGGCAGCAGGTTCATGCCCGGCGAGCCGATGAAGTGGCCGACGAAGGTGTGGGCCGGACGCTCGAACAGCTCGTCGGGCGTGCCGGTCTGCACCACCGCGCCGTCATGCATCACCACCACGGTGTCGGCGAAGGTCAGCGCCTCGGTCTGGTCGTGGGTGACGTAGATCATCGTCAGGTCGAGCTTGCGGTGCAGCTCCTTCAAAGTGGAGCGGAGCTGCCATTTGAGGTGCGGGTCGATGACGGTGAGCGGCTCGTCGAACAGGATCGCCGCCACGTCCGGGCGCACGAGGCCCCGGCCGAGGGAGATCTTCTGCTTCATGTCCGCCGTCAGGTTGTTGGCGCGGCGGTCTAGGACGCGGGTGAGATCCAAGAGCCCGGCGATCTCCTCCACCCGCGACCGGATGGTGGCGGGCGCGACGCGGCGGTTCTTGAGCGGGAAGGCCAAATTTTCCCGCACCGTCATGGTGTCGTAGACCACTGGGAACTGGAACACCTGGGCGATGTTGCGCCCTTCCGTCGGCACCGTGGTGACGTCGCGGTCGTCGAACAGGATCCGGCCGCGGGTCGGGACCACCAGCCCCGAGATGATGTTGAGGAGCGTGGACTTGCCGCAGCCGGAGGGCCCGAGCAGCGCGTAGGCGCCGCCCTGGCGCCAGACGTGATCGATCTCCTTGAGCGCGTAGTCCTGCGGGCCCTGCGGGTTCGGGCCGTAGGCGTGGGCGAGATGGTCGAGGGTGATGCGGGCCATGGATCCCCTCTCCTTCAGGCCGCCGCCGGCAGGTCGAGGGCGGCTCGACGGCCGGCTCCGTCGAACACCAGGGCGTGGCGGGGGTCGAGGTAGGTCGTCACCGCCGTGCCGGGCTCCAGCCGGCGCACGCCGGTCACCAGGGCGATCAGGCGGCTCTCGCCGGCATCGACATGGACGAAGCTCTCCGAGCCGGTGATCTCGGAAACCGAGACCGTGGCCGGCAGCGCGATCGCCTCAGCCGGCAGCGGATCGAGGGCGAGATGGTGGGCCCGAAAGCCGATCGTGTAGGCGCCGTCGGGCACGCTCGCGAGCGGGCCGGTCGCCCGGACCTGACCGCCGGTCGGCAGCGCGATCCGGCCGCCGGCCTTGGTCACGGCGAGGGTGTTGAGCGGCGGGTCGGAGAAGACCTTCGCGGTGATGAGATCGTCGGGCCGGCGGTAGACGTCCGGCGTCGGACCCACTTGCGTGACGCGGCCCTGGTGCAGGGTGGCGGTGCGCCCGCCGAGCATCAGCGCCTCCGCCGGCTCGGTGGTGGCGTAGACGAAGATGGCCCCCGTCGCCGCGAAGATCCGCGGCAGCTCTTCCCGCAATTCCTCGCGCAGCTTGTAGTCGAGGTTGGCCAGCGGCTCGTCCATCAGCACGAGGTCGGCGCGCTTGCAGAGCGCCCGGGCGATGGCGGTGCGCTGCTGCTGGCCGCCCGACAATTCGAGCGGGCGGCGCTTCAGGTAGGGGGTGAGCCGCAGCAGCCCCGCCGCCTCCTGCACCCGCGCCTCGATCTCGGCCCTCGCGACGCCCGCGACCCGCATCGGCGAGGCGATGTTCTCGTAGACCGAGAGGGACGGATAGTTGATGAATTGCTGGTAGACCATCGCGACGTTGCGGCGTTGCACCGGCCAGCCGGTGACGTCCTTGCCGTCGGCGATGATCCGGCCCTCGCTCGGCGCTTCGAGCCCGGCCATCAGGCGCATCAGGGTGGTCTTGCCGGCAAGCGTCTGGCCGAGCAGCACGTTGAGCGAGCCCTTCGGCAGGGCGAGGCTGACGTCGCGGATATGCGTCTCGGGGCCGACCCGCTTGGTGACGCTCTCCAGGATCAGGGTCATGGCGCCCTCCCGTCTTGTCGTTGTGTCAGGCCGCGTTGGAGGCGGCGGCGGCGCGGCGCATGAAGTCGTCGAGGGCGGCGGCCTCGGCCGCGCCGACCCTAAGGCCGAGCTTCGAGCGGCGCCAGAGCACGTCCTCGGCACTCATGGCCCATTCGCGGCGCATCAGGTGGCGCACCTCGCGCTCGGTGAGGTCGGCCCCGAAGAGCCGGCCGAGATCGGCCATGGACCGCGCACCGCTCAGGATCTCGCGGGCGTCGGTGCCGTAGGCCCGAACCAGCCGGGCGACCAGGGTCTCGGGCAGGCCCGGATGCTGGCGCACCAGCCCCGCCACCACGTCGTCGTAGCTCTCCTTCGGGAAGTTGCCACCTGGCAAGACCGCGCCCGCGGTCCAGGGGCTTTTATGGGCCGCCGGCAGGTGGTCCTTCAGCCGGTCGAGCGCCGATTCGGCGAGCCGGCGATAGGTGGTGATCTTGCCGCCGAAGACCGAGAGCATCGCCGCCTGGCCCTCCGGCGCGTCGAGCGTCAGCACGTAGTCGCGGGTGGCTTCCTGAGCCTTCGAGGCGCCGTCGTCGTAGAGCGGGCGCACGCCCGAATAGGTCCACACCACCTCGTCGCGGCTGACCGGATCGCGAAAATACTCGCTCGCGGCGGCGCAGAGATAGGTGATCTCCTCCTCGCTCGCCCTCACCTCGGCGGGGTCGCCCGTATAGTCGCGGTCGGTGGTGCCGATCAGGGTGAAGTCGCGCTCGTAGGGGATCGCGAAGATGATGCGCTGGTCGGCGTTCTGGAAGATGTAGGCGCGGTCGTGCTTGAAGAGGCGGCGCACCACGATGTGGCTGCCCTGGACGAGGCGCACGCCCTCCTGGGAATTGGCCCGCGCCACGCCGGTCAGCACGTTGGCGACCCAGGGACCGGCGGCGTTGACGAGGGTCCGCGCCCGCACGCTGTCGCGGGCGCCGGTCTGGCGGTCCTCGACGGTCAGGTCCCACAGGCCCCCGGCGCGGGCGGCGGTGAGGACCCGGGTGCGCGGGCGGATCATCGCGCCGCGCTCGGCGGCGTCACGGGCGTTCAGCACCACGAGGCGCGAATCCTCGACCCAGCAATCCGAATATTCGAAACCGCGGCGAAAGCCGGGTTTCAGCGGCTCGCCGGCGGGATCGCGGGTGAGGTCGAGGGTGCGGGTGCCGGGCAGGCGCTTGCGGCCGCCGAGGTTGTCGTAGAGCAGCAAGCCCAGGCGCAGGAGCCAGCCGGGGCGCAGGCCCGCATGGTGGGGCAGCACGAAGCGCAGGGGCCAGACGATGTGGGGCGCCATGCCCCACAAAACCTCGCGCTCCATCAGGGCCTCGCGGACCAGGCGGAACTCGTAATGCTCCAGGTAGCGCAGGCCGCCATGGATCAGCTTGGTGGACGTCGAGGAGGTGCCGCTGGCGAGGTCGTTCTGCTCGAACAGCACCACGGAGGCGCCGCGGCCGACCGCGTCGCGGGCGATGCCGCAGCCATTGATGCCGCCGCCGATCACCGCGAGGTCGAACACCCCGCGCTCGTCGCCGGGCTGCTGGCGCCTGGGGGCCAAGGCCACCTCCCTGTTGGAGCCGTTCGGCTCGTTCGTTCGCATCGTGGCGTGACCCTAGCCAGGACCGCCCGTGGAGGCAAGCGAAACCGAAAGCAGGAAGGTGCGAACGAAAGTCGAAAGCTTTCGGTTTCGCCTCACGCGGCGGCGTCGGGGGTGTCCTGCGCTCCTGCCTCGGCGCCCGCCTCGACCAGCGCGACGCGGTGCGCGGCGCACATCTCGCGTAAGGCGGCGGAGGGCAGCGTGTCGGTGACGAAATAATCCAGCTCGCGCAGGTGGCCGACCCGGATCGGCGCCGAGCGTTCGAGCTTCAGCTTGTCGGCGACCAGGATCACCCGGCGGGCATTCTCGATGATGGCGCGGGCGACCCGCACCTCGCGGTAATCGAAATCGAGCAGGGTGCCGTCCTCGTCGATCGCCGAGGCGCCGATCACCGCGTAATCGACCTTGAACTGATTGATGAAATCGACCGCCGCCGACCCGATCACCGCCCCGTCGGCCCGCCGCACCGGCCCGCCGGCGACGATCAGGTTCATCTTCGGGTGGCGGTAGAGCAGGGTCGCGACGTTGAGGTTGTTGGTGATGACGAGCAGGTCCTCGTGGTCGCCGAGGGCGCGCGCCACCTCCTCGGTGGTGGTGCCGATATTGATGAACAGGGATGCGCTGTTGGGGATGAGCCGGGCCGCCGCCGCGCCGATCGCCCGCTTCTCGCCATGGGCGACGAGGCGGCGGGCCTCGTAGGACACGTTCTCGACGCCCGAGGCCACCACGGCGCCGCCATGGATGCGCGACAGGAGCCGGCTGTCGCACAATTCGTTCAGGTCCTTGCGGATCGTCTGCGGCGTCACCTCGAACCGCGCCGCCAGGTCCTCGACGCTGACCCGGCCGTGCAGGCGGGCGAGGGCGAGGATGTCCTGCTGGCGCTGGGAAACCTGGTCGATCACGACGCGCATGCCTTACGTCTTGCCCGCGAAGGGCGCTTCTTGCCCGCGCGGGGTCGCGGGGTTGTCATTGTCGGGGCAAGCGGGACCGGGCGCAATCGCGACGGACCATTCGACACTGCGCCTGGCCGGACCGTCCGGCTGGCAAAATACCAATGTTTGGTATGTTTCTCGGAGACGGAGGTCGCCCTGATCGCTTCGCGATGCGGCCATCGGCTTCGCTCAGGCGCGTGGAGCCGACGGTTCCACCGCGCGGGCTGGCGATCCGACGTCCGGACCGAATCGTCCAGACGTCGGATCAGAGCCAAGCGACACGTGTGTTCGCCTGGGTGACGGCCGGTCGTCGGACGGACGGCGTCGCGTCTGCCCATCTCAGGCCCGTCACTTGACGTGGGCAAATTGCCCACATAACCATGGGCCCAGCGGAGCTTCGCCGCGGCTGCCACACTTTCGCTGTGGCGGCGGCGTCTAGACCCGCGCGATGCGTCGGCGCTATGGCGAGGCGGTCACCGATGATCCACTGCGACCCCGCGCCGATGGCGCGCCTGCGCCAGCCCCTCGCCGAGACGATCCTGCCCTCCGCTCCCTCGCCCGTCGCCATCGGCATCACCGTGTTCCGGCCGGACGCGGCGCAGGTCGCAGCCCTCAGCGCCCGGGTCGCGGCGGAGACGCGGCCGACTATCGTGTTCGACAATGGCGGCCTCCCGGCGTCGGCCGCCGCCCAGCTGAGCGAGCACGGCGCCCGGGTGCTGTCGGCGGGCGACAATATCGGGATCGGCGGCGCCCTCGACGCGATCGCCCGGGCGGCCATGGAGGCCGGCGCCGCACAGGTGCTCCTTCTCGACCAGGACGCCGCGTTCACGCCCGGGCAGGTCTCGGAGCTGGAAGCCGCGCTCGCGCGGCTGAGGAGCGTGAGCCCGCCGCCGGCCGTGGTCGGCCCGCGGCCCGAGGCGGCGCCCGGCCGCAAGGCGCCGTCCTACCCGCGCCGGCCGGACGTCCCGGATGGCGGCTCCCTGGTGCCGGTCGAGTTCCTGGCCACCTCCGGCTCGCTCATCGACCTCGCGGCCTATGCGCGGATCGGCCCGTTCCGCAGCGACTTCTTCATCGACGGCGTCGACCTCGAATGGTGCTTCCGCGCCTGGAATCGGGGCTATGGCTGCTGGATGGAGACGGGCACCGCCCTGCCCCACCGGGTCGGGGGCGGGGTGATCCGCTCGACGTGGCTGGGCATCGAGATGCCGCGCCAGCCGCTGTTCCGGATGGGAGCCTACCTGCGCAACAGCGTCTATGCCTGGCGGCTGCCGCACGTGCCGCGGCGCTGGAAGCTGCGGCAGGCCGCCTACCTGCCGCTCCAGGCCCTGCTCTACTGGGCCGATTCCGGCTGTCGCCCGAGCGTGCTCGCGCATCTGGCCGGCGCCGTGCTCGACGGCCTGCGCGGCCGGCTCGGGCGGCCGAAGGGATTGTCATGACCGCCGATCCGACCCCCGCCCTCGACGTGGTGATCGTCAACTGGAACGGCGGCGCCCTGCTGCGGGCCTGCCTCGCCAGCCTGGCGACGGCGGAACACGACCTCGGCGACGCCCTCGCCCTGCGGGTCGTCGTGGTCGACAACGCCTCGCGCGACGGTTCGCTGGAGGACCTGCCGTCCTTGCGCCACGGACCGACCGTGATCGCCAATCCCGACAACCACGGCTTCGGCCGGGCCTGCAATGCCGGCGCGGCCCGAGGGATCGCGCCCGCGATCCTGTTCCTCAATCCTGATGCACGGATCACGGCCCGGAGCCTCGCCGGCGCCCACGCGGCCCTGATGGCGGATCCCGGCACCGGCATCGTCGGGGCGCAGCTCCTGGACGAGGCGGGGCGGGTGCAGCGCTGCTGCGCCCGGCGGCCGAGCGCCGCCTCGCTGGTCGGCCAGGCGCTGCTCCTCGACCGGGCGCGGCTCGTGCCCTCCCACTTCATGACCGAGTGGGACCATGCCGAGGACCGGGCGGTGGACCAGGTGATGGGCGCCTTCCTGATGATCCGCCGCTCGCTGTTTGCGGCGCTCGGCGGCTTCGACGAGCGCTTCTTCGTCTATTACGAGGATGTCGATCTCTGCGCCCGGGCCTGGGACGCGGGCTCGTCCGTGCGCCACCTCGCCGGCGTCGCGGTGCGGCACGAGGGCCAGGGCACCACCCGGGCGGCGAAGGCCCATCGCCTCGCCTGCTTCCTGGAGAGCCAGATCCGCTACGCCGCCAAGCATCACGGCCGGGCGACGGCGCTCGCCCTGGTGGCGACGGCCTTCGGCGCGCAGGTACCGATGCGCCTCGTCCAGGCGCTGGCGCGGCGCTCCCCGGGGGAGGCCCGCGAGACATGGCGCGGGGCGGGCCTGCTCGCCCGGGCGCTGCCCGGCCTGATGCGGGCGATTGCCGGGCCCTCGCGCCGATGACCCCGCCGATCGACGGTTTTCCCGCCACAGCCGCTGGACAATCGCGCGCGAGGCCGGGCATCGCTCTGGCAACCCGGCGCAGGACTGCCTAGAGCATCGCAGGATGACGTAAAGACCGTCTCGCGAGAGACGGTACGGCAACATTGGAAAAACGACAGCAACCACCGATCCCGAGGCGATCGGGTGACGGCTCTCGCGGCAAGTTCGGACCTCTTCATGCTTCATGGAAAGAAGATCACCGTCGTCCTGCCGGCCTACAACGCTGCGGCAACCCTGCGGCGCACCTATGCCGAGATCCCCCTCGACATCGTCGACGACGTCATCCTGGTCGACGATGCCAGCCGCGACGAGACGGTGGCGGTGGCCGACGAACTCGGCCTGACCGTCGTGCGGCACGCCCGGAATTGCGGCTATGGCGGCAACCAGAAGACCTGCTACCGCACGGCGCTCGCCCGCGGCGCCGACATCGTGGTGATGCTCCACCCCGACTACCAATACGCCCCGCGCCTCGTCACCGCGATGGCCTCGATGATCGGCTCGGGCGAGTACGACGCGGTCCTGGCCTCGCGCATCCTCGGCAAGGGGGCCCTCGTCGGCGGCATGCCGCTCTACAAGTACGTCGCCAACCGCGGCCTCACCTTCGTGCAGAACCTCCTGATGGGGCAGAAGCTGTCCGAGTATCACAGCGGCTACCGCGCCTGGAGCCGCACGGTGCTGGAGAACCTTCCCCTCGACCGCTGCTCGGACGATTTCGTGTTCGACAACCAGATGCTGGCCCAGGCGATGGGCGCCGATTTCCGCATCGGCGAGATCTCCTGCCCGACGCGCTACTTCGCCGAGGCGTCCTCGATCAACTTCCGCCGCAGCGTCGTGTACGGCCTCGGCGTGCTGAAAACCTCGCTCGTCTACCGGCTGCACCGCTGGGGCGTGCGGGCCGATCCGCTCTTCGGTGCCCCCGCCGCCAAGCCGGTGCGGACGCAGCCGTGATGCGCCGCATCGTGCTTCCGGTCGCCCTCGCCGTCCTGGCGCTGCTGCCCATCGGCCTCGGCCTGGTGGCGCCCGGCACCCCGGGGGACGTGGTCGCCTGGCTCTCCGCCCTGTGCGAGCGCCAGGGCGCCGCCGGGCCGATGATGCTGATCGCGGCCCAGACCCTGATCGCGGCGAGCGGCGTGCTGCCGGCCTCGCTGCTGGGCATCGCCGCCGGCACGCTGCTCGGCGCCGGCGCGGGCTTCGCCGCCGCCGCCACCGGCACGATGGCGGGGGCCCTGCTGAGCTTCGGGATCGGCCGGCGGCTGCTGCGCGGGCGCCGGGCCGGCGGCCTCACCGGCGGGCGCTGGGTCGCCGCCCTCGACCGGTCGGTGGCGGCGGAGGGCTGGCGCCTCGTCTGCCTGATGCGGCTCTCGCCGGTGATGCCGTTCGCCCCGACGAGCTACGCGCTGAGCCTCAGCCGCGTGCGCCTGTCCGACTATCTCCTGGGCACCCTGGCGGCCCTGCCGGCGCTTCTCGTCTACGTGATGCTGGGCGCGCTCGGGCGAACCGCTTTCGCCGGCGAGGCGGAGTGGCTGCGCGGCTGTCTCCTCGTCCTGGGGTTGGGCGCCACCGTGCTGCTGCTGCGCAAGCTCAAGCGCCTCGCCGGGCGTCTCGCGGGCGAGCAGCCGTGACGGGCCGCATCGATCGGGCGGGGGCGCTCTGGTGCGCGGCCTTCGCGGCGCTGGGCCTGCCGCTCTGCCTGCTCCTCGCCCTCCTGGTGCCGCTCGGCGAGGTGGCGGACGAATCCGCCCACCTGCTGCGGGCGGTGGCCCTCCTCGACGGCCAGGTCGTCGGCCACCGCGAGACCGTGACCTATTCCGACGGCGTCAGTCGCCCGGCGGCCGGCGTCACCGTCGATCCAGCCTGGGAGGTCTTGAGCCGCAGCCGGCCGCTCACGCCCGACACGGTCCCGGAGCCCGCGCCGATGCCGGCCCCCGGCGCCCCGGCCTTCCTGCCGCTCTACACCATCGGCACCTACTTCCCGGCCTTCTACGTCCCGGCCGCCCTCGGGATCGGCGCCGGGCAGGCGCTGGGGCTGACGCCGGCCAGGACGGCCCTCCTCGGGCGGCTCGCCACCCTGGCGGCCTATGGCGCGCTCGGGCTCGCGGCCCTGGCGCTGGCGCGGCGCGGCCGGGCGCTCCTCTTCGGGGTCCTGGTGGTGCCGATGAGCCTGTCGCTCGCCGCGTCCTTCAACCAGGACGGCCTGATCATCGCCGCCTGCGCCCTGGCCGCCGCGCTCCTCACCGGGGAGGAAACGGCGGACACGGCATCCTGGCGCCGGCGCCTCGCCGCCCTCCTGATCGCCCTCGTGGTGCTGGTCAAACCCCCCTACGCGCCGATCGCCGCGATGCTGCTGGTGCCGCTGCCGCCGCGCATCTGGGCCAGCCCGGTCGTCTGGCGCCGGGTGGGGCTCGCGGTTCTGGCAGTGCTGCCGGGCGTCGTCTGGATCCTCTTTACCACGGCCCATGTCGCGACGCCGGTGCCGCGCCTCGCCTACGAGGCCGGCCCGCTCTGGGCCGGCCCGCGCCCGGCGCCGTTCCTCGGCACCGATCCTCTCGCCCAGGCCCGGATCCTGCTCGACCGTCCCGACCTGATCGTCACCCTGCCGGCGCAATGCCTGTTCGCCGCCAAGCGCGCCCTGACGCTCGCCACCGGCGCGATCGGCATCTTCGGCTGGCTCGACCGGAGGCTGCCGGCCGTCGTCTACGCCGCCTGGGGCACCGGGCTGGTCGGGCTCGCGGTCCTCTGCGGGCGGAGCGGGCGGCTGCGTGGGCGCGACCTGGCGCTGCTCGGCGGCGCGGCGCTCCTCACCGCCTGGCTCGTCGTCCTGTCGCAATACCTGTCCTGGACCAGCGTCGGCGAACCGCGGATCGAAGGTCCGCAGGGCCGCTACCTCCTGCCGCTGATCCCGATGCTCGTTCTCGCCGTGGCGCCACGTCCCGCCGGAGCCTCCGGGTTGCGCTGGGCCCTCGTCCTCGGTACCGCGGTGGCGGCCCTCGACCTCGTCGTGGTGCCGCTCGCCGCCGCGCGGATGTTCTGAGGCGGGGCGGGCCGACCGAATTCACGCACGCGCCGGATCGTGCCTGTCGCCTCCCCCCGCGGGCGGCAAGATCGTCCGGGACTCGAGGGAGGCGCGGGATCCTCCCCTCTCCAGGCGAGGCCGGGCTTGCCCAGTATCGCTCAGGGTGTGGGAGAAGGAGGATCCTGCGCCATGTCTTTCCCGGACCGGCCTGCGCCTGCGGGGAGTGAAAGAACCGGCGCCAGCCTGTCCCCCACACGGACCGCATGACCTCCTCCCCTCCCCTCTCACGTCTTCCCTCCGCGAGCCTCCCGCCATGCGCGCGCTGATCGACCTCCTCCGCGCCATGACCCCGCGCGAGCGCCGCCGCGCCGGGCTGATCGGCGCCGGGCTGGCCCTTGCGGCCCTGCTCGAAGTGGTCGGCGTCGCCTCGGTGGTGCCGTTCCTGACGCTGGTCGGCGATCCCGGCGCGGCGGCGCGGGTCCCGGCGCTCGGCGCCATCCGGGACGGGCTCGGGCTGACCGATAACCGCACCTTCCTGATCGTCGTCGGGCTCGGCGCCCTTGGCGCCATCCTCACCACCTCCTGCGTCAATGCCGGTCTCACCTATGCCCAGCTGCGCTTCAGCCATGCGGTCGGCTACGGCTTCGCCCGCCGGCTGCTGTTTCGCACGATCGACCGCGAGCGGCTGTTCTTCACGACCGCCAACAGCGCCGAACTCGCCAAGACGATCCTGAGCGAGACCGACCGCCTCGTGGTCGGCGTGCTGACGCCCGCCACCGTCATCGCGTCGCGGGCGACCTCGGCGCTCGCCGTCATCACCTTCCTGCTCGTCGTCTCGCCGCGCCTGGCGCTGATCCTGGGGGCCGGCTTCGGCGGGCTCTATGTCGGCATCTTCCTGGTGGTGCGGGCGCGCCTGTCCCGGATCGGGGCCCGCGCCGTCGCCGGCAACGAAGGCCGGTTCCGGGTGGTGCACGAGACGCTCGGCGGCCTCACCGAATTGACGCTCTACGGCCGGGCGCAAGGCTTCGCGAGCCGGTTCGAGGCCCCGGCCCGCGCCTATGCGCAGGCCAGCGCCGAGAGCCTGCTCACCGGGCAGTTGCCGCGCTTCGTCATCGAGGCGCTGGCCTTCGGCGGCGTGATCGTGGTGGTGCTGTTTGCCCTCTCGCAGGGGCTCGACACCACCGGCATCCTGCCGCTCCTCGGCCTGTTCGCCTTCGCGGGCTACCGGATGCTCCCGGCGTTCCAGAACGTGTTCAACGCGCTGGCGCTGCTGCGCTTCACCCTGCCGGCGGTGCGGCTGGTGGTCGAGGGGCTCGACGGCGAGCGCCCCCCGCGCCCCCGCGCGCCCGAGCGCCTGCCGTTCCGGGAGGCGATCCGCCTGGAGGGCGTCGGCTTCGACTACGAGACCGGCCGCCCGGCCCTGTCCGGCATCGACCTCACGATTCGCGCCCACACCACGGTCGGCCTCGTCGGCCGCACCGGCTCGGGCAAGTCGACCCTGATCGGCCTGATCCTGGGCTTCCTGCATCCGACCACCGGCCGCATCGCGGTCGACGGGGTGACACTCGATCCCGCCACCCTGCCGGCCTGGCAGAACCGCATCGGCTACGTGCCGCAGGACATTTTTTTGATCGACGGCACCATCGCGGAGAACATCGCCTTCGGCCTCGATGCGGTCGACGCGGCCGCGGTGGAGCGGGCGGCGCGGCTTGCCGGCGCGCACGACTTCGTCGCCGCCCTGCCGGAGGGATATGCGGCGCGGGTCGGCGAGCGCGGCGCCCGGCTCTCCGGCGGCCAGCGCCAGCGCATCGGCATCGCCCGGGCGCTCTACCACGACCCCGACGTGATCGTGTTCGACGAAGCGACCTCCGCCCTCGACGACGAGACCGAGGGCGTGGTGATGCGGGCGGTGCAGGGGCTCAGCGGCACCCGCACGCTCATCATGATCGCCCACCGCCTCACCAGCCTTGCGGGCGCCGATACCGTGCACGTGCTGGAGGGCGGCCGGATCGTCGCCTCGGGCCCGCCCGAGCAGGTGCTGCCGCAGGCGGCGCGGGCGGGCGCGTGATCACGCGCCGGGTCACGGCTCCAGCGCACCGTAATCGTGGGTATAGGCCCCCTCCTCGAACCGGTCGAAGGTTTGGCTCCAGCGGTGGCCGGGCCAGAGGTAATCGACGCGGCCCGCCTCCGGCCGGTACAAGGCCGTGTAGGCCGTGGTGAAGCTGAGCTTGCGCGAATAGAGCGGCGCGTCGAAGAAGCGTGAGGCCAGCGCCGCGAGGCTCATCGACGAATCGGCCAGGGCCTCCTCCAGCACCCGCTGGCGCAGGGCGGAGCGGGAGGCGGGCAGGATCCGCTCCTGATGGTTGGTGCAGGTTGTCTGGCGCGTCACCGCGGCCTCGCGCCGAGGCCCGAGGAAGACCGTGGCATGATCCCCGGTCCGGTCGAGCACGGTGACGTTGTGAAGTTGCACCGCCGGAAGGCGCCGGAGCGCGGCCACCGCCTCGCGGACCGACCCGCAGGTCTCGAGCACGTAACGCAGCATCTGGATGATGGCAAAACCCTCGCCCCGCCGGGCGAGACCGCCGAGCGTGCAGCTCGCCACCAGCCCGTCCTCGTTCATCCCGTCGAGGCAGCCGCCCCAGGGCCGCTGCACCATCCCGATCACGCGCCGGCCCGACCAGGCGGTCATCTCGATGCGGCCGGTGATGGCGGATAAGGGATAATCGTAGTTGCGGATCAGGGCCGGGCCATCCGGGCCGAGCCAGACCGCCTGGCTGCATCCCTGCCGGTGCGGCGCCGGGCGGTAATGGCTGAGGATACGGTGGGCCAGGTCGTCGTCGCCGACCATCCCGCACAGATCGTCGTAAAGCCCGACGAATTCGGGCATGTGGCGCGCGAGCGCCGCGCGGCACTCGGCGGCCGAGGGCCGCTCGGGCGCCCCCTCCCCGAGATACCACCGCGCCGCCTCGTCCCGTCCATCGCGGAAGCGGGCAAGCCATGCGGCGCCGGGCCGGTCCTCGCGGTGGGCGGTGAACGTCTTCTCCATCTGGCCCTGTCCTCCGGACCGGTCGCCCCGTCGGAGGGCTGTCCGTCACCTTTGTCCTCGCGGCCCTCCCCGCCGCTTCAGCGGCGGGTTGCCCCGTCACCACATCGTCTGTCTCGCCCGCTCGGCCCAGGCGGCGTCGTAGCTCTCGCCGCCGACGCGGCCTTGGCTCATCTCGGCCAGGATCTGGCCCGGGGTCGGCAGCGTCTTCGGATCGACCTGGGCCTCGGCCTGCCACAGGCCGGAGCGGATCAGCGCCCGGGCGCACTGGAAATAGACCTCCACGACCCGGATCACCATCACGGTGCGCGGCGCCTTGCCGTCGACGGCGAAGGAGGCGCACACATCCGCGTCGTCGTCGATCACCGCCCGTCCATTGACCCGCAGCGCATTGCCGATGCCGGGGATCAGGAACATCAGCCCGACCCGCGGATCACGCACGACGTTGCGCAGGCTGTCGATCCGGTTGTTGCCGCGGCGATCGGGCATCAGCAGGGTGTGCGGATCGGCGACCCTGACGAAGCCCGGACGGTCGCCGCGGGACGAGCAATCGAGCCCCTCCGGGCCGCTGGTCGCCAGGGCGGCGAAGGGCGCGACCGCGATGAAGCGCCGGTAATGCGGCGTGATGTGGTCGGCGACCTTCGCGGTCGAGGCTTCGCCCACCGCACCGAACTCGCCATAAACCCGTTCCAGCTCCGCGACATTGCCCAGAATCGCCATCGGCCCGTCTCCGCCTGACTCTGATCGATCGCTTAGGCGATGGAGGCGGGGAAGACCATTGCCACGATGGCACCGTCGCGGGAGCGTCCCTCATCGAGGGTCCGGCCGCTTTCCGGTTGCCAACTGGCAACCCGCCGGGCCCCGCCTTTTGACCGCAGGTGGCCGCTTCCGGGACGACCCGTTGCCATCTGGCAACCACCGCCCGCGATGCTGAAGGGTTCATCGATCTTGACCAAAAACCGTTTGCACTCTCACGGTCGCACTGGCATCGTCTTACGGAATTTTTCCGTTACGCGCTTGGTAACCGTAAATGCTCGATCAGCCGCAGGAACAGGCAAAAGCCGCATCCTCTGACCGCCCCTCGATCACCCGGATCATCGCCGATGACGGCTTTGCCCTGTCGAACGAGTTGAACGCGCTCCGGCGCACCCTCTTCCCCCCGGCCTCGCACAAGGTGTTGCGCTCCTTCTCCTCCGGCGAGGCGGCGAAGCTGATCGGGGTGGCGGATGGCTACCTGCGCCAGCTTTCCCTGGCGAGCAAGGGCCCGCAGCCGGAGACCGGCCCGGGCGGCCGGCGCTCCTATACGCTTGCTCAGATCAACGAGTTGCGCCAGTTGCTCGACGACGGTCCGAAGGCGAAGGGCTACGTGCCGCACCGCTCCGGGACCGAGCATTGCCAGGTGCTGGCGGTGGTGAACTTCAAGGGCGGATCGGGCAAGACCACCACGGCGGCCCATCTCGCCCAGTACCTCGCCCTGCGGGGCTACCGGGTGCTCGCCGTCGACCTCGACCCGCAGGCATCGCTGACCGCGCTCCACGGCTACCAGCCGGAATTCGACGTCGGTCCCAACCAGACCCTCTACGCCGCGATCCGCCACGACGACGAGCAGACGCCGCTCGCCGAGGTGGTGCGCAAGACCTACTTCCCGGGCCTCGACCTCGTGCCCGGCAACCTAGAACTGATGGAGTTTGAGCACGACACCCCGCGGGTCCTGGCCGACCGCAACGCCGAGCCGTTCTTCGGCCGGATCGCCACGGCGCTCGGGAGCGTCGCCGACGATTACGACGTGATGATCCTCGACTGTCCGCCGCAGCTCGGCTTCCTGACGCTCGGCGCGCTCTGCGCCGCGACCGCAATGCTGGTGACGGTGCATCCGCAGATGCTCGACGTGATGTCGATGTGCCAGTTCCTGCTGATGGCCTCCGACCTGCTCGGGGTGGTGCAGGAGGCCGGCGCCGACCTCGATTACGACTTCCTGCGCTACGTCGTGACCCGCTACGAGCCCTCCGACGCGCCGCAGACCCAGATGGTCGCCTTCATGCGCTCGCTGTTCCGCGAGCGGGTGCTGACCCACCTGATGCTGAAATCGACCGCAATCTCGGATGCCGGCCTGTCGAAGCAGACCCTTTACGAGATCGGCCGCGAGAGCTTCACCCGCGCCACCTACGACCGGGCGATCGAGGCGCTCGACGGGGTGAATGGCGAGATCGAGGCCCTGATGCACCGCGCCTGGGGACGTGTGGCGGCATGAAGCGCAAGGATGCCCTCCGCGCGGCGTTGAGCGCCCGTTCCACCGAATCCCAACCCGAGTTGCCAGCTGGCAACCCGGGCGAGGCCCCGGCCGCGCCGCCCGAACCACCGCCCGAGGCGCCGCGCCCCCTGGTGCGCTCCGGCGCCGTCGGCGCCATGGGGCGCAGCCTCGGGCGCATCGCCAGCGCGGCGGCGGAGGCCCGCGCCATGGTCGCCTCCGGCGACCGGGTGGTGGAGATCGACCCGGGCCTGATCGATGGGTCGTTCGTGCAGGACCGGCTGTCGGGCGATCCGCAGGAGCATGCCGCCTTCGTGGCGCTGATCCGCGAGCGCGGCCAGCAGGTGCCGATCCTGGTGCGGCCGCATCCGACGGCCGAGGGCCGCTATCAGGTCGCCTACGGCCATCGCCGCCTGCGCGCGGCGGCCGAGCTGGGCCGGCCGGTGCGGGCGGTGGTCAAGGCGCTCACCGACGAGGATCTCGTCGTCGCGCAAGGCCAGGAGAACTCGGCCCGCGCCGATCTTAGCTATATCGAGCGGGCGCTGTTCGCGATCGCCCTGGAGGATCGCGGCTTCGACCGCGCCACCATCATGGCGGCGCTCGCCGTGGAGAAGACGCAGCTCTCGCGGCTGATCGGCATCGGCCGGGCCGTGCCGGCCGAGGTCGTGGCGGCCATCGGGCCGGCCCCCAAGGCCGGGCGGCCGCGCTGGACCGCGCTCGTCGAGGCGCTGGGCCGGGACGGGGCAGGGGAGGTGGTGACCCGCATCCTGACGGCGCCGGATTTTTCGGACCTCTCCTCCGACGACCGCTTCGCCCGGCTGCTCGCAGGTCTCACCGCGCCGGCACCGCGGCCGGCACCGGCGCCGGCGGTCTGGACCACGCTCGGCGGCCGGCCGGTGGTGCGGATCGAGCGTGGCCGCCAGGGCACCCAGCTCACCGTCGACGACGGAATCGAGCCGGACTTTGCCGCCTATCTGATCCAGAGTCTTCCCCAGCTCTACGCCGCCTTCGCCGAGTCGAAGGCCCGCGACGAGACCGATTAAGGTTTGATCCACGAGTGCGCCGGCGGGGCGAAGACTCGCCGGTTAGGCACAGAGATTCACAGGAATCTGTCGCTCTGCTTCGGGAATCGGCCGGACTCGACTCTGCCGATTCGGGTTTCGCACGTTAGGACTCCACCCAACAGAGTCACGACGCGCGCCCCGCGGGTTCGCGTCCCCCCGCGGAGCCCTTTGGTGGAGATGACGACCCCGCCGCACACCGCCCCCGAGCCGGTCGAGGGCGTGCGCGACCCCGACCTCCTCGAGATCGTCGAGAAGGCGCGCGGTAGCGTCGCCTACAAGGCGACGCTCGCCTTCGTGCGCGCCAGCCAGGCCAAGCGCGACGCCGAGACGGACGCGCGCGACAAGCTGGTGGTGCTGAAGGCCGAGGCCGAGGCCGAGCGCGCCCGGCTGCCGCGCAACGCCCGCCGCCGCGACATGGTCCGCGAAGTGATCGAGAACGAGCCGGCCTCGCCGGAGAACATCCAGCACATCCACTCGGTGCTGGCGCTCTGCGGCCTGCCATATCGCGAGCCGAAGGGCGTCACCAACGTCTCGCGGGAATACGGCCGCAACACGCTCGCCATCAATGCCGGCCGGCTCATCAACCCGTCGACCGGCGAGATGGAGATGCAGGGGCTGCCCTATGGCCCGAAGGCGCGCCTGCTGCTGCTGCATCTCTGCACCGAGGCGGTGCGCCAGCGCAGCCCCAAGGTCGAGGTGGCGCAGAGCATGTCGGGCTTCATCCGCGACATGGGCTTCCCGGTCACCGGCGGCGAGCGCGGCACGCTCAAGCAGTTCAAGGAGCAGCTCAACCGCCTCGCCGCCTGCTCGATGCAGATCGGCCTGTGGGACGGCACCCGCGCCTCGACCCTCAACGTGCCGCCGTTCCGGCAGATGGATGTGTGGCTGCCGCTGCACAACCATCCGGACCAGGGGCTCCTGTGGTCCTCGACCATCACCTTCCACCGCGAGTTCTACGACAACCTGATCCAGCACGCCCTGCCGGTCGACATCCGGGCCGCCCGCGCCTTCGCGGGCTCGGCGCGCAAGCTCGACCTGCTGTTCTGGGTCGGCTACCGGCTCTCACGGCTGGAGCGGCCACTGCGCCTGACCTGGGACAATCTCTACAAGCAGTTCGGCAGCGAGAACGGCTCGATCCGCTCGTTCCGCCAGGAGTTCCGCAAGGACGTCGCCCACCTCACCGAGGTGTTTCCACGCCTGCGCCTGACTCTCGACGACGGCGGCATGCAGCTGCTCCCCTCCGATCCGAGGGACCTGCTGGTGCCCCCCAAGGCGGCGCTCGCCAATAAGCGTGCCCGGGCAAGGGCTTGATTCCGCCGAGTTCCCTACGCGGGGAGGGGGCTCGACGCGGAGAGTGTTGATACACGTGTCGGCGGCGCGAAGGCGCTGAACGTGTCGCGGCCGTAGATAGGATTGTTTTCTCTTTATCGACAGCAACTCCGCGACGGTGGATTTGCCTCTCCCGACCCCGCGAGGCGGACATGGCTTTTCCTCCCACCCCCTCATGCTGAGGTGACGGCCGATCGACGAACGATTGGCCTCGAAGGCGGTCTCCCGTCACCCCTGCGTCGTCTGGAGATCTCCTTCGAGGTCCGTCGATCTTTGCTCGCCTGATACCATCGGCCCAAGATGCTGACGCATCGGGCCGATGAGTCATCTCGAATTTCCGACACCAACCCAGAGGTTTGGCAACATTCGAGAACAGAACCAAAACTCTTTTTCAACGACCGTTGGTATTACACCTCAGGATGAGGTCGCAGGTGGGACAAGACAAAGACCCCCGGCGTGTTTTACGACCATAGACGCGGCTCTTTTCTGGACAAATCTGTCTGAGCGAGTGGCCACTTGCTCACGGCATGGCATGATTTCCGCCGGGTCTGCATTACGCTCCCCATCACGCCGGTGCGTGCCGACAGGGAGACTCGGAGATCCATGATCGCGGACGCTTTCCGGACGGGCGGATCATGATCCGCCCGGTTCTGCACCGTCAGCGGCTATGGATCCCGGGTTCTCGTCTTCGACGCACCCGGGGATGGCGCAGAGGGCATAGTAACGGTCGATCGCGAAGCAAATATGTTTGACATGCGTATGGCGTATTGGATAGTTTTTTTAATACTAATTGGGTGATTGATGGGTCGACGGATATCGATCGGTTTGGCAATCGATGACAACTCCACATATCTTGTCCGGCTGCAAGGCGGCACCCAGCCGTCACCGCCATCCGACGCCGAGTTGCCTACGCTCGGCCACGGCCGGGAACGCCTCCGACCACGCTGACTCGCCTACGCGCCCCAACCCCCGCATGGCATCCCGAATCTGCCGCTTTCCCGTTGAGATTCGAAGGGTTTCGTCGCTCTGCGCCCACGCAGACCTCCCTACGAGACGTGAACGACTCCACGCCGAATTGCCTACGCTCCTGCGCGATCGGACAGCGGCTCGGTAATCCTCCGATCTGCCAGCTTCGGGAGTCTCGGCAAAGTATTGCCAGGCTCCCATCATGCGCCCGGAGTCGAGGACGAGTCCCGGATCGGGACAGCGAATCATCAGCCATCGTACAGGCGAGTCGGTTCCACCGGTTCAAGCCTCGCCTCGACTCTTCCCCGTGGAAACGACTCGGGCTGATCTGGGCTTTGTCGAGCGAGGACTCAGGATCCGTGAGTCGCCGACTCCGGTCGTGGCCGCTCCGGACTCTGGATCGAGGCTCCGGGCGGGAGGGCAGCGGGCTCCGCCCGCACCGCCGGTGGCCTTGGGCG
>NZ_LABX01000175.1 GCF_001043915.1 Methylobacterium aquaticum | reverse complement strand
GGCGATCGCCGCCGTGTAGTCGGGGGCATAGACGACGCTGCGGGCCGAGGTCGGGAAGACCGAGGCGCGCCGCGGGCCGAGGAGCGCCCGGACCAGCACCTCGGCGGTGCGGCCGCCGGGGCCGACGCGATCCGGCAGGCCGATCGGGATGTCGACCGCCACGATGGCGGGCGCCTCCGGCGCATCGCAGATCGCCGCCAGGCTCGGCAGCACCCGGGCGCGGATGGGGTCGGGCCGGCCGTCGCGCGGCCCGAACACCGCGACCCAGCCGCCCGGGCATCCGTCCACGCCCGCGACCCAGGTCATGCTGCCGTTTCCCCGCTCGGACCGGGATCGCCGGCGGCACGCGCCATGGTCGCGCGCCGGCCTCTCACCACGGCCATCCGAGCAGCCGCCCCGGCGCGAACGGCGCCACCGGCACCGCCGGCATGCGGCCGGTGGCGAGATCGGCGACGAGCTGGCCGGTGATCGGGCCGGTCGAAAGGCCGATATGGCCGTGGCCGAAGGCGAAGATCAGGCCGGGATGGCGCGGCGCGGGCCCGATCACCGGCAGGCCGTCCGGGGTCGAGGGGCGCGAGCCGAGCCAGGGCCGGTTGTCGAGGGGTGGGCCGAGCCGCACCGTACCGGCCGCCTCGCGGGCCGCCGCCTCGATCTGGCGGTCATCCGGCTCCGCGTGACGGTCCGCGACCTCGACGCCGGAGAGCACCCGCACCCGGCCCTCGCCCATCGGCGACAGGATCGAGGCGGCGCCGGTGTCGTAGATCGGGCGGGTGAGGACCGGGCTGTCGGGGTGCAGGGCGTAGTGGCGGTGATAGCCGCGCTCGGCCGCGAAGGCGAAACGGTAGCCGAGGGGCCGCGACAGCTCGTGCGCCGCCGCCCCGGTCGCCAGCACCACCTGCCGCGCCCGGACGGTGCCGCCCGGATGGACGACGCGCCAGCCCTCCGATCTGGGTTCGAGGCGGCTCACGGTGGTGCGCAGCGACCGGCCGCCGAGGCCGGCGAACAGCCGCTCGGCGGCCTCGACGAGGCCGCCGGGATCGCCGACAGCGCCGGTCTCCGGCAGCAGCATCGCCCGGGCGAAGGGGCGGATCAGCGCCGGCTCCAGCGCCTGAACCGCCGGCCCGTCCAGGATCTCGAACGGCACGCCGTGCTGCGTCAGGATCTCGCGCTCCAGGGCCGCACCCGCGAAGGCAGTATCCGTCCGGTAGAGCTTCACCCAGCCGCATTCGCGCAGCAGGTGAGGAACGCCGGCCCGGTCGGCGAGGCGCCGATGCTCCGGATAGGCGGCGTTGGTGAGGGGCGCCAGCGCGTCGGCGGCCCGGCGCCAGGCCGAGGTGCGGGCACTCGCCAGAAAGTGCACCGCCCAGGGCATCACCCGCAGCAAGTGGAGGTGGCGCAGCCGCAGGCCCGGATCGGCGTTGCGCAGATAGGCCGGCAGCTTGCCCCACAGGGCAGGGCTCGCCATCGGGAAGATCGAGCCGCGGCTGACCACGCCGGCATTGCCGTAGGAGGTCCGCGCCCGGGCCTCGCCGGGATCGCACAGGACCACGTCCTGCCCGCGATCCTTCAGGGCGATGGCGCAGGACAGGCCCACCATGCCGCCGCCGACCACCACGATGTCGGCCGTCTGCTCGTCCTGTTGCATGGAAGAACTCTTTCGCTACCCGGGGCTTGCGCGATTGTTCGACGCCCCGCCCGACCCACACCCTCATCCTGAGGTCGCGCGTGGGAGACGAGAGGCTTCCGTGATCCTGCCTTCGCGGACAGGACCGGCCGCGTCACTGCGGCAGCCCCGCAAGATCGAGCACCGTGCCCAGAAGCACCCGCGTCGCCGCGTCGGCATCCTCCAGGGTGATCGATTCGGCCGGATTGTGGCTGATGCCGCCGCGGCAGCGCACAAACAGCATCGCGGACGGCCCGATCGCCGCCATCGCCACCGCGTCGTGGGTGGCGCCGGAGGGCAGCCGCAGGGGGGCGAAGCCGAGGCGCTGCGCCGACCGGTCGAGAGCGGCTTGCAGGCCGAGATCGAGCGCGACCGCGGCATTGTCCATGTAGGTCTCGCTCGCGAAGCCGACCCCGCGGCGCTGCGCGATCGCGCGGCACGCGGCCTGGATCGCGGCGAAGAGCCCGTGGCGATCGGCCTCCACCGGCGCGCGCACGTCGAGGCTGAAATCGACCTGGCCCGGGATCACGTTGACGGCCCCCGGCACCACGGTGAGCGACCCCACCGTCGCGACGGTGCCGGCCACGCCTTCGCTCAGGCGCTCGACCGCAAGCGCCATCTCGGCGACCGCCGCGAGGGCGTCCCGGCGCATCCCCATCGGCACCGTGCCGGCATGGTTCGCCTCGCCGGTCACGGTGCAGCGCGCCCGGGTCAGGCCGGCAATGGCCGAGACCACGCCCACCGGCTGCACCGCCGCCTCCAGGGCCGGGCCCTGCTCGATATGGACCTCGAGATAGCCGGCGATCGCCTCGCGCGCCCGGGCCAGGGCCGGGATGCCGTCGGGGTCGCCGCCGAACTGCGTCAGCGCCTCGCGCAGGGAGGTGCCGGCCGCGTCGCGGCCCTCCAGCCACTCCATCCTGTACTGCCCGGCCCAGGCTTTCGAGGTCGAGAGCGAGGTCGGGAAGCGGACGTTCTCCTCGTCGCCGAAGGCGACCACCTCCAGGGCGAAGGGCAGGACGAGGCCGCGGGCGCGGATCTCCTCCGCCACGACCAGTCCCGTCACCACCCCGAGGGGACCGTCGTAGCGCCCGGCATCGACCACGCTGTCGATGTGCGAGCCGAGCACCAGGGCGGGCAGCCCCGGTTCCCGTCCCTCGATCCGCCCGACCACGCTGCCGGCGGCGTCGATCCGCGCGCTCAGCCCCGCATCCCGCATCAGGCCGAGCACCGCCTCGGCGGTCGCCCGGTGGGCCGGCGAGAGGTAGAGCCGGGTCAGCCGTCCGGGCTCGTCGGTGTGGCGGGCGAGGTCGTCGATCAGCGCCATCACGCGGGCGCCGAGGCGGGGGGTGGTTTCGGTCATGGCAAACGCGACCCTGCGGGCTTCGAGCCGGCGGTATGCAGGGTCGGTGCCCGAGAAGGCAACCGGCCTCGGGCCGGGCCCGCGGAATCTCAGACCTTCGCCGGGCGCGGGCCGTCGAGGGGGGCGAGGCTGTCCGCAGGCGCGGCGGGCGCCCGGATCGCTCTCAGGTCCCGGACGAGGCCGTCAAGGGCCGGCACCGGGACGTCGCCCTTGCCGAACAGGGCGGCATCGAGGGCGGCAAGGCGCGGGCCGAGGCCGGGATCGGCCCGCCACGCCGCCGCGAGGGCCGGGTCACGGCGACCGGCATCGGTGAGGGCGGCGTGGAAGGACCGCGCGTCGCGCCGCCGGGCGGCCCGGGCGAGGCGCCGCAGGGCGGGGGCCGCCGGGGCCGCGCGATGGCGGGAGAGGCCCCAGGCGCTCAAGGCCAGCCCGAAGGCGGCGAGACCCGCGGCGAGCGCCCGCCAGGGCGAGGCCGGGGGCGGGGGCGCTTCCTCGGCAACCTTGGCGGCCCGGCCGCCGATGATGCGGGCGGGGATCTCGGCCTCGCGCATCACCCGCGCCCTTGTGTCGAACCACGGGATGGCGATCGCCGAGAGCGTGATCGGCTCCGGCACGCCGGGGCGCACGTCCCAGCGATAGGTCACCCGGGCCACCGGGCCCGCCGGGGTGATGCGGGTCTGACGCTCGACCGGCCCGGCGAAGGTGAGGACGCCGCGGGTGCGCAAGACCGGCCGCGGCGGCAGGGCATCGGCGGTGACGCCGCGGGCGTCGAGCGTCACGGTGCGGCGGGCCGGCTCGCCGAGCTTGAGGGTCTCGGGCTCGGGCTCCCACTGGTCGGTCACCGTCACGTCCTGCGCCGCCAGCCACCAGGGCTCGGGGGCATCCGGACCGCCAGGTCCCTGCCAAGCCGCGACCTCCAGGGGCAGGGGGGCGGAGCGCACCTCGACCACCCGGCGCTCGCCGCCATCGACGATGGTCAGGCGGTGCACGAAGGGATCGATGACGAAGCGGCCGGGCCCCTGCGGAAACACCGCGACCGTGCGCTCGAAGCCGCGCGCCTCCTGGCCCTGGATCGTCACGCGGGACCAGTGGTCGCGGCCGAGCTGGGTCCAGCCGAAATGCGGCAGGCTCGGCTGGCGCAAATCCTCCAGGGCGATCTGCGCCCGGTAGGTGCCGCGGATGCGCAGCAGCACCATCTCGCGCGGGTATGGGGCTGCGCCGCCCGGCACCTCGGCGGTGACGGTCAGGCCGAGATCGCCGTCCTCCAGGGCGAAAGCCGGCGTCGCGGCGAACAGCAGGGCGGCGGCGAGACGCCCTCTCCTCCGGTTTCCGATTGATCGCTTCGCGATGCGGAAACCGGCCTCGCTCAGGCGCCGCGCGGGCTTGCTGAGACGGTGTCCGGACGGATCGTCCGGAAACCGTCTCAGAATGAATGGCCTTACCATGGGTTGCTTCCGGGCTGGACGGCGGTGCCGGCCTCGCGCCGGCGGGTCTGCTCGGCGAGGACGCGCAGGCGCACGAAGCGGCCGGGATCGTCGGTCAGGGTCGCGAGCCAGTGCCGGTCCGGGCGGATCTCCCGCGCCTCGAAGCTCTTCGAGACCCGGCGCGCCTCGCGCTCGATCACCTCGGACACGCTGGCATTGCCGCCGCCCTGGCGCCCGCCGCCCTCGGCATCGCTGGCCGAGCCGCGCGCCTGGCCGCGGCCGGGATCGACCGACCGCTGCTCGGCCCGGCCGGTGCGCGCCGCCTTGGAATTGCCCGGCGAATCGGCCGCCGAGGACGCCTCGCGGTGGCCGGCGAGGCCATCGCCGGTCGAGGCGGTGCCGGGGTCGTTGGCGTCGGATTCGGTCTTGGTGGCGTAGCGGGTGGCGGCGTCGGCCTTTGCGTTCGCCTGGCCGGCGGTGCGGCCGCCGGGGGCGTCGGGCGTGTCGAGGAGGCGCGCGACGAGTTCGCGGTTGGCCTTGGCGTCCTCGTCCGACGGGTCGCGGGCGAGCGCCGCCTCGTAGGCGGCGAGCGCCCCTTTCAGGTCCCCGGCGAGCGCCAGCGCGTTGCCGCGGTTGTAGGGAGAGGCGGAAAACGCCTCAGCCGCCTCGGCATAGCGCCCGGCGGCATAGAGGGCGGTGCCGCGCCAGGCCGGATCGTCGCTGACCCGCGCCGCCAATCCCGGCATCCCGGCCCCGATGAGCAGGCGGGCGAGGGTGGCGGGCTCCACCGCGAGCCCCATGAGCGCCACCGCACCGGCGGCGAGGAGGAGGGGTCGCATCAGGCGCTCCGCCGGAAAAGCAGCAGGACCGGCAGCAGCGCGAGGCCGGCGAGCCAGCGGCCGAGATCCTGCCAGGCCAGCACCGTGTAGCCGCCCTCCGTGAGGTGGCGGGCGACCGTCTCGGAGATGGCCGCCAGGACCGGGCCCGGGGCGTCGAGGCTGCCGGCGCTGCCGCCGCCGAGGGTCGCGAGACGGGACAGGCCGCTGCCATCCGGCCGCGGCGCCTCCGGCGGCAGGGCGGGATCCGGCACCAGCACGGTGTGCAGCCGGTGGCCCTCGTCCCGGAGCGCCGACGCCTCGCGAGAGGTGGCGTCGTCGAGGCCGCCGCCATCCGTCACCAGCACCACATCGCCGGTCACCACCGCGGCCTCGGCCAGCGTCCGGCGGGCGAGCGCCAGGGCGCGGGCCGGGTGGCTGCCGCGATCCGGCACGGTGGCGCCGTCGAGGGCAAACAGGATGGTGCTCAAGGACTCGCGGTCGGTGGTCGGCGTCGCCACGAGATAGGCGTCGCCCGCATAGGCGATGACCGCGACCGCCTTGGTGCCGGCGGCCTCCGCCACGCCTTGCGCCAGCGCCCGCGCCTCGCCGAGGCGCCCGCCCTCGGCGACCGAGCGCGACAGGTCGAGGGCGATGATCGTGGCGTCGAGGTTGCGGAACCCCGCCACGTCGCGGCGCTCCCGCGCCGGGCCGGCGAGGCCGAGAGAAAGGAGCGCGGCCGCCAGAACCAGCAATCCCTGCCCGACGCGCCGTCCCGGCCGCACCGCGCCGCGCGCTTGCAGCGCCGCCATCAGGTGCGGCTCCACCGCCTTCGCCCAGTCGCCGAGGGGCGCGGACCGGTGGGCGGCGCGCCAGGCCAGCAGCCCGAGAAGCGGCAGGGCGAGGAGCCACCACGGGCGGAGCAGGGTGAAGGCTTCGGTCACGCCCCCCTCCGGGTGAGCAGGAGAACGAGCGCCGAGAGAAGCGCGACCCCGCCCGGCCACGGCCAGAGGTCACGGCGCAGGGGCACCGGCGGGGCCCGGTCGCGCCCGCCTTCGAGGGCATCGATGCTGTCGGCCACACCCTGGAGGTCCTCGGTGGTGCGGACCCGGAAGAACCGGCCGCCGCTCGTCGCCGCGACGTCGCGCAGCGCCTCCGAATCGACCACGTCCTGCTCGCCATTGGCGTCGGCGAGGTCGCGGGGGCCGAGCGCGATGGTGTGGACCCGGATGCCCAGCTCGTGGGCGAGCACCGCCACGTCCCGCGGCGTGGTCTGGCCGGCATTGTTGGCGCCGTCGGAGAGCAGCACCACCACCTTGGACGGGCCCGGCAGGGCGTTCAGGCGCTTCAGGGCGAGGCCGAGCCCGTCGCCGATGCCGGTCGAGCGGCCGACGAGGCCGATCTGCGCCTCTTCCAGCGCCCGGGCGACCGCCCGCGTGTCGAAGGAGGGGGCGGCGGCCACGTCGGCCTGGTCGGCGAAGATCACGAGGCCGACCCGGTCGCCGGCCCGGCGGCGGATGAACTCCGCCCCGACGCGCTTGACCGCCGCGAGCCGCGAGGTGGTGCGGCCGTCGAGGGCAAAGTCGATCCGCTCCATGCTGCCCGACAGGTCGAGGGCGAGCACGATGTCCCTGCCCGAGGCCGGGAGTGCCGCGCCGGGCAGGACCAGGCGCGGGCCGGCAAGCGCCGCGACCAGGGAGACCCAGAGCAGCCAGGTGAGCGCCGCGCGCCCGCGCACGCCGACGGTGAGGGGCCCGCCGCGATCGAGCCCGGCGACCAGGGAGGGCGGCACCGCCAGCGCCCCGCTGCCGCCCGGCCGCGGCGGCAGGAAGCGGGCGGCCAGCAGCGGCAGCGGCAGGAGCAGGCCGGCAAGCGGCGCCGCGACATCGAGGGAGGCGAGACCGGCCATCGTGTTCTAAGCCCGCAGGCGGGCGAGGAGCCGGGCGAGACCGGCTTCCGCGGCGGCGAGATCGGGCATGGGGCCCGGGGCGTAGAGATCCTGGGCGAGTGCCCGGCCGGGGCCGCTGCCGAAGAAATCGGTGCGCAAGACGGCATCGAGCCCCGCCGGCCCCTCGACCCCGAGGCTGCGGGCGAGCCGCCGGCTCAACCGCGCCAAAGCCACGCGGCGCTCGGGCGGCGGCAGGGCGCGGGCGGCGGCGAGTTCGGCCAGAGCCGCCCGGCGGATCGGGCGGGCGCGCCAGCGCGGCGCGAGCCAGGCGGCGAGGCCCGCGAGCGCCAGCCCGGCCGCGACGGCGGCCAGGATCTCGGGCCGGATCCATCCCGGATCGGGCGGGACGTGCAGACCGCGAAGGCCCGCCAGCACCGCCGGTGCTCCCTCACAGCATGGCATCGAGCCGCTCCATCAGAGGGGCGAACCCTTCCGGGCCCAGCTCGGTGTCGAGGCGCAGACCCGCGAGGCCGAGCCGGGCATAGGCCGCGAGACGATCCTCGGGGGCCGGCCGCGCCTTTCCGATCCGGGCGGTGCCGTGGCGCCCGTCCGGGGTGGCATAGGGGTAGAGGCCGGGGGGCGCGGTGCGCTCGAAGGCGTCGCTCACCAGGATCAGGCTGAGGGAGACCCGCTCGGCCAAGGCCGCCACGCTCTCCGAAAAGCCCTCGCCTGGAGCGTCGAGGGCGCTCGCCAGAACCAGATGCCCACCCGCCGGCAGCAGCGCGCGGGCCCGTTCCAGGGTCAGGCCCAAGGGGGGATCAGGGTGGGGGGAGGCGGCCAGCGCGCTGTCATGCGCCCGGGCGAGGCCCTGGCACAGGGCCGCCATGCCGCGCCCGCCGGCCCGCGGCGGCAGGGCCACCGGCTCGGGGGCAGCGGCGCAGAGGCCGACCCGTCCGCCATCGCCGGCGATGCGCCAGCCGAGCAGCACCAGGGCCTCCGCCGCCGCGACCGAGCGTAAGGAGCGGCGGGTGCCGAACAGCATCGAGGGCCGGAAATCCGCCAGCACCACCACGGCACGGTCGCGCTCCTCGTGGTGGGTACGCACGTGCAGCGTGCCGGTGCGGGCGGTGGCGTTGCGGTCGATGTGGCGCACGTCGTCGCCCTCGGCCCATGGCCGCACGTCGTCCGGCTCGCTGCCGCGGCCGCGCCGCCGCGTGACGATGCCGCCGGGCAGGCCCGAGCGCGCCTTCGTGGTCGCACCGGCGCCGCGGCGGGCGAGGTGGCGCAGCCCCATCAGCATCCCGGCATCCAGGGCGATGCCTGCTTGTGCGAGCGGGTCCGTGCTGGGGAGCGGCCGTGCCACGGTGGGGACAATCCTCAGAGCGCAGGATCCTCAGAGGGGGTGCACCCGGTCGAGCAGGCCGGCCACCACGGCGCGGGCGGTCTGGCCCTCGGCGGCAGCGCGCCAGGTGAGGGCGAGACGGTGGGCAAGCGCGTCGCCGGCGAGCGCCATGACATCGTCCGGCACCACGTGGTCGCGCCCGTGCAGGTAGGCCCTGGCCTTGCCAGCGAGCATCAAGGCCAGGGTGCCCCGGGGCGAGACCGGATGCTCGATGGCGCCGCGCAGATCCGCTGCCGCCGGCCCCCCCCGGGTGGCGGCGACGAGGCGGACCAGAAAATCCTTCAGGGCCGGCGAGACATGGGTCTTGAGTGCGGCGGCACGGGCGGCGCGCAACTCCTCGACGGTGAGGCGCACCGGCATCGGCGTGGCCTCCTCGGTCATCTCGCCCTCGACGAGGTCGAGGATGCGGCGCTCGGACGCCTCGTCCGGCATCTCGACCACGACGTGGAGCAGGAACCGGTCGAGCTGTGCTTCCGGCAGCGGGAAGGTGCCGGCATGTTCGATCGGGTTCTGGGTCGCCACCACCATGAACGGATCGGGCAGCGGGTGGGTGATGCCGGCCACCGTCACCTGGCCCTCGGCCATCGCCTCCAGCAGGGCGGACTGGACCTTGGGCGGCGCGCGGTTGACCTCGTCGACCAGCACCAGCGAGTGGAACAGGGGCCCGGCCAGGAACTCGAACCGGCCGCCATCGGGCCGCCAGACCGTGGTGCCGGTGAGGTCGGCGGGCATCAGGTCGGGGGTGCACTGGATGCGGGCAAAGCCGGTATCGAGCCCATCGGCGAGGCGCTTGACCGCCCGGGTCTTGGCGAGGCCCGGCGCGCCCTCGATCAGCAGGTGGCCGCCGGTGAGGAGCCCGATCAGCAGCCGCTCGACGAGGCCGGAGGCGCCGATGAGGCCCGCTTCGAGGCCGGTCCGCAAGGCGTGGAGCCGCGTGCGCACCGGATCGTCGGACGCCCTGGAGTCGGCTCCCACGATGCCCCGCACCGCGGTCTGCTCAGCGCCTCGCGCCATCCCGTGCGTCTCCCCTCGGACCGGTGCTTCGTGCCGGCGTTGGGGGATCAGGCCGCGTCTTCCCCGGTGCGTCAATCCCGTGCGTGGGAGGGGCGGGGTGTGCTTAAGTCCGCGGCGAGGATTAAGGCGCCCGCCTCTCCCGGCTTAATGACGACCACGGGATCCCCTCTCGCGGTTGGGAGAGGGACAGGGGCACGGGTGATACCGACGGTCGTTGGAAACGACATTTGGTGCCGTTCGCGAAATGTCGCCAAGCCCAAAATCCCGGACATCTGGGCTTGGCATCGACAAGTCGAGATGGCGCAACGGCCGCGTCGATCTCGGGCCTGCCCGAGATCGAATCGATGCGTATGCGTCAGTGTGAAGCTCAGAGCGTCGTGCTGGCCGCTCGACGCTTGGTGCTGGACTCGGAACCGGAACACCCGCACGTGGGATCTTCGATCCCCCGGCCCCTCTCCCACTCGGGAGACGGGAGAGCGCTCCCCGAAAGGAGCGCCTCGCCTCACGGTGCGAGGTGCCTCACACCGTCCAGGGCGCCGGCCGGTTCGGGCCGATCCCGTAGCGGGCCACCGCTTCCGCCACCGTGGACCGGTCGAGCGTGCCCTCGTCGGCGAGCGCCGCCAGCGCCGCCACGGCGACGTGGTGCCGGTCGACCTCGAAGAAGGCGCGCAGGGCACTGCGGGTGTCGCTGCGGCCGAAACCGTCGGTGCCGAGCGTCACGTAGCGGGCCTGAATCGCGGTCGCGATCAGTTGCGGATAGGCCCGGACGTAATCGGTGGCAGCGACGACCGGCGCGGAGCCGGACAGCGCCTCCTCCACCAGGCTGCGTTTTGCCGGCAAACCGGGGTTCAGGCGGTTCGACCGTTCGACCTCGCGGGCCTCGCGGGCGAGTTCGCTGAAGCTCGTGACACTATGAACCTCGGCGGCGATGCCCCATTCCGAGGCGAGAAGCTTTGCTGCCGCGACGACTTCCGGCAGGATCGCGCCGGAGCCAAGGAGGCGGATAGCCGGCTCACCATCTCCATAGCCGGCAAACCGATACATCCCGCGGATGATCCCGTCGCGCACACCCTCGGGCATCGACGGCTGGGCGTAGTTCTCGTTCATCGCCGTGACGTAGTAGAAGGCGTCGATGTCGCGCTCCATCATGTCGCGGGCGCCGTGATCGAGGATCACCGCCATCTCGTAGGCGAAGGCCGGGTCGTAGGCGCGGCAATTCGGGATCGTCGCGGCAACGAGGTGGCTCGATCCATCCTGGTGCTGCAGGCCTTCGCCGCCCAGCGTGGTGCGGCCGGCGGTGGCGCCGATCAGGAAGCCGCGGGCGCGCTGGTCGGCCGCTGCCCAGATCAGGTCGCCGACGCGCTGGAAGCCGAACATCGAGTAGTAGATGTAGAACGGCAGCATCGCGAGGCCATGGACGCTGTACGACGTCGCGGCTGCGGCCCAGGACGAGATCGCGCCGGCTTCCGTGATGCCCTCCTCCAGGAGCTGCCCGTCGCGGGACTCCTTATAATAGAGCATCGAGCCGGCATCCTCCGGCTCGTAGAGCTGGCCGAGCGGCGAGTAGATGCCGACCTGCCGGAACAGGTTGGCCATGCCGAAGGTGCGCGCCTCGTCGGCGACGATCGGCACCACCCGGGGCCCGAGTTCCTTGTGCTTGATCAGGCTGCTGAACAGCCGCACCGCCGCGGTGGTGGTCGACATCTCCTTGCCGTCGGCCTCCAGCGCGAAGCCGGCATAAGTCGAAAGGTCCGGCACCGCGACGTGGGCTGCCGTGCGGCGGCGCTTCGGCAGGAAACCGCCGAGCTTTTCGCGGCGCTCGCGCAGGTAGCGCAATTCGCGGCTGTTCTCGTCGGGCTTGTAGAAGTCCAGTCGCTCGACCTGCGCGTCGGTGAGCGGCAGGGCGAAGCGATCGCGGAATGCCTTCAGCGCATCGGTGTCGAGCTTCTTCGCCTGGTGGGCGGTCATGCGCGATTCGCCCGCGCCGCCCATGCCGTAGCCTTTCTTGGTCTTGGCCAGGATCACGGTCGGGCGGCCCTTGGTCGCCTTGGCAGCCGCGAAGGCAGCAAAGAGCTTGCGGAAATCGTGGCCGCCGCGCTTGAGCTTGTCGACGTCGGCATCCGACATGTGGGAGACCAGCGCCTTCACCTCGTCGTCTTCACCGAAGAAGTGGGCGAGGTTGTAGGCGCCGTCCTTGGCCCCCAGCGTCTGGTACTTGCCGTCCACCGTGGCGGCGAAGCGGCGAAGGAGGGCGTGGTTGGTGTCGCGGGCGAAGATCGCGTCCCATTCCGAGCCCCACAGCACCTTGACGACGTTCCAGCCGGCCCCGCGAAAAACGCTCTCCAGCTCCTGGATGATCTGGCCGTTGCCGCGCACCGGCCCGTCGAGGCGCTGGAGGTTGCAGTTGATGACGAAGGTGACGTTGTCGAGCTTCTCGCGCGCCGCCAGCGTCAGGGCGCCGATCGATTCCGGCTCGTCCATCTCGCCGTCGCCGAACACGCCCCAGACGTGCTGGCCGGCGGTGTCGGCCAACCCCCGGTCGCTCAGGTAGCGCATGAAACGCGCCTGGTAGATCGCATTCATCGGCCCGATGCCCATCGAGCCGGTCGGCACCTGCCAGAAGTCCGGCATCAGCCAGGGATGGGGATAGGAGCACAGGCCCTCGCCGGCGATCTCCTGGCGGTAATGCGTGAGGTTGGTCTCGGAGAGCCGCCCCTCCAGGAAGGCGCGGGCATAGACGCCGGGCGCCGAATGCGGCTGGAAGAACACGAGATCGGCGCCGGCCCCGGAGGCGTCGCCGGCCTGGAAGAAGTGGTTGAAGCCGAGTTCGAAGATCTCGGCGGCCGAGGCGTAGGAGGCGACGTGGCCGCCGAGCTCGCCATAGGCCATGTTGGCCCGCACCACCATGGCGAGCGCGTTCCAGCGCATGATCGAGGTCAGGCGCTCCTCGACCGCGAGGTCGCCCGGATAGGGCGGCTGCTTCTCGAGCGGAATCGTGTTGCGGTAGGGCGAGTAGGGCGGCGCCTCCTCGACGATTCCGATCTCCCGCGCCTTCTGCTCCAGCCGGTCGAGCAGGAAGCGGGCCCGGGCGGCCCCGCCGTGGCGGAGCACCGATTCGAGCGAGGCGAGCCAGTCCGCGGTCTCGGCCGGATCCGGATCGGCCACGCCGCGCGGACCCAGGATCGCCTGATGGCTGGGGCGGTCGTTCTCGTTGACCGGCTGGGCCGGGACCGGCTTGGCGCTCGCGCTCATGGCGTCGTATCTCCCATCGATGGCGCCAGGATAAGTCCCCGGTCGCGGCAGAAGCTGCTTCGTTTGCCGCCGAGCCGCTCTCAAGTGAAAAACATTTTCGTGAGAGGGGATGAAGTCGGTCGTTCTTGCCGCATTCCGCTGCCCTCGCGCCCGTGCCGGCGCGCCGGAGGTCGCGCGTCCCGCACCGTTCGACGGGTAGCGTCAATGGCACCTTTGTCCTAAGGTCGCCCCGAGTCGGGCCGTGCAGGGCCGGCCTTCCCGTCGCTCTCTCCTCGTCGAGGCCGCTTCGGCAAGAGGGTGCGGGGTCGGCTGCCCGCGCGTGTCCGCCATGCCTCGGGACACCGCCTCACGATGACCGCCGATCCGGCCTCCGGCCTCACCCTGCTCCAGACCCCGTTGCACGCGCTGCACCAGGAGGTCGGCGCCCGGATGGTGCCGTTTGCCGGCTATCTGATGCCGCTGCACTATCCGCTCGGGCTGCTCAAGGAGCACCTGCACACCCGCAAGGCGGCCGGCCTGTTCGACGTGTCGCATATGGGCCAGATTGCCGTGCGGGCTCGCTCCGGCGACCTCGCCGACGCCGCCCGCGCCCTGGAGACGGTGCTGCCGATCGACGTTCTCGGGCTCAAGCCCGGGCGCCAGCGTTACGGATTCTTCACGACGCAGGGCGGCGGCATCCTCGACGACCTGATGCTCGCGAACCTGAGCGACCATTACCTGCTGGTCGTCAACGCCGCCAACAAGGCCGCCGACCTCGCCCATCTGCTCGACGCGATCGGCACCGATTGCACGGTGGAGCCGATCGACCGGGCCCTGATCGCGCTCCAGGGCCCGGGAGCGGAAGCGGCGCTCGCCCGCCACCTGCCCGTCGCCGCCGAGATGCGGTTCATGGATGCGCGGCCGGTCACCTTCGCGGGAGAGGAGGGCGTGCAAGAGGGTGTTGCCGTCCGCTCCGGCTATACCGGGGAGGACGGGTTCGAGATCGCGCTGCCGGCCGAATCCGCCTTGGCGCTTGCCCGCGCGCTGCTCGCCGATCCGGAGGTGAAGCCGATCGGCCTCGGCGCCCGCGATTCGCTGCGCCTCGAAGCGGGGCTGTGCCTGCACGGCTCGGACATCGACCGCGAGACCTCGCCGGTCGAGGCCGGCCTGTCCTGGGCGATCCCGAAGGTGCGGCGCCGGGGCGGCGACCGGGCCGGCGGCTTTCCCGGCGCCGAGCGCATCCTGGCGGAACTCGCGGAGGGGCCGGCGCACCTGCGGGTGGGATTGAGGCCGGAGGGACGCACCCCGGTGCGGGCCGGTGCGGCGCTCTACCAGGCCGCCGAGGCGGCCGAGGCCGCCGGCCGGGTGACCTCCGGCGGCTTCGGGCCGAGCCTGGACGGGCCGATCGCCATGGGGGTGCTGCCGAGCGCCCTGGCCGTCCCGGGCAGGCAGGTCTTCGCCGAGGTGCGCGGCCAGCGCCTGCCCTGCGCGGTGGTGCCGCTGCCGTTCCGCCCCGCCGGCTTCAAACGGTCCTGACGAAGGGGAATGTTCATGCTGAAATATACCGACGAGCACGAGTGGCTGCGCCTGGAGGGCGACGTGGCGACGGTGGGGATCACCGACCACGCCGCCGAGCAGCTCGGCGACCTCGTCTTCGTCGAATTGCCGAAGGTCGGCGCCACGCTGACCAAGGGCGCCGCCGCCGCGGTGGTGGAATCGGTCAAGGCGGCCTCCGACGTCTACGCGCCGGTCGATGGCGAGGTGACCGAGGTCAACGAGGACGCGGTGGCGAACCCCGAGAGCGTCGGCACCGATCCCCAGGGCGCCGGCTGGCTCTACCGCGTGCGCCTCAGCGACCCGTCGCAGCTCGACGGATTGATGGACGAGGCGGCCTACCGCGCCTTCGTCGGCTGAACCGTTGTGATGTCCGCCTGATCTGTTCCAACACCAGTATAGCGCGGGATCCCTCTCCGGAGAGGAGGAGGGGCGAGGGTGGAGACGGTGCCGAATTGAGTTCGGACCGTTCCGCTGCTCCGCTCAGCGATCAGAGTTCACGCCTGAAGCCGAGCCACCCTCACCCCCGACCCCTCTCCCACACCTTGCAGCGATCCGGGGCAAGCCTCGGATCGCCTGGAGAGGGGAGACGCGCCCAACCTTTCGAGCCGCCTCGCAACGGCTCCGACCGGGGCACCCCTCATGCCGATGGACAAGTACGATCCCTACGACTTCGCCAACCGCCGCCATATCGGGCCGTCGGTGGACGAGATCGCCCGCATGCTGGAGGTGGTCGGTTCTGAGAGCCTCGACGCGCTGATCGACGAGACCCTGCCGGCCGGCATCCGCCAGACCGAAGCGACCGAGTTCGGCGCCGCCCTGTCGGAGCGCCGGGCGATCGAGCGCCTGCGCGCCACCGCCAACAAGAACAAGCTCCTGACCTCGCTGATCGGCCAGGGCTACCACGGCACCACGATGCCGCCGGCGATCCAGCGCAACATCTTCGAGAACCCGGCCTGGTACACGGCCTATTCGCCCTACCAGCCCGAGATCAGCCAGGGCCGGCTCGAGGCCCTGCTCAACTTCCAGACCTGCGTCAGCGACCTGACCGGGCTCGACATCGCCAATGCCTCGCTCCTCGACGAGGCGACCGCCGCCGCCGAGGCGATGGGCATGGCACGCCGCATCGCGACGGCAAAGCCCGACACCTTCTTCGTCGACGCGCAGTGCCTGCCGCAGACCATCGCGGTGCTGAAGACCCGGGCCGAGCCGTTCGGCTGGCGCATCGTCGTCGGCGATCCCTTCACCGATCTCGACCCCGCGACGGTGTTCGGCGCGATTTTCCAGTATCCGGGCGTCGAGGGCGCGGCCCACGACTTCACCGACGTGATCGCGACGCTCCACGAGGCCGGGGCCATCGCCGTGGTGGCGGCCGATCCCCTGGCGCTCACGGTGCTCAAACCCCCGGGCGAGATGGGGGCCGACATCGCGGTCGGCTCGATGCAGCGCTTCGGCGTGCCGATGGGTTACGGCGGCCCGCACGCCGCCTACATGGCGACGCGGGACGCCCACAAGCGGGCTTTGCCCGGGCGCATCGTCGGCGTCTCGGTCGATTCCCGCGGCAACCGCGCCTACCGGCTCTCGCTCCAGACCCGCGAGCAGCACATCCGGCGCGAGAAGGCGACCTCGAACATCTGCACCAGCCAGGTGCTGCTGGCGATCATCGCCTCGATGTACGCGGTGTTCCACGGGCCGCGCGGGCTGAAGGCGAT
Source organism: Methylobacterium aquaticum (assembly GCF_001043915.1). Classification (GTDB taxonomy): domain Bacteria; phylum Pseudomonadota; class Alphaproteobacteria; order Rhizobiales; family Beijerinckiaceae; genus Methylobacterium; species Methylobacterium aquaticum. The sequence continues at coordinate 39,283 of NZ_LABX01000175.1, read as the reverse complement.
CGCGATGCGGATCCACCGCGACGCGACCCGGCTCGCCGCGGGCCTGAACCAGCTCGGCTTCGAGACGCATCCGGACGCCTTCTTCGACACGATCACCGTGACGGTCGGGCCGTTCCAGGGCGTGATCCTGAAGAACGCCGTCGCCAACGGGATCAACCTGCGGAAAGTGGGCACCGACCGGATCGGCATCACGGTCGACGAGCGCACCCGGCCCGACATCATCGAGGCGGTGTGGCGCGCCTTCGGGGGCGACGCGCTGGCTTACGACGAAGCCTGGCCCGCGCCGCGCCTGCCGGCCGGCCTGATGCGGACGTCGCAGTACCTGACCCATCCGATCTTCCACATGAACCGGGCCGAGAGCGAGATGACGCGCTACATGCGCCGCCTCGCCGACCGCGACCTCGCCCTCGACCGGGCGATGATCCCGCTCGGGTCCTGCACGATGAAGCTCAATGCCACGGCGGAGATGCTGCCGATCTCGTGGCCGGAATTCTCGGAGCTGCATCCCTTCGCGCCGAAGGACCAGGCCGAGGGCTATGCCGAGATGATCGCCGATCTCTCGCAGAAACTCGCCGACATCACCGGCTACGCGGCGATCTCGATGCAGCCGAATTCCGGCGCGCAGGGCGAATATGCGGGCCTGTTGGCGATCCGCGCCTATCACCTGTCCCGCGGGGAGGGGCACCGGACGGTCTGCCTGATCCCGTCCTCGGCCCACGGCACCAACCCGGCCTCGGCGCAGATGTGCGGCATGACCGTGGTGGTGGTCGGCGCCGACCGCAACGGCAACGTCGACGTGGCCGATTTCCGCGCCAAGGCGGAGCAGCACGGAAACACCCTCGCCGCCTGCATGATCACCTACCCGTCCACCCACGGGGTGTTCGAGGAGGCGGTGCGGGAGATCTGCGACATCACCCAAGCCCATGGCGGCCAGGTCTATCTCGACGGCGCCAACCTCAATGCCCTCGTCGGCCTCGCCCGGCCGGGGGACATCGGGGCCGATGTCAGCCACATCAACCTGCACAAGACCTTCTGCATCCCGCATGGCGGCGGCGGGCCCGGCATGGGGCCGATCGGCGTCAAGGCGCACCTGATCCCGTTCCTGCCCGGCCATGTCGAGACCGACGGGCGCGAGTTCTCGGTCTCGGCCGCTCCTTTCGGCTCCGCGGCGATCCTGCCGATCTCCTGGAGCTACTGCCTGCTGATGGGCGGGCGCGGGCTGACGCAGGCGACCCGCATCGCGATCCTCAACGCCAACTACATCGCCCGGCGCCTCGCCGGCGCCTACGACGTGCTCTACACCGGCACCCACGGCCGCGTGGCGCATGAATGCATCATCGACGCCCGACCGCTGATGAAGAGCGCGGGCGTCAGCGTCGAGGACATCGCCAAGCGCCTGATCGATTGCGGCTTCCACCCGCCGACGATGAGCTGGCCGGTCGCCGGCACGCTGATGATCGAGCCGACCGAATCCGAGACCAAGGGCGAGATCGACCGCTTCTGCGACGCCATGCTGGCGATCCGCGAGGAGATCCGGGCGATCGAGGAGGGCCGGATGGACCGGACCGACAACCCGCTCAAGAACGCGCCCCACACGGTGGAGGACCTGATCGGCGCCTGGGAGCGGCCCTATTCCCGCGAGGCCGCCTGCTTCCCGGCCGGCGCCTTCCGGGTCGACAAGTACTGGCCCCCGGTCAACCGGGTCGACAACGCCTATGGCGACCGGAACCTGGTCTGCGCCTGCCCGCCGGTGGAGAGCTACATGAAGGCGGCGGAGTAGGACGCCCGCGGCGCCCGCCCTACACCAGGGTCGGGCGCTGCCCTGCTCAGGCGGCGTCCGGAATGTGGATCTCGACCCGCAGCCCGACCGCTGCCAGCAGGGCGATGAGATCGTCGAGGGAAAACGTATTGATCTTGCCGCGCAAAAGGTTCTCGACGCGAGACTCCGTCACGCCGAGTCTGAGTGCCGCTTCGGCGTTCGTCCATTCCTTCGCCTGGATGTGACGCTGCAATGCCATCATGAGCGCAGAGCGCATCTTCATCGTCTGCACATCCGCAGGCGTGTCTTCGATGGCGTCCCACACGCTCGCGAAACCGTCGTCGCTCATCGGCCTAGCTCCTTGGCGAGATCGGCATAGCGCTTCTTTGCCAACTCCAGATCTGCGCTGCTCGTTTTTTGCGTCTTTTTCTGGAAACAGTGTAGCACGTGGACCGCGTTAGCGAACTTGGCGACATAGACCACTCGAAATGCGCCAGCCTCATCCCGTATCCTGATTTCCTGAACGCCGATCCCGATCGTGGGCATCGGCTTCCAGTCACTTGGCATCAGCCCGCTCTGGACCTTATCGAGTTGGTAACCCGCTTCACGCCGCGCCGCATGCGGAAAGGCGCGCAGATCGCTGAGGGCGCTGCCGTGAAACTTGAGCACCTTCATGCGACGAACCTGCGAGAACCTTTACACTTGCCGCCCGCCCGGTCCACGTAGCCCGTCTCACACGACCGATCCCTCACCCAGGTAATCCCGCCAGATCGCCTTCTCCCCCAACCCCGCCGTGAAGGCGGCATGCGCCGCCAGCTCGGCCTCGGTGAGGCGGCTGCGGGTCGGGCGGGGGCCGTGCTCGATCGGCGCGGCGCGCAAGCTCGGACCGGCCGGGCCGGCATGGCGCTCCACCGTCAGCCCGAGGGTCGTCTGCTTGCCGCCGAGCAGCTCGATATAGACTTCCGCCAGGATCTGCGCGTCGAGGAGCGCGCCGTGCTTGGTGCGGCGGGAATTGTCGATGCCGTAGCGCGAGCAGAGCGCATCGAGGTTGTTGGCCGCACCCGGATGCTTGCGGCGGGCGAGCGCCAGGGTGTCGACGACCGAGGCGAGTTGGATCGCCGGCGGGGCCTTGTCGCCGAGTCGGGCATATTCGGCGTTGAGGAAGCCGACGTCGAAGGCGGCGTTGTGGATCACCAGGGTGGCGTCGCCGCAGAAATCCAGGAAGTCGGGCAGGATCTGCGCGAAGAGCGGCTTGTCGGAGAGGAACGCATCCGACAGGCCGTGGACCCGGAACGCACCCTCGGAGACCGGCCGCTGCGGGTTGATGTAGCGGTGGAACTCGCGGCCGGACGGGATGTGGTTGAGAAGCTCGATGCCGCCGATCTCGATCAGCCGGTCGGTCTTGGCCTCGGTGCCGGTGGTCTCGGTGTCGAGGACGATCTCGCGCAGCATCGTGCGGTTCCCCTGTGATCTGGTCTCGACCGGTGTAGCGAGGAAGCGTTAACCGGCCCGCCGCGCCGCCACGGCGGCGATCGCCGCCTCGACCTGCGCCTCGGCCTGCGGGAAGCCGCGATCGGTCTCGATCAGGAAGTCGGCGCGCCGGCGCTTCTCGGCATCCGCCATCTGCTTGGCGAGGATCTGCGCGAAAGCCTCCTCGGTCATGCCCGGCCGGGCCAGCACCCGGGCCCGCTGCACCTCGGCCGGGGCGGTGACCACCGCGACGGCGTCGCAGCCCGCCTCGCCCCCGGTCTCGAACAGCAGCGGCACGTCGAGCACCACGAGCGGCGCGGCGGCGTGGGCGGCAAGGAAATCGTCCCGGGCTCGGCCCACCAGGGGATGCACCAGGGATTCGAGGCGGCGCAGGCGCTCAGGCTCGCCGAGCACGGCCGTGCGCAGGGCGGCGCGGTCGACCGCGCCGTCGGGGCTGAGCGTGCCGGGGAAGGCGTCGCCGATCGCCGCCGCGGCGGCGCCGCCCGGCCCGTAGAGGGCGTGCACGCAGGCATCGGCATCGTGGACCGGCACGCCGCGCGCCCGGAACATCGCCGCCGTGGCGCTCTTGCCCATGCCGATCGAACCGGTGAGGCCGAGGACGAAGGGCCGGCTCATCCGTGGCTCCCGAGATCGGCGACGATGCGGGCGCGCAGCGACGGCGTCACCACGGGCGTGCGGCCGAACCAGTGGCGGAAGCCCGGCACCGCCTGGTGCAGCAGCATGCCGAGCCCGTCCACCGCCGGCAGGTCCCGGGCGCGGGCGGCGGCCAGCAGGGGGGTTTCGAGCGGCACGTAGACGACGTCGGCCACCGCCGCCCCGCCCGGCAGGGGCGCGAGGTCGAGGGTGAGCGGGTCCTGCCCGGCCATGCCGAGGGCGGTGGTGTTGATGAGGAGCCCGGTCTCCGGGAGACGCGACGGCACCGCATCCCACGGAATGGCGCTGATCCGGGCGGGATCGAGGGCGGTCAGGCTCTCGGCCCGCTCGGCGCTGCGGTTCGCCACGATCAGGCGCTCCAGGCCGCGGTCGAGGAGGCCGACCAGGATGGCGCGGGCTGCCCCGCCGGCCCCGAGCACCAGGGCGGCGCGGCCATGGGCGATGCCCGTCGCCTCTGGCCAGCCGGCGCCCAGGCTGGCATCGAGATGGGCGAGGAAGCCCGGCGCGTCGGTGTTGTCGCCGTGCAGGCGCCCGTCCTCGAACCACAGCGTGTTGACGGCGCCGATCCGCTCCGCCCGGGGGGTCAGCCCGTCGACGAGGCGGAACGCCGCCTCCTTGTGGGGGATCGTGACGTTGCCGCCGACGAAGCCCGCCTCGCGCAAGGACCGGACGAAATCCGGAAAGGCGTCGGGACGGACGTCGACGCGCTCGTAGGTTCCGGGCAGGCCGTGCTCGGCGAGCCAGTGGCCGTGGATCAGCGGCGAGCGGGAATGGGCGATCGGGTGGCCCACCACGAAGGCTCGGGGGTGCGGGGTCGTCATCGCGAAATCGTCTCAGAACGCCAGCAGGCCCCGCCCGCGCAACCGCGCGAGCAACGGCAGCAGCGGCAGGCCCAGGATGGTCGAGTGGTCGCCCTCGATGCGGTCGAACAGGTTGATGCCGGCGCCCTCGAGCTGGTAGGCGCCGACGCTGCCGGTGACGGCGGGCCCGGCGGCGTCGAGATAGGCTGTGATCGCCGCCTCATCGAGGGACCGCATCGTGAGCCGCGCGGTGACGACGAAGATGTCGGCCACCGCGCCGTCGACGGCGACAGCCACGGCGGAATGGAGCGCATGGAGGCGCCCCTGGAGGCGGGCGAGATGGGCGGCGGCCCCCGCCCGGTCGGCGGGTTTGTGGAACAGCGTGCCGTCGAGATCGAGCACCTGGTCGGCGCCGATCACCACCCGGTCGGGCGCGACCGACGCGACCGCGGCGGCCTTGGCGGCGGCCAGGCGCTCGGCGAGGCGCGCCGGCGAGAGGCCCGCCGCCTCCGCCTCCACGGCGCGCTCGTCGACGCCCGGGGCCCGGGTCTCCACGGTGAGCCCGGCGGAAGCGAGGAGCGCCCGCCGGGTCGGGCTGGTCGAGGCGAGGAGGAGCGGCGCAGGTCCGCGCCAGAGGGACGAAGCGTCGTGCGGCATCGGCGTCAGTCGGCGATGAACTTCAGCCGGTGCTCGCGGTGGAGATCGACGATCGCCGCCGCGGTCTCCTCGATCGAGCGCCGCGTGACGTCGATCACCGGCCAGCGATTGCGGGCGAAGAGCCGGCGCGAGGTCGCGATCTCGTTCGCCACCGCGTCGCGGTCGACGTAGGACGAGGAATCGTCGGCCTTGAGGCTGAGCAGGCGGTTCTGGCGGATCTGCACGATCCGTTCCGGCGAGGCGATCAGCCCGACGATGAGGGGCTGGCGCAGGGTCTCCAGCACCGCCGGCGGCGGCACGCCGGGGATCAGCGGGATGTTGGTGGTCTTCAGGCCGCGATTGGCGAGGTAGATCGCCGTCGGCGTCTTCGAGGTGCGGCTCACCCCGAGCAGGATCACGTCCGCCTCGTTGAGATCGAGCGGCAGGTTGCCGTCGTCGTGGGCGAGGGTGAAGTTCATCGCGTCGATGCGCTTGAAGTACTCGGCGTTCAGCATGTGCTGCGCGCCCGGCCGCGCCGTGGAGTGGGTGCCGAGATAGCCTTGCAGCATCCGGTGCACCGGCTCCAGCACCGACAGGACCGGCGAGCCGGTGGCCCGGCACGCCTCCTCCAGCCGCTCGGTCAGGTCGCGCCCGACCAGGGTGTAGAGCACGATGCCGGGGGCCTGCTCGATCTCGTTGATCACCCGTTCGAGCTGGGTGCCCGAGCGCACGAGGGGATAGACGTGCTCGATCGCCGAGACCCCCTCGTACTGCGCCGCCGCCGCGCGGCCGACATTGATCAGGGTCTCGCCGGTGGAATCCGACACGAGGTGGAGGTGGAAGTAGCTGCGGACCACGCGGGCTCCCCGGGCTCGCCGCGGGCGCGGCAGACACGAAGCGGCTCCGGTGCCCGGTGCGTCATGCACCGATCGGCCGCGCGGAGTCGATCAGTGTGGATAATGCGCCGACGAAGGGAGGTCCAGGCGCGGGGCCTGTGGGTTAACGGCTCGACGCCTCAACAGGCGGCCCGTTAACACTCGTGGCGGGCCGCCCGTGGGAGAATCCGGGACGTGACGCCGCCGATCCGAGCCGGGAGGCGGCCAAGCCCCTCGCGACTCTCGTGATCCTTCGACAATGGAGCAAATCTGTTAAAGGGCTCTTAACGCACCGGCGGTGGGGACGGGCTGTGGACGGGGCTGGAGGCCCACGATGCCTGCCCCCAGAAGAAAAAACAGACTCCTAGAATCTCTCTTTTCTTTTCAGGGGCCTGGGTGGGGATGGCGATCGGCCGTGGTCGCGACCATGCGTCGGGCTGGCGCGGGGGCGCGGTTCTCGGCATAGGGAAGCGATCCGCCAGCGTGGCGGCAAACGGTTGTCGGGGGGCAGGGCATGGGCGGGACCGCGGGAGCCGGACGGACGGGTGCGGAGCGGCCGCTCCTGCGGGTGCTGAACGGGGAGGCTTTGTCGCCCCCGCCGGCCTGGATGATGCGGCAGGCCGGGCGCTACCTGCCCGAGTACCGGGCGGTGCGGGCCGAGGCCGGCTCCTTCCTCGACCTCTGCTACAACCCCGATTTCGCCACCGAGGTCACCCTCCAGCCGATCCGCCGCTTCGGCTTCGAGGCGGCGATCCTGTTTTCCGACATCCTGGTGGTGCCCCACGCGCTCGGCCAGGACGTGCGGTTCGTGGAAGGGGAGGGGCCCCGCCTCGACCCGCTCGCCGGCCGGCCCGACTTCGCAGCGCTGATCGAGGCGGGCGACCCGCGGGTGATGCAGCATCTGGCTCCCGTCTTCGAGACCGTCGGGCGCCTGCGGGCGGAGCTGCCGGCCGAGACCACGCTCCTCGGCTTCTGCGGCGCGCCCTGGACGGTGGCGAGCTACATGATCGGCGGACGAGGCACGCCGGATCTCGCCCCGGCCCGGGACCTCGCGGCCCGCGACCCCGCCCTCCTCGACGCCCTGATCGACCGGCTGGTCGCGGTCTCGACCGAGTACCTGGTGCGCCAGTTCGAGGCCGGCGCCGACGCGGTGCAGATCTTCGAGAGCCATGCCGGCGCCCTGCCGGACGTGCCCGCCGGAGAGGCGGGAGATGCGCTGTCGCGCTGGAGCTTCCAGCCGATCGCCCGGATGGTGTCGGGCATCCGCGCCCGGGTGCCGGACGCGAAGATCATCGTCTTCGCCCGTGGTTCGGGGCTCGACGGCCATGCCCTTGTGGCGGCGGAGACCGGCGCCGACGCGATCGGGGTCGATTGGGCGGTGGACCTGAAGGCGCTGCGCGCCCGCCTGCCGGCCTCGGTGGTCACGCAGGGCAATCTCCACCCCGAGACCCTGATCGCCGGCGGCGAGGCTCTGGACGCGGCGGTGGACGCGATCCGGGAGGCCACCGCCGGCACGCCCCACATCTTCAACCTTGGCCACGGCATCACCCCGCAGACGCCGATCGCCCATGTCGAGCGGATGCTGGCGCGGTTGCGGGGCTGAGGGGAGGGGGCGGCTCGTTCCTTGCGACGGGCCTGCCTTGCGACGGGCCTGCCACCCTCCGCGTCACCCCGGGGCTCGCCGCAGGCGAGAGCCCGGGATCCAGAACCGCTTGCGTACAGGATGAAGCGGAACGCGAACCGATCTCTTCGGACAACACCTGCGGTTCTCGATCCCGGGCTCCGCTTCGCCGACCCGGGATGACGCAGAGCGTGTCAGATCCGTCGGTGTGGTGATCTCCGTCGTTTAATATCCCCCCACAGGAATCATCCCGCCGTGTATCTCTGGATCAAGGCCGCTCACATCATCTCGCTCATCGCCTGGATGGCGGCGATGCTCTACCTGCCGCGGCTGTTCGTCTATCACGCCGGCTTGCCGGCCGGGTCGCCCCAGGGCGAGACCTTCAAGGTGATGGAACGGCGGCTCGCCAAGGCGATCATGCTGCCGGGCCTGATCGCCACCTGGATCTTCGGCATCGCGCTGGCGGTGATGAGCGGCGTCTATACGCAAGGGTGGCTGCACGCCAAGGTCGCCCTGGTCCTGGCGATGAGCGGCATCCACGGCTGGCTGTCGCGGATGGTCAAGGACTTCGCCGCCGACCGGAACACCCGCAGCCCCAAATTCTACCGGGTGCTCAACGAGGTGCCGACGCTCCTGATGATCCTCATCGTGATCCTGGTGGTGGTGAAGCCGTTTTGAACACACCGTCTTGTCGCAAGGGAACGTCATGGCCGGCATCGAGACGCAGACTTTCTCCCTCACCCTCGCCGGGCACAGCCTGAACCTGCCGGCTGACCGGATCGGCGAGGGACCGCCGGCCCTGCTGCTGCCGGCCCTGTCCTCGATCTCCACCCGCGAGGAGATGCGGTCCCTGGCCATGCGGCTGTCCACCCGCCATCGCTGCCTGGTGCCGGACTGGCCCGGCTTCGGCGCGCAACCCCGGGCGCGGGTGCCCCTCGCTCCCGACACCCTCCACGCCTTCCTCGACGCGCTCCTGGCGCAGGCGCCCGGCCCCTACGCCCTCGGGGTCGCGGCGGGACACGCCGCCGGCTACCTCGTCGCCGCGGCCTCCCGGCACCCCGACGCCTTCGCGCGGCTGGTCCTGGTGGCGCCGACCTGGCGCGGTCCGCTGCCGACCGCGATGGGCGAGGAGCGCCGGCCGCTCTTCGGCACCCTGCGCCGTGCGGTCGAGGTGCCGGTCCTCGGCAACCTGCTCTACCGCCTCAATGTCAGCGCGCCGGTCGTGTCGCGGATGATGCAGGCCCACGTCTATGCCGATCCGGCCCGGGTCACCCCCGCGGTGCTCGCCGACAAACGGCGGGTGACGCACCAGCCCCGCGCGCGTTTCGGCACGGCGGCCTTCGTCACCGGCGGCCTCGATCCGGTCTGGACGCGCGAGGATTTCCACGCCCTGTTCGCCCCCGGCCTGCCGCCGGTCCTGATGGTGCAGCCCCGGGGCGCGCCGCGCCGCTCCGGCGCCGAGATGACCGCGCTCGCCGAGGCCGGCCTCGTCCGCAGCGTCGCGGTCCCGGGGGCGCTCGCCGCCCACGAGGAATGCCCCGAAGCGGTCGCGGCCGCGATCCTCTCCGCGGAAGCGGAAGCCTGAAACCGTGCGGGTCGCGCTCGCCCTGTGCCTGGGTCTCGCCGCGGGTGCCGCCGCGGCGGAGCCGGCGCCCTACCTGAAAGCGGGCGCCCTCGACGCCGCCGCGATCCTGCTTCCGCCGCCGAAGCCCGGCAGCGCCGCGCACGCGGCCGATGCGGCAGCCTATGCGGCGACGCGGCGCCTCGCCGGTTCGCCGCGCTGGTCGCTTGCCACCGCCGATGTCGCCTCGGGCATCGCCGCCCTTCTCGACGACTTTTCCTGCGCCGCCGGCCGGCGCCTCGATCCGGCCCGGCTGCCGGCCCTCGCCGGGCTCCTCGCCCGCACCCGCCGCGACGTCGGGGCGGTCGTGCGCGACGCCAAGGTGCGCTTCGCCCGTCCCCGGCCGCATCTCGGCAACGACGCCTCTCTCTGCGTCGACCGCACCGAGGCCCTCGACCGGAGCTTCGCCTACCCGTCCGGTCACGCCACCGAGGGCTGGACCGTCGCCCTCGTCCTCGCCGCCCTGATGCCGGAGCGCGCCGCAGCCATCCTGCGCCGGGGCCGGATCTATGGCGAGAGCCGGATCGTCTGCGGGGTGCATTGGGCGAGCGATGTCGAGGCCGGCCGTCTCGCCGGCAGCGCGCTGTTTGCCGCCCTGGTCGGCGATCCTGCCTTCCGGGCCGACCTCGACCGTGCCCGCCGCGACATCGCCGCCGCGCCGGCGGGTCCGGCGCCGGAACCGGCGGCCTGCGCCCGCGAGGCGGCGGCGTTGCCGTGAGGCCACAGCCCGCGCGGCGGCCGGAATGTCCATCCGAAATACCCCTGCTGGGTCAGACCATTGCGGCGCCTGCGGGTCCGATGTCGCCTCATCCTGACGGCGGGACATTCAACCTAAAGTGGATAAATCGCCCGCAATTCGATGCGTCAGTGATTGACGATGCGTTACCGTGGCGATAACGAGTCGTTGATTTTCAGGACCGAATCATTATCACTTGATGCAGTGCCGATCGGGTGACCGGATCTGCTTTTTCAAGACTTTAGATCCGGTCTGCCGGGTTGGATGATCATTCCATGCGTGCTGTCCGACATGATGGCGGAAGCGGCTTCGCCCAGGCGCGCACGATCAGCGTGCTTCTTCTCGAAGACGACGACGTCGATGCCAAGCTGATCGCCCTTCAGGCAGCCGGTTTCCGGATGATCGACATGCGGGTGCTGCGGGCCCGCTCCACCGCCGAGGCACGCGAGCATGTCGAGGCCGAGCGGATCGACCTCGCGATCCTCGATTTCTGGCTCGGCTGCGAATCGAGCCTGCGCTTCCTGGCGGAGCTCAATGCCCGGCTCCCTGGCCTGCCGGCCATCGTGCTCACCGGGCTCAGCATGCCGGACGTGCGCGAGATGTGCGCGAGCGCCGGTGCCGTGTGCTTCCTCGACAAGGCCAGCCTCACCGGCGAGGCGTTCGAGGCTGCGATCCTCGGGGTGCTGGGCCCGCGCGCCTTCCGCTCTGCCCCCGCCGAGCCGATCCGATACGGGCGGCCCGGCCTCACCGTCATCCAGAACGAGAGATACGACCGATGAACGGCCAGATCACCTATCTCAACGCCGGATCGGGCAACGAGTACGCCGCGACGGAACCGGCCCCGGCCGACGCCGCGAACACCATCGACAAGGTCCGCGAGCTGCTCTACGGCGACGCGATGCGGTCGCAGGAGCGCCGGCACGACGACCTGCGCGAGGCGGTGACCGATCTCGAGCAGCGCATGGTCCAGCGCTTCAACGACATCCAGAAGTCGATCGACGCCCTCGCCCTGTCGCTGCGGATGGAGCAGAGCAATTCCGTGCGGGCGATCGGCAGCGCGGTGACCGAGATGGGCCGGCAGATCTCCGCCCTGGCCGACCGCAATCCGTAAGCGTCGGGCCTGATCCGGGATGAGAGCGGCGGTAGCGCAGGATTCAGCGCGGAATCCGATCGAGGATCCTGCCTTCCGCGACCTGAAGCTGCTGCTGCTGCGCGACGAGCACCGTGACCTCGCCGGCCTGCGGGCCGAGCTGGCGCGGCTCGATCTGCGGGTCGGGTCCGAGGACCGGTTCAGCCGGGCGGTGGCCGACAGCCTGGTGGTTGCCCTCAAGGTCGTCGAGGTCGAGAACCACCGGGCGCTGACCGAGGTGATCGCGCCGCTCGTCGTCGCCGGCATCCGGCGCGAGATCGCCGAATCCCGCGACCTGATGGTGGAGACGCTCTACCCGATCGCCGGCCGGATGGTGACGGCGGCGATCGCCGCGGCCTTCCGCCAGCTCTCCGAGGAGATCAACGAGACCCTCAGCCGCTCGCCGCGCCGGGCCTGGCTGCGGGCGAAGGCCGTGCTGACGGGCCAGTCCTACGCCGCCCTGGTGCTGGCCGAGCTGGCGCGGGGGCGGCTCGAACGCCTGATCCTGATCGACCGCAGCACCGGCGCGGTTCTCGCCACCACCGATCGCGACGGGCAGCCCGATGCCGATCCGGACGGCCAGCTCCACCTGATCGGCGGCCTCGTCACCGCCATCGTGGAATTCGCCGGCCAGGCGCTGAGCGATGTCAACGGCGAGTTGCGCTCCCTCGATTTTGGTGGCCGCACGGTGCTGCTGCGTGCCTCGCCCCTGCTGATCGTGGCGGGCCTCACCGAGGCCGGCCGCGGTGCCGGGCGGCTTGCCGGCGTGGTCGATGCCGAGTTCCTGTCCTTCCTCGACGCGGTCCGGCAGCAGGATGAGACGAATGACGGGGCCGACCATTCCGCGCCGCTTGCCGCGCTTCACCGGGCGATCGCCGCGCGCCTCGTCCCGCCGCGCCCGCGGGTGCGGCCGGTGGCGGTCGCCGGCGCGCTGGCGGCGGTGGCCCTTGCCGCCTGGGCGACCAGTGCCGTCCTGTCGGCCCGGCAGCGCGCCGCCGAGACCGCCGCGCTCGCGCGGATCGAGGCGGCTCCCGACCTGCGCGACTCTCCGCTCCACCTCGCCTTCGACCGTGAGGCCGGCGTGATCCGGGCGACCGGTGTCCTGCCGACCCGCGAGGCCGCCGCGTCCCTGCGCGAGCGCCTCGCCGCGGAGTTTCCGGGCTGGCCGGTCGCCGTCCGGATCGCCGTCACGTCCGATCCGGATTCCGCGCGCATCGCCGCCGCGACCCTCGACCGGCGCGCCGACACCCTCGCGCAGCGTCTCGACGGGGCCGAGGCGAAGCTGGGCGAGGCCCAGGCGCGTCTCGGTCCGCTCGAAGCGCGCCTCGGCCCGCTCGAAACCCGCACCGCCGCCGTCGCGGCGGCGATCCCGGGCCTTGCGCCGCGCGAGGCGGTGACCCGGCTCGAGGCCCGGACCGACGCGCTCGCGCAGCGCGCGACCGCATCCGACGCGACGGTGGGCGAGACCCAGGCGCGTCTCGGCCCGCTCGAGGCCCGGACCGCCGCCGTCGCGGCGGCGATCCCGGGCCTTGCGCCGCGCGAGGCGGTGACCCGGCTCGAAACTCGGACCGACACGCTCGCGCAGCGCGTCGACGGGACCGAGGCGACGGTGGGCGAGACCCAGGCGCGCCTCGGCCCGCTCGAGGCCCGGACCGCCGCCGTCGCGGCGGCAATCCCGGGCCTTGCGCCGCGCGAGGCGGTGGCGCGGCTCGAAACCCGGACCGAGTCCCTCGCGCAGCGCGTCGACGGGACCGAGGCGACGGTGGGCGAGACCCAGGCGCGCCTCGGCCCGCTCGAGGCCCGCACCGCCGCCGTCGAGTCTGCGGTCCCGGGCCTCGCCTCACGCGACGCGGTGGCGCGGCTCGAAGCCCGCATCGACACGCCGCTCAAGCAGCTCGAGGACGCGGTCGCGCGCACCGCGATCTTCTTCGGCCCCGACGCCACCTATCGCGATCCGGAGCGGGCCGAGCGCGATCTCTCGGTGCTCGCCTCGGCCCTCGCGGCGGTGGCCGATGCGCGCCTGCGCATCGTCGGCTATTCCGACGGCGCGGGGACGGCCCGGGCCAACCTCGAAGCGGCGCGGTTGCGCGCCGAGCGCATCACCGCCGACCTGGAGCGCCGCGGCATCCCGCGGGCGCGCCTCGTCGTCGTCAATTCGCGCCCGCCGCTCCAGATCACGGACGAGCGGGTGACCGGCAACCGGCGCGTCGTGTTCGAGCTCGCCTACAGCGCGGAGTAATCGGGTGGCGGCGCGCAAGATCATGATCCTGGGGGCGATCGGCGTCGGCAAGACCTCGCTCGCCAACCGGCTCGCCTTCGGCCGGTTCGAGACCAGCTACAAGGCGACGATCGGGGTCGACATCTACACCACCACCGCCCCGCTGCCGGGTGGGGCCAAGGCGATGCCGCTGGTCCTGTGGGACACCGACGGCGATTTCGGCCTCAGCATCTTCCGTACCGTCTACCTCAAGGGCGCGAGCGGGGCGCTCATCGTCGCCGACGTGACCCGCCCCGCCTCCCTCGACCAGATGGCGGCGCTGATCGCGGGCTTTCGCGAGGCGCTGCCGGGCCGCCCCTGCGCCGCGGTGCTCAACAAGAGCGACCTCGTCGCCGGAGATTCCGGCGAGCCCGGCTCGGGCGCGCCGCCCGATCTCCTCGCCCGGGCCCGGGGTGCCGACGTCGTCGCGCTCGCGAGCGCCCGCACCGGGCACGGGGTCGCCGGCCTCTTCGCCGAGCTGGCCACCACGATCGAGCGCCGGAGCCTGTAAGCGCCATGCGCGCCGCTGTCGCACTCCCGGCCGGAGCGGACCTCTCCCGCACCCTGACCCATCTCCTCGAGGCCGGCCTCGTTGGCGTCGCGGCCCTCGGTCCCGATGGCCGCGTCCTCGCCCGCACCGGCTCGTTGAGCGATTGGCTGCCCGAGCCCGGGCGCTCCGCCTTCGACAGCCCGATCCTGTCGGGCCTCGAGGAGGACCTGCGCGCCCAGCAGCGGGCGGCCCCCGAGCCGATCGTGCTGCCCGGAATCCGTCTCGCCATGGTGAGCGGCGCCCCGCGCTGCGACATCGCGATCTCCTGGGAGGTGGGACGAGGCGAGCATGCCGTCCTCACCACCGTCGATCAGGTCGACCGGCCGATCGACCACTGGGTGCTCCAGCAGCGCCGCGAGCAGCGCCTGCTGGAGGAGAAGATCATCGCCGCCTCGCGCGAGCTGGAGCGGATGAACCGCAACCTGCGCGACTTTGCCTCCGTGGCCGCGCACGACCTTCGGGCGCCCCTGCGCCAGATCGTGGCCTTCACCGGCATCCTGCGCACCACCCTCGGGGCGGAGGCCGGCCCGGTCGTCCGCGACAGCCTCGACACGATCGAGGGCTGCGCCGCCCGGCTCAACCGGATGACCACCGGCCTCCTCGACTACGCCCGGCTCAGTGCCGAGAGTCACACCTTCGAGCCGGTCGATCTCGGCCGGGTCGTTCAGGACGCGACCCGCAACCTCGACCTCGACCTGCGCGCCGCCTCCGCCGACCTCGTCGTCGGGCCGCTGCCGACCGTGAACGGCGTGCCGGCGCTCCTGACCAACCTGTTCCAGAACCTCGTCGCCAACAGCATCCGCTACCGCGCGCCGGAGCGGCCCTTGGCGATCGAGATCCGGGCCTGGCCCGGGGAGCCGGGCCGGATCACCGTGCGCGACACCGGCATCGGCGTGCCGCCGGCCTTCCACGAGGCGATCTTCGAGACCTTCGCCCGGGTGCCGAACGGGCGGGCCCCGAACGGCGTCGGACTGGGATTGAGCATCTGCCGGCGGATCGCCGAGCTGCATGGCTGGCGCATCGGCGTGGTGGCGGAGGAGGGGCCGGGGGCGTGCTTCCGGATCGATCTGGGGTAGGGATCGTCCGATGAAGCGCGTGGTCAATGGTTGGTTCGCGGTGTTCGTCCCTCATTTGCCATCGCGCAGGCAGCCGGTTCCTCTCGCGCCCGCCCGAGCAGGATGAGCGGGTCGAGCGTCTGCGCGCTGCCGAGACGCGGCGTGGCGAGACGGTGCCGGAAGGAAGCCGGGGAACCGTGGTCGAGATCCTTGGCGACCACGAAGCCTTCATGGTCGAGTTTCAGCAGCCGTTCGCGGCACTGGTGACGGTCGATGCCTCTCCCCTGCGTCATGTCCGCGAAGTCCGCGAATGAGCATCAAGCCCGGTGTCGGCGGTTATACCAACGGTCGTTGGAAACGACCTTTGGTTCCGTTCGCGAATTTTCGTCAAGCCTCTGGCTTGGCATCGAAAATTTGAGATGGTTCATCGGCCCGATGCGTCAGCATCTTGGGCCGATGGTATTACCGTCTCGGGTTCAAACGAAAACAGCGCCCGACCGCATCGCGATCGGGCGCTGCCGTCACAGCACCAGGCTGACCGGCGTCACGCCGCCTTGCGCTTTCCCTTCCGCGAGCGCCGGCCGAGGATGTTGAGCACCTCGACGCCGGCCGAGAAGGCCATGGCCGTGTAGACGTAGCCCTTCGGCACATGGGCGCCGAAGCCCTCCGCGATCAGCGTCATGCCGATCATGATGAGGAAGCCCAGCGCCAGCATCACCACCGTCGGGTTGGCGGCGATGAAGCGCGACAGCGGATCGGCGGCGAGCAGCATCACGGTCACCGCGGCCAGGACCGCGATCACCATGATCGGCACGTGCTCGGTCATGCCGACCGCCGTGATGATGCTGTCGATCGAGAAGACCAGATCGAGGATGAGGATCTGGCCGATCGCCGCGGTGAAGCCCAGCGAGCCGGATCCGCCGGCCTTCTCCTCCGGGTCGGGGTCGAGGCTGTGGTGGATCTCCTTGGTGGCCTTCCAGAGCAGGAACAGGCCGCCGGCGATCAGGATCATGTCGCGCCAGGACAGCCCCTTGCCGAAGATCTCGAAGACCGGCTGGGTCAGGTGGACGATGTAGGCCACGGTCCCGAGCAGGCCGATGCGCAGGATCAGCGCGAGCCCGATGCCGATGCGCCGGGCCCGCGACTGCTGCTCGGCCGGCAGCTTGTTGGTGATGATCGAGATGAAGATCAGGTTGTCGATGCCGAGCACGACCTCCATGACGACCAGGGTCGCGAGGGCGGCCCAGGCCGTCGGGTCGGCGGCGAGTTGAACGAGGGAGTCCACGACGAAACGGTCCTCTTTAGGGGAAGATCGAGGGGCGGCCCCGCGCCTGGCTCGGGGCGGGGAAATCCGGCGCAGGGACATCCGGCGCAGGGAAGTTCGGGGCAGGGAAGTCCGGAGCATGGACTTGGACGGCCCGCGGCAGCACCCGCACATGGGCGGGGGTGTAGGTCGTCAATTCGCCGTCGGTGTTGACCGGGCGCGGCTTCTTGGTGCGCAGCACCACCTCGGTGGTCTGGAAGGCGCGCACGTCGGCGGCTTTCCCTTGCGTGCCCCGCCGCAGGGCCGGCAGCAGGGCCAGCAGCCGCCACCAATGGGCGACCTCCAGGCTGTAGAAGTTGAGCAGCCCGTCATCGACGGTGGCGTTCTCCTCCACCGTCATGCCGCCGCCGTAATGGCGGCCGTTGCCGACCGAGACCTGGATGGTCCGGACGGTCTCCACCGTGCCGTCATGCTCGATCGAGACCGTGAACGGCCGCGCCCGGCGAAGCAACCGGAACGCCGCGACCGCATAGCCGATCGTGCCGAGGCGGCGCTTGAGGTCGGCCGTCAGCTCGCCGGCGAGATCGGCCGAGAAGCCGATGCTGGCGACGTTGAAGAAGTAATGGCCGTTGACGCAGCCGAGATCGATCGGCCGGGCCGGCGCCGTGGCGATCACCTCCGCCGCCGCCAGGGGATCGGCGGGCAGGCCGAGGCTGCGGGCGAGATCGTTGGCGGTGCCGAGCGGCAGGATGCCGAGCGGCAGGTGCGCTTCCGCGAGCGCCTGGGCGGCGGCGTTCAGGGTGCCGTCGCCGCCGCCCAGGATCACCATGTCGCAGGTGCCCACATGGGCGTGGATCAGCGCCTTGCAGTCGGTCTCGCCCGGGGGCGGCTCGACCGTCGCGATCCCGCCACGGCGCAGGACGCCCTTCACGGCGTCGAGGTCGAGCCCGCCGTTGCGGGCCTTCTTGTTGACGACGAGCAGGGCCCGCCGGGGCGTGTCAGCGCCGGACATCGGCGCCTCCCGCGATGGCAGGGGGAGAAAGGGGAACGACGCGCAAGAATGCGGGCCCTCCAGTGCGATCGTGCCGCGTCAGCACAAAGGCAGAGAAGGGGTCCGACATCGCGGTCGACGCCTCGAACCGCCAGAGGGGCCCGGACCCGGGGAGCCTATGAGGTGGGGTGGCGGCCGCGCTTGGCAAGGTCCCGGGGGGTTTAGGCCAATCCCGGGCTTCCTCGCTGCGAGGCTGGCGGCCTGAGGTCCGGGGTCGGGAGCGGGAGTGAGGATGTGGGGCGAGGATGTGGGGAACGTGGGTAGCGGGGAGGGCAACGGGCCCGCAATGGAACCGTAACCGCGGCCACGAACGTTCCCTTACCTGCATTCACCTGCGTGATCGCCTCGCCTGATCGCGCTCCTCTCCCCGGGTGCCGCCCCCATGCTCCCTTCCCTCCGGCTCCGTTCCCTCGGGCCAAGCCGCCCCACGCCGTCGTCCGCCCTGCTCGGCCTCGGTCTCGCCGCCCTCCTGTCCTCCGGCGCCTTGGCGCAGGGCTGGGTCGATCCGCCGGCGCGGGCCGGCCGGAGCCCCGCGGCCGAGATCCCGGCTGCCAAGGACCCGGCGCCGGCGCCCGCTCCAGCAGCGCCCATCGTCGCGCCGGCCCCCCGGGCCGAGGGGCCGAAGGCCCACATCCCGCGCCGGGTCGCCGAGGAGGTGCGCCGCCCGGCCCGCAGCGGGCTCCATGCGGCGACGGCCGCCCGCCGTGCCGCCCGGCTCGCCCGGGCCGAGCGCCCGCTGCCGGTCCAGATCCCGGCGCCCGCCCCCGTCACGGTCTCGGATTCGCAGATGCGCGACTGGGCGGTCGCCTCGCAGCGCCTGGCCCGCGACTACCTCGCGTCGATCTCGGGCCCCAACGGCACGACGCTGGCGGTGGCACCGGGCTTCTACGGCAGCCAGGTGGTCTTCCACGGCCGGTCGATGAGCGTCGCCAGCGTGATGGCCGAGAAGCGCCGCTTCGTGCGGCGCTGGCCGGAGCGGCGCTACCGGCCGCGGCCGGATTCCCTGCGCACCGCCTGCAATGCCGGGCTCGCCGTGTGCCAGGTCCGGGCCACGGTCGATTTCGTCGCCTTCAGCCCCGAACGCGGCGCGCGCTCGCAGGGCACCGTCGATGTCGAACTGGCGGTGAGCCTGGCCGGCGCACGTCCGGTCATCATCGCCGAGACCAGCCGGGTCGTGCACCGCGAGGCGGTGGCGAGCCGCTGACCGGACGCGGACGCCCTGTGACAGGGCGCCGATCAGGACCTAGATGAGAGATCGTGGCGCCCGCCGGAGCGGCTGGCGGCCCGCGAGCAGGCCCCGCGGCCGGGGGCGATGGGACACGATGCGGACATGACCTCGCGTGAGCAGTTGCAGGCGCTGATCCGGGCCGAGATCGACCGGCAGCACCCCGTCGCCGTGGCCCGTCGCACCCTCGAACTCCTGGCGGAATCCGCGACCCGCCGCCTCGACGCGCCCCCGGGCTACCAGATCGTCGACCGGGACGGGCAGCCGCGCACCCGCATCGTCGGTGGCGAGACGCTGCCCCTGAGCCTGAGCGATCTCGTCGACGAGCTGCGCCGGCAGCACCCGACGATGTTCCAGCAGCCCGCCGCCCCGCCGCCGGCGGCCTCGGGCGGGGCCCCGCGGGACTGGATCGTGGTGAAGCCCGCCCCGGCGGCGCCCAGACCGCCCGCCCGACCCTCGCGCCTGCGGGAGGCTCTCGACGGCCTCGCCGCCCGCCTGCGCCGTCCGGCGCCTGCGCCGCAAGGTCCCGTCGCCGCGGCGGTCCCGGTTCCGGCCGGACCGACCGGTGAGGGCCTGAAACCCGGCCTCGCCCGGCCGCAACGACGGCTGGGTCGGTGGTCTTCCCATCGCGGGGCCTATGCCGTCCTGGGTGGGCTCGTCGTGCTCGGCATCGGCTCCGCGCTGCTCCGCGACGGTGGGGAGCCGGCGCGGGAGGCGGCGATCGTCGCGCCGGCGCCCGCTCAAGGGACCGGCCCAAGGACCAGCCAAGCCGCCGACGTGCGGCCCGAGGCGCGGCCCGCGGAGGCGAAACCGGCCGAGACGAAGCCCGCTCCGGCGGCGGTGCCGTCGAAGGCCGCCGAGACGAAGCGCGAGCCGGTCCAGACCGGGGCCGTGGTGCCGGAGACGGCCGGCCCGCTTGCCGGCGTCGCCGAGGTACTCGACACCGCGACCCTGCGGCTCGGCGGCCGGACGCTCCGCCTCTACGGCGTCGAATGGGCGAAGGGCGCGCAGGCGAGCGACCTCTCCGGCTATCTCGCCGGCCGCCCGGTGAATTGCCAGCCGAGCCCCGCGAAGACCGCCTGGATCTGCACCGTCGACGGGCACGACCTCTCCGAGGTGGTGCTCTATAACGGCGGCGGCCGTGCCGGCGCCGATGCGACGCCGGACCTCGTCGAGGCCGAGCGACACGCGCGCACGGGCAAGCTCGGGATCTGGGCCAAGCAACCGTAACGTCCGCGCGTCATCGCAGGCCTGCCGCGCCGAGAAGCGCCACCAGGGCTCCCTGGCGCCCGGTCCCGGTCTTGGCGAACACCGCCTTGATCTGGCTGCGCACGGTGCCGACCGCGATGCCGAGCGTCCCGGCGGCCTCGTCGAGGGACGCGCCGCCGGCCAGGATCGCGGCGAGCCGTGCCTCCGCGGCGGTGAGGCCGAAGACCTGCGCCAGCACGGCCGGATCGGGCCGCTGCTCGGCCGTGAGATCCGTGACGGTGAGGAGCATCTGGGCGCCCAGGAAGGGGGAGCGGGCGGCCTCGATCACCGGCAGGACGCGCAGGATCAGAGGGCGGCGGTCGCCCCGGGGAACCAGGATCGGGCCGGCCGGCGGCGGGCTGCGATGCGGGAGCGCGCCGACCACGCCCGCCAGTGCCTCCCTTGCCCGCGTGTCGGCGATCCGCACGGTGCCGTCGACCACGCGGAAGGCGGCGTCGAACAGGGCGTCCGCCCGTGCATTGGCGCCGACGACCCGGCCGGCTCCGTCGAGGGCGAGGGCTGCCTCGCCGACCTGCTCGAGCCCGCGCAGATGGCCGTCGAGGGCGGCACGGCCGAGGGCTTCCGACAGGGTGGCGGCGCGGCCGAGGCGCTGGGCGAGGCCGGCAAGGGGCTGCACCGCCTCGAACGGGCCACGGCGCGCCTTGCGCTGCACCGACACGGCCCAGTGCTCGGAGCCGGCATGGAAGCCGGCGACGGCGAACCAGTGGTAGCCGTGGCGCAGCAGCAGGTCGTTGTAGAACGGGGCGCGGGCCATCTCCTCGGCGGTCAGGATGCCGTGGTCGGTGACCACCTCGCCCCGCATCACCCGTGGCACCGCGCGGGTGCGCAGGTCGTTCACGTGCCAGCCGTGCCGGAAATAGTCGTCGACCAGCTCGGCGACGCTGGCGGTGCAGGGGATGCCCGGCGTCCGGTTGTGGCTCCGGAGCAGCATCACGCCGTCGCCGTCGACCAGGGCCGAGACGTGATCCAGCGCGGCGCCCCAGCGCGACGGGTCGAGGATCGCCTCGCCGAGGCTGTCGTCGAGGCGCCGGAGCGTGTCGTCAATGAAACCCATGGGTGAAATCATCTCATGAAAAGTTGTATCATTGGCCGGGCCGGATCATCCAGGCTCCACTCCCCGAAACATTCTCGTGTATTTGGGTGGGCAAGTCATGAGGCCGCATACCTCATTTGAGGGATGACAATCAGGACATTTGACTTTCAGCCTCTTCTCAGGCATGCTACGGTCGTCATACTCATACCAGAAGTATATTTCCAATGGATTTGTGGATCGAGTGGCAGGTTTCCGCAACTTCAGCAGAAAATACTTATTGATCGCGCTGAAACTTGGCTTCATGCATCGGCAATGGTCCCAGAAATTGCAGGGCCATGCAGGGAGACCGAACGTGACACGCTTTCGTTTTGCCGCTCTGGCGGCCATGGTCATCTGTGTCGGCGGCGTGACTGGCGCTCAGGCGCTCGAGTACGAGATCTCGGTGACGCCCGACCGCGACGTCTGCTGGCAGCCGACCTACCGGCCCGAGCGTGTGGTGGTGAACACCCGCGGCCGGCTCGTGCGTCCGCCGGCCCGTTCGATGGCCTATGATCTCAACTACCAGGCGAGCGGCGGCCTGGTTCGCAACTCCTACCATCCGGGCGTCTACGTCGAGACGCAGCGCGTGGTCGAGCCGGAGCACTACTCCCTCAGCCCCACCGCCTGCCCGCCCCGCACCCGCGGCTGAGCCGGACGGCACGGGCACATCGGAGGACCGCCGGCACCACCATCGGTCCCGGCGGTCTTTCACGTTCGGGAACCGGTAAGGTTGACGTCAGGTCCCGGCCCGCGGTCGCGGTCACGTCTGCTAGGCTTCACGCCGCGGAACCATGGGTTCCGCCGGGTGAGGACGGGACGTCATGACGGTGGGCGGAGGAACAGGGCGGATCGCTGCGGCTGCGGCGATCGTGGGCGCCACGACGATTGCGGCCGCGGCGAGCCCCGCTGCGCCGACGGGCCGGCCCGATCTGGGCGGCGGCTTCATCGAATTCCTGGTGACCGGCGCCGTCCCGGCCTCCCCCGGTCCCGCCCGGGCGCTCGCCCGCATGTCGGGCGACACGGTGCCGTATGACGGCCCCCTCGCGCCCGGGGCGATCATCGTCGATCCGAAGCGTCGCCTGAAATACCGCGTCCTGCCCGGCGGACAGGCCGAGCGGCGGCCGATGCGCTCCGCCCTCGACATGAGCTGGGCCGAGCGCTGACGCGCGTCCCGGGGGACGAGGCCGATCCTCGCGGCGGAGGACCGGCCCGGCTCCCCTTACCCGAACGCCCCGACCTCGTGCTGGATCATGCCGCTGATCTCGCGCACGAGGCCGAACAGGCGGCGGATCGGCGCGAACAGGGTGCGGTGCTCGGCCTCGTAGGTGCCGACGCCGCGGGGGCCGGCCGGCTCGCCGAAATTGAGGCCCAAGGTCGGATCCGGTGTCACCGGGAAGATGTCGTCGAGGAGCTTGAGGCAGCTCTCGACGTCGAGGCGCAGGATGCGCTCGATCAAAGCCTCGCGGGTGATGCCGTTCTGCGGCCGGAAGCCCGGGATATGCACCGCCAGGAACCAGATCCGGTGGATGAGCGCGAGGCGCAGCGCGTGCAGCAGCGCCAGACGCGGCGTCATCCCGGGCAGGTCCGGGGCGACCATGTGCAGCATCAGGTGGTCCTGGGTCAGCCGGCCGAACAGGCGGCGCAGATGCGGCGCGAGGTTGAGCCGGTCGAGGGCGCCGGCGATCGCCACGATCTCCTCCCGCCGCCCGTCCCGGGTGGCGCGCCGCGCCCGCTCCAGCCAGACCGAGGGGTCGAGGGTGTCGATATAGGCGCGCAGGACGTCGAGGTCGCCGACGGCGGTGGCCTCCTGCACCAGCCGGAAGGCGCGGGCGAAGCGCTCGGAGCGCTCGCGCATCTCGACGAACCGGTCGGGCGCGCGGCCGGCCGCCCGCCCGACGCCGTGCAGGGAATTGGCCAGGAAGCCGAGCTGCTGGAGGATCGCGTTGTTGGGGATCGCCCGCATCTGGCGCGGATGGGTGATGGCGACGGGCCCCCCGGCATCCGATTGCCGCGCCACCGGCCGCGAGCCGGTGCGGTCGATGAGGTTCGGCCCGAAGGTGCCGAGCAGGGCGGCGTAGCCCGGATCGTTGACGAGCGTCTCCATGTCCTGGCGCACGCCGGTGAAGAACTCGGTGGCGAAGTCGGCCTCGGCGTAGATCGGGTCGGGCGCCGGCTGGAGCCGGCTGTAGACGTGCTCGCCGATGCGCGCGACCGTCGCCTCGGCCAGCGTCTGCGTGCCGAACATCAGGTAGCCGTCGCTGCCCTGGAAGCTCGATTCGAGGCTGGTGCGGATCCCCGCCTCGCGGTTGCGCCGCCGCGCATGGTCGGGAGCGAGATAGGCCAGCCGGTCGGCGAGGCTCGTCGGATGCGCGCCGCGCCCGATCGATTCGCCGTGGGTGTCGAAGATCACGAGCTCGATGTCGGTGAGGTCGTGCGCCGCCATCAGCTCGGTGAGGCGGAAGCGCAGGCGCTCGATCCAGAAGGTGGCGGCAAGCTGGCCGACATAGCGGCCCGAATCCGAGTAGCCGAACTGCACCACCAGGCGGCCGATGCGCTTGAGATAGGCCCGCCAATGGGGCGAGCGCAACGCATCCTCGATCACGTGCACGCCCTGTTCGAGGGCGGAGGCGGTCTCGAACAGGGGCGTGATCTCGACCCGGTCGCCGATGCCGAAATGCTGCGCCAGCCAGAGCGCGGCGAGCAGGGTGTAGCCGGTCTCGGTCTCGGCGATCAGGAAGCGGACCGGGTGGGTGCCGTCGATATGCTTGAGGATCTGGGCGATCGTCATCATCAGCCGGGCGGCGGAGGCCCGCTCGGCGGCGAGCGCCCCGAAATCCACCGGCACCGCCGCGACCTCGGCGAGGAGCGCGTTGATCGAGGCGAGATGCGAGCGGCGCTGGGCCGGATCGGTCGGGTCGCCGTCCTGGTCGAGTTCCCGCCGCACGGCGTTGTGGACCTGGCTGGCATTGAGCCGGAAATGCGGCAGGCCGTTCTGGAGCCCGTGCGCGGCGACGCCGGCCCGTAAGATGCAGAGCCTCAGGCGCGCCTCGTCGTCGGCGGCCTCGGCCACTGCCCGGTCGAGGAGAGACAGGAGCGGGCCGGCCTCGGTCTGGGCCCGGTCGCGCTCGATGATGAGGGCGAGCGCGAAGCGGTGCACCGCCTCGAGGCTCGGCTGCTCGCCGAGCTTGGGCGCCACGGCGAGCTGGCGCAGGACCGCTGCCCTTGCCTCCTGGGCGAGCCTGCGGGCGGGGTCGGCGGCGGGATCGTCAGGGAGCTGGGCCAGAACCCGGTCGAACTGGGTGCGCTTCGATTCGAGCCGGTAGCGCAGGGTGTCGTACCAGCCGATATCGGTGCGCCCGTCCGTGTCGCAGCCGACCCAGGACGCCAGCACCACCGGCATGGGCACGAGTTCGCTCCAGCGATCGGGCCAGCGCTCGCGGGCGGCGCGCAGCAGCGCCTCGTTCAGCCCGTCGAGGGCGGCGCGGCCGTGCTGGACTGCGTGCCGGGCCTGGTCGAACTCGTCGTTGAGGGTGATGACCGGGTCGGCCCGGGCGGAGAGCGCGGCGGCGGCGGCAATCGGCGCCTGGCGCGCCGCCGGGTCGGGCTCGGAGGCGGCCTCGGCGAGGAGCCTCGCCACCGCCTTCGGCATCCCGAAAGTCGGGTGGGCGGTGAAGACGGCGGCAAAGCGCGTCCGCTCGACCCGGGTGCGGGCGGTCTCGAACGTCATCTCCGGGTCGCCGAGGGCGGCCGCCGCGACGGCCTGCGTGGCGGCATGCGAATCCGCCTCCGTCCCGAGGCCGAGATAGGCCCGCAGCCGTGCCGCCCGCGCCTCCAGCGCCCGGGCGCGCAGGCGCACGAACAGGCCGCTCAAATGCTCCTCGCCGATCTCGCCCCGGTCGAACCGGCGGCTGATCGCCAGCGCGACGGTCAGGACGGGGTTGCGGAACGGGTCCTGGCTCGCCTGGTGGCGTGCCTCCTCGACCAGCCCGAGCAAGTCCGCCTCCAGGGCCGCGGCGTCCTGCGGGTCGGTCGTGGGGAGCATGGAACCGGGGATGGTGGAACCTTGAAGCCTGTCCATCGGGTCGCTTCGTCCTGTGGCCGGATCACCGTCCGGATCGAGTGGCGCGCGGGCTCGCGCCTGGGGGCCGTGACGCAAGGAGCGTTCCGCGCCACGGCCGGCCATGCTCTAGCCCGGGCGCTTCAGGGTGGCGAGACGCCGCACGCCGTTCCCGCGCAAGCCATAATGGTGGTCGTCCCACGGGCCTGCTGCGCGCGGGCGGCCTGTCGGCCCGCGTGGTACCCGGCGCGGGGGGCGTTGTGCGCGTGAGGTCGGCCTCCGATCGTATCGGGGCCGGCTCTTGCGACCGGACAGGCCGCGGGAAATGCTCTAAGGCTGGCCTCACGATGGAGATGATCGTGATTCTGGCTGCCGTGGCAGCCCTGGTATTTGCCGGCCTGGTGCTCGTCTTCGCGCATGGCCGCGCCCGCAATCCGTCTCTGCGGCTCCCGCACGAGCAGGAGCTGGAGGACCGGGGCGACGAGCTGTTCCGCGATTTCGACCAGGACCTCGCCGGCCTGCTCGAGGAGGCGGCCCTGCATCCGGAGGTGCCGCGCGCCTATCCCGCGCGGCTGGCCGCGCCCGACGCGCCGCGATCCCGCCCGCTCGGCGGCATGACCATCGATCACGATCCGGCGGAGCCCGGCCTGCCCGAGGCCGGTGGCCGCATGGCCGATCCCTCCACCATCGCCCCTGCCAAACGCGACGGAGATGTCCGGTGACCCATGCCGCGGTGCAGGCCCTGCTTCTGGCCGGCTTGACGGCTGCTCCCTTGGCTCTGTCCGCGGCCGGTCCGGCCCGCGCGCTCCCCGCCGAGACGGCGCCCGCCTGCCCAGCGCCGCAGGCGGCCGAGTTCGCGGGCGGGACGGGCTTTCGCCTCTGGGTCACCCGGCAGGGGAGCATGACCTGGAGCAATCCACTGCGGCCGCTCTCGCCCGAGACCGTGCAGGTGTTGCAGGTGGTGATCCGCAACAGGATCGCGACCGCCTACGGCCCCGACCTGTCGGGCCTGCGCCGCGGTCCTTCGCCGGCCGCCCTCGAAGCGCAGAACGGCGCGCCGATCCAGTGGGCCGACAACCCGGACGCCCTGCCGCGGACCCTGCGCATCCTGGCCGAGGATGACGGGCAGGTCCTGGCCGAGCTGACGTTCCAGAGCTGCGGCGATGCCCCGAAGGTGGCTCAGCCGAAACCCGTCCCCACCGCCCGCAAGGGGGGGACGAAGGCGGCGAAGGCCGGGTCACCCAAAGCCGGGTCATCCAAGGCCGGCTCGCTCGATGCCGCGTCGACCAAGGCGGATGCGACCAAGCCGGACGGCGCAGGAGCGGACCCGGCCGATCCCGCCGCCGATGCGCCCAAGCCGTCCCCCAAACGGGTCGCAAAGCCAAAGCGTGAGAAGGCCGCATCCCCCGACGCCGCGCCCGCCCGGACCCCCGGCGGGCTCCTGTTGCCGCAGGGTGCGATTCCCTGAGTGCATCCGGCGCATCGGCCTGAAACACCTGAGCCGTTCCGGCGTTCGTCCGCCGGGCGGCTGCTCCCTCTCATGATCCGCTCACGGAGACATCTTGCAATGTATGATTCCTGGCTGCGCCTCGGCTTCGACACCGTTCGCCTCGGGCTGGAAGCCCAGACGGTCGTCGCCCTGCGGCTGGCCAAGCTCTCGCTTGGCGGCACGGCCGCCCAGGTGGAGGCGCAGCGCATGGTCACGGAGAAGGTGGAGGCCGCGGCGGAGGCCGCGATGACCCTCGCCTCCGGTGGCACGCCCGAGCGGGTGGTGCGGGATTATCGCCGCAAGGTGCAGGCCAACGCCCGGAGGCTCAGCCGCGGCTGAAGGCGCGCGGCGCCTCCTCCCGTCGGAACACCGGCGGGGATTGCCGCTCCCGCCCCGAACCCGTCGACCCGGGCCGCCGTCACCACGAGCGGTGATCGCATGGGAACGGTGGTCAGGGGTGGATGGCGATTACTTGCGGGCCGCCATCATGTCGTGGGTGAGCACCGTCAGCTTGCCGATCAGGCTGGTGATGTCGCCGTGGGTGCAGGACCATTGCGTGCCGATCGCCCCGCCATCCGAGGAGACCGACACCACCGCGACCGAGCGCAGCTTGCCCTCGCGGGCGAGGCGCAACTGCTCCTGCAACACCTCGATCATCGAGGCGGTGTTCTCGTCGACGGGGGCCGCGGCCACGGCCTGCGGGAAGGCCACGATGCGGTTGGTTTCGGCGGCAATGTCGCTCATCGGACTCTACGAACGCTGGAAGGAATCGGGTGTGCGGGGGCAGCGCAGGGCCGCATCGCGGTCGCCCGGCCTCCGCGCGCCTCGGGGACGGTCGAGCCGTCCCAGGAGATCGGCAAGAGGACCGGCGAGATCCGCCGGCAGCGCCTCGGTCAGGCAGCCGTCGAACGTGGCCCGGAGGCCAGGCGCCAGGAACGCGGCCATGCGGCCCGCGTCGTCGGCCGGCCGGCCCTGCGGCCGGATGGCGGGTGTCGGCCCGCCGGGTCGATCGTGCATCGCCCGTGACATCATCGCAGCCTCATGGTCGGGAGCCGCCCTCGCCACCAAAACTGCCGATCCCGGCACGGATCACAATCCCCGCTCTGCGGCCGAGCTTCCACTTCCGCCCCTCATGTTGTGAGACCGCAACACTGATCCCGCCGCCCGCCGCCTCGCCCGAGACCCCGATCGCGGATCCAGGCCGGAGCCTCCACCACCATCATGAAAATAATAACAATGTCTCGTGACGATGGGTCGTCTCGATTGCGTTAAAGTTTTTTTTGAGGAATATGAAGATCAATGTGATAGATGGAACGAGGGTCGATAGCAGCGCAATTGCTGATTGTCTCGCTCGCAAGCTCAAGCATTTCACAAGCTCGTCCAGTGAAGACAAGCTTGCGCTCGATCAGGCGGCGCGCTAGACGACATCATCATTCCAATGACGTGTGAGGCTCACCGTTCCGAGGCCGGTGCCGGAAGGAGAGGGGAGGAGTTCGCGCCGGATGATCACGACCGTTCCGCCTCTCGTCTGGCCGTCGAACCTGCTCGGCCGCGGGATCTGGGTCAGTCCGCACGACGAACGGGTGCCGAGCGCCGTTCTCGACGGCAACGGCCGCAGCATCACGACCTGGACCGTGACGGCGACCCATCCCGCCCTGATATGGCGCGTGCGGCAGAAGGCACCGGCCGACGGCTCAGTGTCCCTGAGCCGCGAGACGCTGGCGCGGAGGCTCACCGACGATCTGCGCGCCGTCACCCTTGTGAGCGAGGCGGGCCTGCGAGCCTCGGGTGAGCATCATGCAGCCGCTCCCGCCCTGACGAGGCAAACGGTGCTGTTTCACGTGGAAACGCTTCGTCAATGCCATCCGGTCACGATTCGTCAACCATGATGTCGGCGGCCATGGGTGCGGATCCCGCAACCCAGGCAGGCCCGGCCGCGGATTGACGCCCGCCGGGAGGGAGAGCAACAGACGAGCCTCCCGCTCCCGATACCCCCTTCTCTCATGTCCCATGCGTCCGCCGCGCCGTTCACCCGGGCCGGCATCCTCACGGGCATCCGGCTCAGCCTGCCGCTCTGGCCCAGCATCGCGGTGTTCGGGGCCGCGTTCGGGGCCGCGGCGGCCCAGCGCGGCGTGAGCCTAGCGGAAGCCGTCGGCGCCAGCGCCCTCGTCTATGCCGGCTCGGCCCAGATGGTGACCCTCGAAGTCTGGGGCCAGCCCTGGACGGTGAGCGCGCTCCTGGCCGCCATGACGGTGACAGGGCTCATCAACGCCCGGATGATCCTGATGGGCGCCACGATCCAGCCCTGGATGCGCGGCACCCCGCTCTGGCGCACCGCGATGACGCTGTTCGTGCTCGTCGATGCGAGCTGGCTGATCGGCGTGCGCCACCGGTCCGAGGGCGGCCGCGACCTCGGCGTGCTGTTCGGGTCCGGCATCGGCCTGTGGCCGCTCTGGGTCGCCTCGACGGCGGCCGGACACCTCGCCGGCGCCCTGGTGACCCAGCCCCGGGCCTATGCCCTCGACATGATCCTGCCGGTGTTCTTCGCCGCCATGCTGGCGCCGCTCTGGCGCGGCATGCGGCCGGCCCTGCCCTGGCTCGCCTCGGGCGTGGTGGCGCTCCTGGTGCAGCGGCTGGTGCCGGGCTACGCCTTCATCGCGGCGGGCGCGGCGGCCGGCCTCGTCACCGGCCTCCTCGTCGACGACGGGGCGGCGCGATGATCGACGCGGTCCTCGCCGGGCCGGCCGGGCCCTGGATCGCCATCCTGGCGCTCGCCCTTGTCACCTATCTGTGCCGGGCCTCCGGCGTGGTGCTGATGAGCCGCGTGCGCCTCACCCCTCGGGTCGAGCGGGGGTTGCGCGCCCTGCCGGGCTCGATCGTGGTGGCCACCGCCCTCCCCACCGGCCTGTCGGCCGGCTTGCCGGGGCTCCTCGGCCTCGTCACCGCCGCCGGCGTGATGGCGCTGACCCGGTTCGAGCTGGCGGCGGTGCTGGCCGGGATGGGGGTGGTGGCTTTGGGGCGGGCGCTGGGCCTCTGACGGGAAACGCCCGCCGGAATCGCCGTTACGGCGGCGCGACCGTCCTCTTCCCGTTACCGGTGCGAGCAACGCCGCCATTCGGCTGCGAGCGGACGATACACTCCCGGAACGTGGCCTTGCTCACCGGCGATTGTCGAAACAAGGGCTCGCCGCTCGGGCCGCGGGGAATGCGCAGCATGTCCACGCAGATCTGGCAGTATGGCCCGCACAGCCTGGCCTGGGCGCGGGCCTCGCCCGTCGCGCCAAGGACCGCCATGCCAAAGACCGTCGCGCCGAGGATCACCACCCGTAAATTCCGTAACGGCATCACCTGATTCCCCAAGGCATCCCGCGTGGGCTCATGCCCCGTCTCGGGGGATAGTCGGGCCTTCCGAAAGGAAAATCCAGCAACGCGGACGTACCGGCCTCCGGTTGACGATCAAGTCTTGTCAGCGCAACCGCTGCCGGATGCGAAACCCCAGCCCGTCCCGCACGTCGCGATAGGCGTCGAGGCGCTGCTCGCGCGAGCCCTGCGACACGGTCGGGTCCGGCGTCGGCCAGTACTCGACATCGGCGGCCACCGTCCGGGTCAGCTCGAGGGCGGCGTGGTGCGCCTCCGGCGAGAGCGAGACGATCAGATCGAAGTTCAGGCCCTCCCATTCCTCCAGCTCCTCCAGGGTGCGGGGGCGGTGGCGCGAGGCGTCGATGCCGATCTCGTCGAGGGCGGAAATCATGAACGGGTCGGTGGGCTCGCCGCTGCGGACGCCGGCGGACTGCACGTAGACCGACTTGCCGAAATAGTGCCGGGCCAGCGCCTCGGCGCAGGCCGAGCGCACGGCGTTGAAGTTGCAGACGAACAGCACCGACTGCACCCGCCGGCCCGGTTTCGCCGGGTCCGGCTTCGAAGGGCCGGCCCCGGCGGGAGCGGCGCTGTCCGGAAGGGGGCTTCCGGACACCGGGTCAGCCCTTCCAGTGGAGGGCAAAGATCAGGGTGAACAGCCGGCGGGCGGTGTCGTGGTCGATCTCGACCTTGCCCTCCAGGCGCTGGCGCAGCAGATCCGACGCCTCGTTGTGGACCCCGCGCCGGCCCATGTCGATCGCCTCGATCTGGCTCGGCGAGGCGGTGCGGATCGCCTTGAAGTAGCTGTCGCAGATCATCTCGTAGTCGCGGATCACGCCTCGGAATGGCGTCAGCGACAGGAGATGGGTCATCACCGGCTGGCCGTCGGCGGTCGAGATCGCGAAGGACAGCTTGTTCTCGACGAGGCCGAGCGCCAGCGCGTAGGGCCCGCCCTCGTGATTGGCCACGCGAAAGCGGTTCGATTCCAGGATGTCGTAGATCGCGATGGCGCGCTCGTGCTCCTGGTCGGGGTTGCCGCGCCCGATCGAATCCTCGTCGAGCGTCACCGCCGCCAGGCGCTGTCGCGGATCGGGAGCCTCGCTCGCCATCGGATCTCCTCCCCGAGTCGTCTCGCGGACGTTTACAGGACGTGCAGCAGAGGCGAGCGCGGCCACGCGCGCAAGCCGGACCTAGGGCAGGGTGACTCGGATCGGTTAAAGGTTCAGGCGGATCGCCACCGAGCGGGCATGCCCGTCCAGCCCCTCCGAGCGGCCGAGCGCGATCGCGGCGGGCCCCAAGGCCCGCAGGGCTTCCGGCGTGCAGGAGAGGAGCGAGGTCCGCTTCATGAAGTCGAGCACGCCGAGGCCGGAGGAGAACCGGGCCGAGCGGGCGGTCGGCAGGACGTGGTTGGGGCCGCCGACATAGTCGCCGATCGCCTCCGGCGTGTGGGCGCCGAGGAAGATCGCCCCGGCATTGCGCACCCGCGCCGCCAGATCCTCGGCGTCGGCCGATTCGATCTCCAGGTGCTCGGGGGCGAGGCGGTCGACGAGCGGGATCGCGTCGGCGAGCCGCTCGACCCGCACGATCGCGCCGTAATCGCGCCAGCTCGCCGTGGCGATCGCGGTGCGCGGCAGGGTCCTGAGCTGCCCCTCGACAGCTGCCGCAACGGCATCCGCCAGCGCATCGCTGTCGGTGACCAGGATGGCTTGCGCGGCCGTGTCGTGCTCGGCCTGGGCGAGCAGGTCCGCGGCGACCCAGTCGGGGTTGGCGCAGGCGTCCGCCAGGATCAGCACCTCGGACGGGCCGGCGATCATGTCGATGCCGACCTGGCCGAAGACCCGGCGCTTGGCCGCCGCCACATAGGCGTTGCCCGGCCCGACGATCTTGGCGACCGGCCTGATCGTCGCCGTGCCGTAGGCGAGAGCCGCCACTCCTTGCGCGCCGCCGACCCGGAACACCTCGTCGATGCCGGCGAGCTTCGCGGCGGCCAGCACCAGCGGGTTGGTGACCCCGTCCGGCGTCGGCACCACCATGGCGATCCGCGGCACGCCCGCCACCTTGGCCGGCACCGCGTTCATCAGCACCGAGGAGGGATAGCTCGCGGTGCCCCCGGGCACGTAGAGCCCGACCGATTCGAGCGCGGTCCAGCGCCAGCCCAGCGTCACCCCGAGGGCATCGGTCTCGCGGTGGTCCGCCGGCACCTGGGCGCGGTGATAGGTCTCAATCCGCTCCTTCGCCAGCACCAGGGCGTCGAGGGCTTCGCCCGAGCAGGCGGCGGTCGCGGCGTCGATCTCGTCGGGCGAGACCCGGATGGTGTCGGGGGTGAGGGCGAGCCGGTCGAAGCGCGTCGTGAAGTCGATCAGCGCCGCGTCGCCGCGCTCCACCACGTCCCGGATGATGTCGCGCACCGCCGTGTCGACATCCTCCGCCACCTCGCGCTTGACCGAAAGCAGGCGGGTGAACCGGGCCTCGAAATCGGGGTCGCGGGAATCGAGGCGCTGCATGCTGTGTCCGGTCTCGTGGTCGGCGGAACGGAGGGTCGATCTCAGGGAGCGATCCGAGGCCCGCCGACTGCCAAAAAATTCACGCCGCGTCGAGGGGCAAGTCCAGGGCGGCATGAACCGGCTTGCTCTCGGCCTGCCAGACCGGACCCAGGTCCTTCATCGCCGCCTCGATGCATTCGAGGTCGAGCCGGATCGCGCCGCCGCCGGAGAAGACCAGGGTGGCGGTGCCGGAGGGCGCCTCGCCCGGCTCGAAGGTGATGGCGAGGAGTTCGAGCGGCGCATCGGGCTCGTCGCGAGAAATGTTGCGGCAGCGCACGGCGAGCACCCGCTCGAAATGCAGGCCGGTCAGCCGCCGCCGTGGCGGGGCACCGTCGGGGCATTCCCAGTCGAAGCGCCGCGCCACCAGAGCGAAGCGGCGCTCCCGGGGCAGGTAGGCGAGGTCTCCGGTCCGAAGGACCGCATCCTGGAGGTGAGTCGAGATGACCGCGAGATCGTCGGCGTCGAGGGCAGCGAGCTTCAGCAGCTCCATCTCCGCGTCCTTCACTGTCGGCGTCCCTGTGCTTGGGGCCGGTCCGTCGAGCGGCCGGCCCGCGCTGTCGGATGGATACTGGGCGTAATACCAACGGTCGTTGGAAACGACCTTTGGTGCCGTTCTCGAATTTTCGCCAAGCCTCTGGCTTGGCATCGAAAATTCGAGATTGAGCCAACGGCCGGATGCGTCAGCATCTTCGGCCGTTGGTATAAGTGGCGACGCTCCCCGCCGACGGCAACCGTCGCGCGGCCGGGATCGCCCCGAGGATCGCCGCGAGGATCGCGGGCAGGGTCGGATTTCCCCAGCATTTCCGATATGCCGCAACGGCACCGCAGCGCCTCAGCCGGCGTTCATGTGCGGACGCCTAGCGTGACCGGCGGAAATGATCCGGCACATCGTCCGAAACGACGGAGAGATTCGTGAGAACCGTGATGACCGCGGCCCTGGCCGCCCTGACCCTCGGCCTCGGCGTCGCGCCCGCCTTCGCGCAGTACGGCTACGGCTATGACGACGAGCGCCCGCGCCGCCGCTACGAGGAGCGCTACGACGACGAGCGCCCGCGGTCCCGCCGCCACGATTACGACCGGCCGGGCTACCGCGAGTATGGCGGCCGCATCGGCCGGGTCTGCGTCACCGCCCGCGGCAACTGCCCGACCCGGCCGGCTCCCCTCAACAGCTCCTGCGGCTGCGAGATCCCGGGCTTCGGCTTCAAGCGCGGCGCCATCGGGTACTGACCCCCATCATCCGGGCACGGCATCAATCCCAGATGTCCGCGTTCAGGATCTGGTGCGCCAGCGCCCGGCTCGGCTCCCGGTGGAGCCCCGGGCCGGACAGCACGAACTCGACATCGGCCAGCCGCGGCAGGTCGGGATGCGCCAGTTCCTGCAACCCGTCCGGGATCAGGCTGCGGGGCTGCGCCATCAGGCCGACGCCGGCCAAAGCCGCGGCCCGCAGGCCGCTGAGGCTGGCGCAAGTGCAGGTGATGCGGAAGGCCCGGCCCTCCTGCGTCAGCGCCGCCAGCGCCACCGCCCGGGTGATGCTGGGGGCCGGGAAGCTCGCCAGCGCCACCGGCTCGCCCCGCTCCGGCAGGGCGGTGGGGAGCCCGACCCAGACCAGCCGGTCGCGCCGCACCAGCATCCCTTGCGTCTCGCCGACATGGCGCTTGCCGAGCACGAGGTCGAGTTCGCCCCGCGCCAGCGCGTCGTGGAGGAAGCCCGTGAGCGCCACGCTCAGTTCCAGGTCCACCGACGGATAGGACTCGCGGAAATCGCGTAAGACCTCCGACAGCCGGCTCTGCACGAAATCCTCCGAGGCGCCGAACCGCACCTTGCCCCGCACCGGGCCGCCGGACAGCGCCCGCTCCAGCCGCTCATGCGCGTCGAGCACCGTGCGGGCGAACCCTAGGACCGTCTCGCCCTCCGGGGTCAGCGCCACCGAATGGGTGTCCCGGGCCACGAGCCGATGGCCGGTCTGCGCCTCCAGGCGCTGGATGTGCTGGCTCACCGTCGACTGGCCGAGGCCGAGCTGCTCGGCCGCCCGGCTGAAGCTGCGGCTGCGCACCACCGCCGCCAGGGTGCGCAGCAGCACGGGATCGATCAGGCGTGTCACTCCGGCCCTCCGCATCCTGCATGAGCGATGATCAGGCTATCGCATTTCACGATAACTGTAATCCTGGCGCCTTGCGTACCCATCCGGGCGCCGGCCGGTTAGGGAGACCGGACCCTTCCAGAGACCCTTGCAGACCCTCCGGCCCGCCATGCTCTCCCGCTTCCGACCCGACACCTTCACGCTGATGATCGTCGGCGCCCTGATCCTCGGCAGCGTCCTGCCGGTCCAGGACCGGGCGGCCGAGTGGCTCGGCGTCTTCGCCGACGGCATGATCGCGCTCCTGTTCTTCCTGCACGGCGCCCGCATCGACCGGCAGACGGCGCTCGCCGGCCTGGTGCATTGGCGCCTGCACCTCGTGGTCTTCGCCTCGACCTTCGTGCTGTTCCCGATCCTCGGCCTCGCCGCCGGCCTGCTCAGCCCGGCCCTGCTGACCCCGGCGCTCGCCGCGGGCGTCCTCTTCCTCTGCGTGCTGCCCTCGACCGTGCAATCCTCCATCGCCTTCACGTCGGTGGCGGGCGGCAACGTGCCGGCGGCGATCTGCTCGGCCTCGGCCTCGAACATCCTCGGCATGTTCATCACGCCGCTGCTCCTCACGGTGCTGCTCAGCACGCAGGGCCAGCATCACGGCTTCGACTGGGGGGCGGTCGGCAAGATCATGGCCCAGCTGCTGCTGCCCTTCGCGGTCGGCCAGCTGCTGCAACCGCGCCTCGGCCCGTGGCTGAGCCGGCACAAGCCCCTGACCATGGTGGTCGATCGCGGCTCGATCCTGCTCATCGTCTACATCGCCTTCAGCCATGCGGTGACGACAGGATTGTGGAGCCGCACGCCCCTGCCGGCTTTGGCCACCATGCTGGTCGTCGACCTCGTGCTCCTCGCCACCGTGCTGTCGATCACGACCGCGGCGAGCCGCCTCCTCGGCTTCGCGAAGGAGGACGAGATCACCATCGTGTTCTGCGGCTCGAAGAAGAGCCTGGCCTCGGGCGTGCCGATGGCGAACGTGATCTTCGACGGCCAGGATGTCGGCGGCATCCTGCTGCCCCTGATGCTGTTCCACCAGGTTCAGCTCATGGCCTGCGCCGCGCTTGCCCGCCGCTACGCCGCCCGCCCCCCGGCGCGGCCCGCCGACGGGGAGGGGACGGCCAGGACCGGCCTCGCGCCCGCCGCGAAGCTGGCGGCACGCTGATCCGCCGGCGGCGTTGACGAAGGATTCATGTCGTCGCGCCATTCTCCTGGGGAGCCAAGTTGCGTACCGGCTCTCCCGAGTATCCGGCCCCGTCGTGCGTTCCGCGGCGGGGCCGCGCTGTTTTGGGGCCTGCCCGATCGACAGCATGGTGACGCAGCCGGTCCAGGCCCCGGACGGGCCGGGCACTTTGGTGATACGATCCGATCAGTCCGTTTCGACTTCGTTCACCATGTCGCTTCAGCCCGCGCACACCATCCGCCGCTAATCTCCCGGGCGTCGTCACCCGAAGAGGCGCCCGATGGCCACGTTCGTCCTGCCGCGCCGCGACCTCGCGGCGGTGCCGTTCCTCCATCTGCTGCGCGGCTTCGGCCATGTCCTGATGGCGGCGTTCATCTTCTTCGCCTGCTTCGCCTTCTCGGACACCTCGCCCTACGACATCGTGGCGATCCCGACGATCGTGCTCTGGGTCCTGCTCGGCGTGCGGCTGTACCGGGGCGCGATCCCCGTCGTCATCATTCTCCTCGCCTTCGTCGCGGCGACGGTGGTCGCGCTGATCCCCTATCTCGACGAGGACCTGCCGGCGGTCTGGACGGTGCAACTCGGCTACCTCGCGGTCACGGGCATCTTCTTCACGCTGTTCTTCTCCGACGACAGCGACCGCCGGGTCGAGGCCGCCCTCAAGGTCTACACCGCCAGCACGCTGTTCTGCGCCATCCTCGGCATCGGCGGCTACCTCGAGCTGATCGGCAACGAGAAGCTGTTCAGCATGTATGGCCGCGCCTCGGGCACGTTCCAGGATCCGAACGTGTTCGGGTCGTTTCTGACCCTCGGCGCGCTCTACCTGATGCACAACCTGCTCACCGGCCGCGCCCGGCGCCCGCTCCTGTCGGGCCTCGGCCTGTTCATCCTGCTCGCCGGCGTGTTCCTGTCGTTCTCCCGCGGCTCCTGGGGCGGCACCCTGGTGGTGAGCGGCCTGATGGTGCTGATGCTCTACCGCACCAGCGCCCCGCGCTTACGCCGCCGCATCGTGCTGCTCGCCGCCCTCACGGCGGGGTTCGGCGCGGTGGCCCTGGTCGGGCTCCTCTCCGTCGGCAGCGTCGGCGAGACCTTCGCCAAGCGCGCCGCCGTCACCCAGGATTACGACGAGGGCGAGACCGGCCGCTTCGGCAACCAGCTGCGCGGCATCGGCATGCTGATCGAGGACCCCCTCGGCATGGGCCCGCTGCGCTGGCGCCGGACCTTCAACCTCGAGCCGCACAATTCCTATATCGGCGCCTTCTCCAATGGCGGCTGGATCGGCGGCGTCACCTTCGTGTTCCTGGTGCTGATGACGAGCCGGGTGGGTTTTAGGCTGATGAGCCAGGACACGCCCTACCGGCGCCACGCCCAGATCGTGTTTCCGGCCCTGCTGATGTTCTTTCTCCAGGCGGTGCAGATCGACATCGAGAAGTGGCGCCACGTCTACATGATGCTCGGCATCGTGTGGGGGCTGGAGGCGGCGCGGGTGCGCTGGCTGGCGACCCGGGAGGCGTGAGGCAGGCATCGGTTTGCAGCCGCCGGCAAATGGGCTAGAGCCCGGCGAAACCTGCGTCCGCGTCCCGCCGTGCCCGTCCCCGTGACGGAGCTGGCCGCGCCGGACCCGTTCCTGTCCTTGCGAGACCCGATGTCCAAGTCCGCGAAGGCCGAGAAGGCCGCCACCCTCAAGCCCCGCCTGCCGCGCGGCCTCGTCGACCGCGGGCCGGCCGAGATCGCCGCCACCAACCGGATGCTGGACAAGATCCGCGAGAGCTTCGAACTCTACGGCTTCGAGGCGGTGGAGACCCCGTTCATCGAGTACACCGAGGCGCTCGGCAAGTTCCTGCCCGACCTCGACCGGCCGAACGAGGGCGTGTTCTCGTTCCAGGACGACGACGAGTCCTGGCTGTCCCTGCGCTACGACCTGACGGCGCCGCTCGCCCGCTACGTCGCCGAGCATTTCGACGCCTTGCCCAAACCCTATCGCAGCTACCGCGCCGGCTACGTCTTCCGCAACGAGAAGCCGGGCCCGGGCCGCTTCCGCCAGTTCATGCAGTTCGACGCCGACATCGTCGGCGCCCCGACCGTCGCGGCGGATGCCGAGATCTGCATGATGGCCGCCGACACCCTGGAGAAGGTCGGCATCGGCCGCGGCGACTACGTGGTGAAGGTCAACAACCGCAAGGTCCTCGACGGCGTGATGGAGGCGATCGGGCTCGGCGGCGACGACCAGGCCGGCCGGCGCCTCACCGTGCTGCGGGCGATCGACAAGCTCGACCGCCTGGGTGCCGACGGCGTGAGCCTGCTGCTCGGCCCCGGCCGCAAGGACGAGAGCGGCGACTTCACCAAGGGCGCCGGCCTCTCGGATGAGGCGATCGAGCGCATCCTGCGCTACGTCTCGTTCCAGGCGAGCCCCACCGAGGGCGGCGACCGCCTCGCCTTCTGGGAAAACTTCTTCGGCGGCTGGAGCGAGGTCGTCGGGGCGTCCGAGACCGGGCGCCAGGGCATCGCCGAGCTGCACACCATCATGACGCTGTGCGAGGCGGCGGGCTACGGCCACGACCGGGTGCGGGCCGATCCCTCGGTGGTGCGCGGCCTCGAATACTATACCGGCCCGGTCTTCGAGGCCGAGCTGACCTTCCCGGTCGTCAACGAGGACGGCCAGACCGTGCGCTTCGGCTCGGTGGCCGGCGGCGGGCGCTATGACGGCCTCGTCGGCCGCTTCCGCTCCGAGCCGGTCCCGGCGACCGGGTTCTCGGTCGGCGTCTCGCGCCTGTTCTCCGCCCTCCAGGTGGTCCGCAGCCCGATCGTGTCGGGCCAGGCCGCCCCCGGTCCGGTGGTGGTGCTGGTGCTCGACCGCGAGGAGACCGCCGCCTACCAGGCGCTGGTGGCGGGTCTGCGCCAGGCCGGCATCCGCTCGGAGCTGTATCTCGGCGCCTCCGGCATGAAGGCCCAGATGAAGTACGCCGACCGCCGCGGCGCGCCTTGCGTCGTCATCCAGGGCAGCGACGAGCGGGAGAAGGGCGAAGTCCAGATCAAGGACCTGATCGAAGGCGCCAAGGCGGCGGATGCCATCGGCAGCAATGCCGAGTGGAAGGCCGCCCGCCCGGCCCAGTTCTCGGTGCCGGTGGACGAGATGGTGGCGCGGGTGCGCGAGGTGCTGGGGCGGCATTATGCTGGGTGAGGGCCTTTCCCGGCCGCAACCCATCGTATCGCCTCTACCCGGGCGTAGGGCTGTCCGGGAAAAAAAATGAATGGCGCGGCCTCTCCCCTCTCCCCGCGGGCGGGGAGAGGGCCGCATCCCCCTTGTCGGGGATGCGGCAAGCGCAGGCGAAAGCCGGAGCGAGGGTGAGGGGGTGGGTCCGGAGGAGCCACAACCGGAGATGCCCCCTCACCCCCCGCCCTTCGGGCTCGATGTGTCCCCTGAACGGGGACCCATCCCTCTCCCCGCCCGCGGGGAGAGGAGAGAACCCG